>DEKZ01000298.1:9628-11917 GCA_002354135.1 Massilia sp. UBA2709 | reverse complement strand
CCGTCCACGCGTTCAAGCGGCGCTAAAAAAACCACGCCGCCAATTCACATTGTATTTACTCCAGGTTCTGCACCTGCTCGCGCATCTGCTCGATGAGCAGCTTCAGTTCCATCGACGCGTCGGCCAGTTCCTTCACCGAGGCCTTGGCGCCGAGCGTGTTCGCTTCGCGGTTCAGCTCCTGCATCATGAAGTCCAGGCGCTTGCCGACCTGGCCGCCCTTTTTCAGGATGTGACGGGTTTCGGCGAGGTGGGCCGAGAGGCGCGACAGCTCTTCCGAGACGTCGATGCGGATGCCGTACAGCGTCACTTCCTGGCGGATGCGCTCAAAGACTTCCTGGCGGCTCAAGACCGATGGATTGCCGTGGCCGGCAAGGCCCAGCGCGTCCTGCATGCGCTCGACCGCCTTTTGCTGGAACTGCGAAATCACCTGCGGGATGAGCGGGGTGATGCGCTTGACGATCGCTTCCATTGCGTCGATGCGCGACAGCAGCATCGCTTCCAGCGCCGCGCCTTCGCGCTTGCGGCTTTCCACGAACGCGGCAATCGTCTTCGCGGTGAGGGCGGCCACGTCCGCCTGCAGCGACTCCTGGCCGACGTGCGACTCCTCGATCACGCCGGGCCAGCGCAGCAGCTCGGCCACCGACATCAGGGGCGCCGAGACGAAGTGGCGCGTGACCTCGCCCTGCAGCCGCGCCAGGTCGGCCAGCAGTTCGTGGTTCAGCGCCTGGGTGCCGCCAGTGGCCTTGCGGCCGAACGACAGGCGGGCTTCGACCTTGCCGCGGGTGATGGCGGCCATGATCGCGGCGCGCAGGTCCGGTTCCAGCGCGCGCAGCTCGTCGTTGATGCGGAACTGAAGATCGAGGAAGCGCGAATTGACGCTCTTGATCTCGATCGTGAGGGTGCCGGCAGCGCCTTCGCTGGTGGCGACCGCATAACCTGTCATGCTTGAAATGCTCAATGGAGTCCCCGGTTTGTAGAGTGTCCGTAAAACCCCCATCGCGTCCTTGCATTCGTCTCGCTGTATTGACGATTTGTCTGCAGCGATGCGCAGGCGCTGAGGTTTTTGCTGGAAGCTCTTTATTCTTTACAAAGCCGACATTTATCCACACAATCGCCGTGTTATGCAAGGAACTCTTCAGTATGGCCGCACAAAATAACGCACCCTTGCCGGATGGGCTGGAGATTGCCGGATATCGCATTGTAAAGAAAATCGCGTCTGGCGGGTTCAGTATTGTCTATCTTGCACATGATGCCGAAGGCAATGCGGTGGCCATCAAGGAGTACCTGCCGAGCGCGCTCGCACTGCGCCAGCCGGGCGAACTCGCGCCCACGGTCGCCAAGCCCAACCAGCCGCTGTTCCGCATCGGCCTGAAGTGTTTCTTCGAGGAGGGCAGGGCGCTGGCCCGCATCGTTCATCCGAACGTGGTGCGCATCCTGAACTTCTTCCGCGCCAACGAGACGGTCTACATGGTGATGGCCTACGAATCGGGCCACTCGCTGCAGGAACACATCGCGCGCGTGATGGGCAAGGGCAGCCGCCTGAACGAAGCCTTCATCCGCAAGGTCTTCAACGGCGTCTGCCATGGCCTGCGCGAAGTCCATGCCAACAAGCTGCTGCACCTGGACCTGAAACCGGCCAACATCTACCTGCGCAGCGACTGCTCGCCGATCCTGCTCGACTTCGGCGCCGCGCGCCAGGCCATCAACAAGGACCTGCCCATGCTGGCGCCGATGTACACGCCGGGCTTCGCGCCGCCCGAGCTCTACACCAAGGGGGCGCCGCTCGGGCCCTGGTCGGATATCTACAGCATCGGCGCGGCGCTGTTCGCCTGCATGGGCGGCACGCCGCCGCAGGCAGCGGATGCACGCAGGACCGAGGACAAGCTGCCGGCCCAGTTCGAGCGCATGGGCGCCGTGTATTCTCCGGAACTGATCGGGGTAGTGCGCGCCTGCCTGTCGCTCGACCCGATGGCGCGCCCGCGCAGCGTGTTCGAAGTGCAGAAGGTGCTGCAGGCTGCGCCGGCGAAGCCGCTCGCACCGGAACCCCAGGCCGCTACGGCGCAGGCGCCTGCCCAGGGCGCCCTGCGCGGCCTGTTCGGACGCCTGGGCGTGTTTACCCGCGCGAAGGGCGGCAACATCGGCGGCAGCGCCGACTAAGGAGCAGGCATGCAGTTTTCCGTCTACCAGCAAAGCCACATCGGCGCGCGCCGCGTCAACCAGGACCGCATGGGCTACTGTTTCACGCGCGACGCCCTGCTGCTGGTGCTGGCCGACGGCATGGGCGGCCAC
>DEKZ01000298.1:0-9569 GCA_002354135.1 Massilia sp. UBA2709 | reverse complement strand
GACGCGGGCGCCCCGCGACACCCCCCCCTCCGCGCCCCGCCACAAGCTGCCCGACACGCCGCGCACCACGGTGGTGGCCTGCCTGGTGCAGCACAACTGCGCCGTGTGGGCGCACTGCGGCGATTCGCGCCTGTACTGGCTGCGCGCAGGCCAGGTGCTGGCGCGCACGCGCGACCACTCGCACCTCGAATACCTGATCCACAAAGGCCAGATCGATCCGGCCGATGCGGCGACCCACCCGGATCGCAACAAGCTCTACAACTGCCTGGGCGCCCATACCCCGCCGCGCATCGAACTGTCGCGCCAGTCCGCGCTGCAGACCGGCGACGTGCTGCTGCTGTGCTCCGACGGCCTGTGGTCGACGGTGCCGGATCCCGAGATCGTGCGCAGCCTGGCCACCGGCACGGTGGTGCAGGCGGTGCCCGAGCTGGTCGTGGCTGCCGTGGCGCGCGGCGGCGCACGCGGCGACAACACGACCGCGCTGGCGATCAGCTGGCAGGGCGACGAGAATGCCGGCGCCGGCTTGCCGAACGTGGTCTCGACCCAGATGCTAGCCGCCGACCAGGTCAGCAGCACCATCGTCGCCGCCGACGCCGAGCTCGACGTCGACCCTTTCGACGAAGACGCCATCGAGAAGGCGATCGCCGAGATCAACCAGGCGATCGAGAAGTCATCCCAATTACTGAAATAGAAGAGGTTCTCCATGACGTTCGCATCCCGCCCCAGCGGCCGCGCTGTCGACCAGCTGCGCGACATCCGCATCACCCGCCAGTACACCAGGCACGCCGAAGGTTCGGTGCTGATCGAATGCGGCGACACCAAGGTGATCTGCACCGCCAGCATCGAAGAGAAAGTGCCGGGCTTCCTGAAAGGGAAAGGGCAGGGCTGGCTGACCGCCGAATACGGCATGCTGCCGCGTTCGACCCACAGTCGCATGGACCGCGAGGCCGCGCGCGGCAAACAGTCCGGTCGCACCCAGGAAATCCAGCGCCTGATCGGCCGCTCGCTGCGCGCCGCCTTCGACCTCGAAGCTTTTGGGGAGCGCACCCTGCACCTGGACTGCGACGTGATCCAGGCCGACGGCGGCACCCGCACCGCCTCGATCACCGGGGCGATGGTCGCCGCGTATGACGCGTTCAGCAAGCTGGTGGCGCAGGGCGTCCTGGCCGCGGTGCCGGTCAAGCACTTCGTGGCCGCGATCTCGGTCGGCGTCTACCAGGGCTTGCCGGTGCTCGATCTCGACTATCTCGAGGACTCCGGCTGCGACACCGACATGAACGTGGTGATGACCGAGCTTGGCCACTTCGTCGAAGTGCAGGGCACGGCCGAAGGCGTCGCTTTCGACCGCGCCGGCATGGACCGCCTGCTCGACCTGGCCGAGACCGGGATCGCAGACCTGGTGCGCCTGCAGAAGCAGTCGCTCGGCATCGCCGGCTGAGCTGCGGCTTCCCCTTCGCACGCGGCGGTAACCGTAGGGTGGGCACTCCGTGCCCACGCGTTACGTGTTCTTCCGCGAGTCCGCTGCGCAGATGCGTCGCCCCGAAACGCTTGCACGTCGCGTAGGGTGGGCACCCGTGCCCACGCGTTACGTGCGTGACCGCAGTCCGTAGCGGCGACGATTCGCCCCGCAGCGCATGCAATCAACGCAAGCGCCAACATGACGCTTGTGGACACGCTGCCGTTGTGCGGACGGTCCAGTTCCAGCCCAGCGAACAATGATCATGTTTTCGCGTGGGCACAGCGTGCCCACCCTACGGTCACTGCCAGCGACTCCGGACCCGGCCGCACAGCAATACCGTAAGCGGTAAAATACCCCCTTCGCTTTATCCCTCCCGCCACCACCATGACCCAACGCCTCATCCTCGCCTCGAACAACGCCGGCAAGCTCAAGGAATTCCAGCAGATCCTCGGCCCGATCGGTTTCACCCTGCACCCGCAGGGCGAATTCAACGTGCCGGAAGCCGAGGAGCCGCACGCTACCTTCGTCGAGAACGCCCTGGAAAAGGCGCGCCACGCGTCGCGCCTGACCGGCCTGCCGGCCCTGGCCGACGACTCCGGCGTGTGCGTCAACGCCCTCGGCGGCGCCCCCGGCGTGTACTCGGCGCGCTTCGCCGGCGAACCGAAGTCCGACGCCCGCAACAACGAGAAGCTGGTGGCGGCGCTGGCCGACAAGGCCGACAAGTCGGCCTATTACTACTGCGTTCTGGTCTACGTGCGTCACGCCGACGACCCGCAGCCGATCATCGCCGATGGCCGCTGGGATGGCGAAATCATCGACACGCCGCGCGGCGAGAACGGCTTCGGCTACGACCCTTACTTCCTGATCCCGGCGCTGGGCAAGACCACGGCCGAACTCGCGCCCGCGGAAAAGAACGCGCAATCGCACCGTGGCCAGGCCCTGCGCGCACTGGTAGAGAAACTGAAATGATCCCGATTAAAGTCGCCGGCGCGAACGTCGGCGAAGCCCGTTCCCCGGCCAGCGCCGCGCTGCAATACCTGCAGCCGGGCGCCCTCAACCTGGCGGCGCTGCCGCCGCTGTCGCTCTACATCCACTTCCCCTGGTGCGTGCGCAAGTGCCCCTACTGCGACTTCAATTCGCACGAGGCCAAGGGCGAGCTGCCGGAAAAAGACTACCTCGATGCCGTGCGCCTGGACCTGGAGCAGTCGCTGCCCCTGATCTGGGGCCGCAAGATCCACACGGTCTTCATCGGCGGCGGCACCCCGAGCCTGATGTCGGCCGCCGGCATGGACCGCCTGCTGTCGGACGTGCGCACCCTGCTGCCGCTGGAACTGGACGCCGAGATCACGATGGAGGCCAATCCGGGCACTTTCGAGGTCGAGAAGTTCCGCCACTACCGCGACAGCGGCGTGAACCGCCTGTCGATCGGCATCCAGAGCTTCAACGGCGAGCATTTGAAGGCCCTGGGCCGCATCCACGACGAGCGCGAGGCGCTGCGCGCGGTGGAGATCGCGCGCTCTACTTTCGAGAACTTCAACCTCGACCTGATGTACGCGCTGCCGGGGCAGACCCTGGAGCAGGCCCGCCAGGACCTGCAGACCGCGCTGTCGTTCGCGCCGCCCCACCTGTCGCTGTACCACCTGACGATGGAGCCGAACACGGTCTTCGCCAAGTACCCGCCGCAACTGCCTGACGACGACACCAGCGCCGACATGCAGGACATGATCGCGGAGACCACTAGCGCCGCCGGTTTCGACCACTACGAGGTCTCGGCCTATGCGCAGGCAGGCCGGCGCGCGCGCCACAACCTGAACTACTGGACCTTCGGCGACTATCTCGGCGTGGGCGCGGGCGCGCATTCGAAGATTTCCTTCCCGCACCGCGTGCTGCGCCAGGCGCGCTTCAAGCAGCCGACCTCCTTCATCGAGGCGGCGAAACGCGGCAACCCGGTGCAGGAAGAACACGAAATCGCGCGCGCCGACATGGGCTTCGAGTTCATGCTCAACGCGCTGCGCCTGACCGGCGGCTTCGACCCGAACCTGTTCGGCGAGCGCACCGGCATGAGCATCACCGCGATCGGCAAGGCCCTCGATGCGGCCGAGGCCAAGGGCCTGCTCTACCGTGACTTCAAGCTGATCCGTCCGACCGAGCTGGGCCAGCGCTTTTTGAACGACCTGCAGGAGATGTTCCTCAACGAGGCGGAATGAAACCGCCCCGGTTCAACCGCGCGTGGCGCCCGCCAGCGCGGCGATCGTCTTCGACAAGCCCGTGACGACGCGCGCCATGCTGGCATAGTCGAGCTTGTCCGGCGTGTCCTGGGCCGTGTGGTAGTAGGGGTAGCGCATGAAGGCGGTGTCGGTGATCATCAGCGCCGGATAGCCGTGCCGGTTGTAGGCGCTGTGGTCGGACAGGGTGACGCCCATGGTGTGCGCCGGCGCGGCCAGGCCCTGGGCCGGAAAGTCGGAGGCGCCGCGGAAGGCCGCCAATGCCTGGCGCACCAGCGCCGACGACTCGATCGTGCCGACGAAGGCGATGAAATTGCCGGTGTCCGGATACTGGTCTTCCAGCCCCGGCGGCAGCTTCTGGCTGCCCGGCTGGTCCGAGTAATAGCCCATCGTTTCCAGCACCAGCGCGCCCTCGACCTGCTGCCCTTGGCGCTTCATCTCGGCCGCATGGCGCATGCTGCCCATCTCCTCGCTCATGAAGAAGGGCGGTTCCTCGTTGACGAAAAACACGAAGCGTACTTCGGTGCCGGCGGCCGGCCGCATGGTCCTGAGCAGGCGCGCGAGTTCGAGCACGGCCGCGGTGCCGCTGCCGTTGTCGTTCGCGCCGGGCGCGCCCTGCGCCGAATCGTAGTGGGCGCCGACGATGAAGATGCGGTCCGGGCGCCTGCCCTGGGCGACGTTGTCGACTGCCACCTCGATGTTGCGCACCAGCTGGCCCGCGGCGCGGTACTCCTGGCGCGCCGGCTTGTAGCCGGCGCGTTCGAGCGTGGTCTCGATGTAGACCGCGGCGCGCTCGAGCTGCTCGGGCTTGCTCGTGTTGTGCTCCTCGGACGCGACGGCGCGCACATGCTGGCGCATGCGTTCGGCAAGATCGGGCGCCGCGCTGGCGGACTCGGGGCTGATCGTCATGACCGCCACCACGATGAGCAGGACAAGCGCAACAATGACTTTCCAGTGTGATTGAAAAAAGTTCCGCATGGCAGTGGGAGGCGCCGCCAATGGCGCCATCACCGATAGACCTGTCCAGTCTAGCCAAGTTCAGGTCAACACGGCCACACGGATCCGTGGCGAAAGACCGCGGCGGGAAAGGAAACGAAAAACGAAAAAAAACCGGGGAGGGCCCCGGTTTTTTCATGCGTACGACAGCCGCCGATCAGCGCGACGCCTGCGCCTCCGGCTCCGGCTCGCTCCAGCCGCCACCCAGCACGCGGTACAGCGTGACCTGGTTCTGCAAACGCGCCAGGTTCGCTTCCACGGCCTGCTGCTGCGCCTGGAACAGCGAACGCTGGGCGTCGAGCAGGTCGAGGTAGCTGGCCGCGCCGCTGCGGTAGCGCAGGTCGGACAGGTTGAAGCGGTCCTGCTCGGCCGCGGCCACCGCGCGCTGGGCGCGCAGCTGTTCGCTGTAGGTGGCCTGGCCGGCCAGCGCGTCAGCCACTTCGCGGAACGCGGTCTGGATCGTGCGCTCGTACTGCGCCACCGCGATGTCGCGGCCGGCGCGGGCGGCGTCGACGCCGGCGCTGACGCGGCCGAGGTCGAAGATCGGCAGGATTGCCTGCGGGGCGAAGGTCCAGCCGAAGGAGCCGCTCTTGAACAGGCCCGACAGCTCGGTGCTGGCGCTGCCCGCGCTGCCGGTCAGCGAGATGCGCGGGAAGTAGTTCGCGCGCGCCGCGCCGATGTTGGCGTTGGCCGCGATCAGCTGCTGTTCGGCCGAGCGGATGTCCGGACGCACGGTCAGCAGGTCCGAAGGCAGGCCGGCCGGCAGGTCGGGCAGCTCGGTCTGGGCCAGGGTGGCGCCCGCCGGCAGGTTTTCAGGGATCGGCTGGCCGACCAGCAGCGTCAGCGTGTTGGCGTCCTGGGCGCGCAGGCGGCGCAGCTGCGCCAGCGTGGCGCGCGCCGTTTCCACCAGCGAGGACGACTGCTGCAGCTCGAGCTTGGACGACACGCCGTTCTCGAAGCGCAGCTGGGTCAGCTTGAGGGACTCCTCGCGCGTCTTCAGCGTCTGCTCGGTGAGCGCCAGCAGCTCGTCGTCGGCCAGCAGCGACAGGTAGCTGTTGGCGACCGAAGCGACCAGGCTGATCTGGGCGGTCTTGCGCGCTTCCTCGGTGGCGAGGTATTGCGCCAGCGCCGCTTCCGACAGGTTGCGCACGCGGCCGAACAGGTCGAGCTCGAAGTTCGACACCGCCAGGCCCGCCGAATACGCGCTCTGGATCGGCGCGTCTTCGCCGGTGGTCCGGCGGTCCCCGGTGACAGCGGCCGATACGGTCGGCACGCGGTCGGCTCTAGCGATGCGGTACTGGGCGCGTGCCTGCTCGATGTTCAGGATGGCCACGCGCAGGTCGCGGTTGTTCGCCAGCGACAGCTCGATCAGCTGGCGCAGGCGCGCGTCGGCGAAGAAGCGCTGCCAGGCGATGCTGGCCGGCGCCTCGGTGGTCGCGGTCGGCAGCGTCGCGCCGCCGGTGGCCGGCAGCTGCGGGAAGCTGCCGGCCACCGGCGCGGCCGGGCGCTCGTACTTTGGCGCCAGGTTCACGCAGCCGGCCAGCGCCAGTGCCAGGACCAAGGGGGTGAAACGTTTAGTCTTGGATATCAGAGTCATTGAATTTTTTCCTTCACTACGCTGCCGGTGTCTTCGTGGTGCGTGTACAGCTCGTTCTGGCGCTTGCTGCCCTTGAACAGGGTGCGGACCACGACGAAGAAGACCGGCACGAAGACCACGCCCAGTGCGGTTGCCGTGATCATGCCGCCCATCACGCCGGTACCGATGGCGCGCTGGCCGGCCGAGCCGGCGCCGCTTGCGATCACCAGCGGCAGCACGCCGAGGATGAAGGCCAGCGAAGTCATGACGATCGGGCGGAAACGCAGGTGGGCCGCTTCCAGTGCCGCCTGCATCGGCGACTTGCCCTGCGCCTGCAGGTCCTTCGCGAACTCGATGATCAGGATCGCGTTCTTCGCCGCCAGGCCGATGATCGTGATCAGGCCGACCTTGAAGTAGACGTCGTTCGACAGGCCGCGCATCGACGCCGCCAGCAGCGAACCGAGCACGCCCAGCGGCACCACCAGCAGCACCGCCACCGGGATGGTCCAGCTTTCATACAGCGCGGCCAGGGCCAGGAACACCGCCAGCAGCGAGAAGCCGATCAGGATGAACACGGTCGAGCCGGACAGGATTTCCTCGCGCGACTGGCCGGTCCACTCGAAGGCGAAGCCAGGCGGCAGCTGGGCTGCCAGGCGTTCCATCTCGGCCAGCGCCTGGCCGCTCGAGTAACCCGGGGCCGGTTCGCCGGTCAGCTTCATCGACGGGTAGCCGTTGTAGCGGATGGTCTGCATCGGGCCCGTGACCCATTCGGTCGAGGCGAACGAGGACAGCGGCACCGGACGGCCCTGGGTATTCAGGGCGTTGATGCGCAGCAGGTCGTCCGGCTGCATGCGGTTCGGCGCATCGGCCTGGACGATCACGCGCTGCAGGCGGCCTTGGTTCGGGAAGTCGTTCACGTAGCTCGAACCGAGCGAGGTCGACAGCGCCGAGTTGATCGCGCTGAAGGTCACGCCCAGGGCTTGCGCCTTGTCGCGGTCGATGTTCAGCTTGAGCTGAGGGGCGTCTTCCAGGCCTTCCGGACGCATGCCGGTCAGCACCTTGCTCTGCATCGCCATGCCCAGCATCTGGTTGCGCGCCTTGACCAGCGCTTCGTGGCCGTTGCCGCCGCGGTCCTGCAGGCGGAACGAGAAGCCGGTGCCGGTGCCCAGTTCAGGGATCGGCGGCGGGCTCACCACGAAGATGAAGGAGTCGCGCAGGGCGCCCATGTGCATCGTGATGCGGTTGGCGAAGGATTGCGCATCCTGGCCCTGGCCTTTGCGCTCGCTCCATGGTTTCAGCGGGATGAAGGCGAGGCCCATGTTCTGGCCCTGGCCCGAGAACGAGAAGCCGGTCACGGCCACCATGTTCGCGTATTCCGGCTGCTTCATGACGTACTCTTCCATCGCGCGCAGCACGACGTTGGTGCGCTCGGCGGTTGCGCCCGGCGGCAGCTGGATGTTGGCGATCACGTAGCCCTGGTCTTCGTTCGGCAGGAAGGAGTTCGGCAGGCGGGTGAACAGCAGGCCGACCACGCCGACCAGCACCACGAACACGACCATCCAGCGGCCGGCGCGGCCCAGGATCGAGCCGACGAAGCCTTCATAGCGCTTGGCGCCGGCGCTGAAGTTGCGGTTGAACCAGCCGAAGAAGCCTTTCTTCTCCATGTGGTGGCCGGCTTCGACCGGTTTCAGCAGGTGCGCGCACAGCGCCGGGGTCAGCGACAGCGCCAGGAAGGCCGAGAAGGCGATCGAGGACACCATCACCGCCGAGAACTGGCGGTAGATGTTGCCGACCGCGCCAGAGAAGAAGGCCAGCGGCACGAACACCGACATCAGGACCACGGTCACGCCGATGATGGCGCCCGAGATCTGGCCCATGGCCTTGCGGGTCGCCTGCAGCGGCGGCAGTCCTTCCTCGGACATGATGCGCTCGACGTTCTCGACGACCACGATGGCGTCGTCGACCACGATACCGATCACCAGCACCATGCCGAACATGGTCAGGACGTTGATCGAGAAGCCCAGGGCCAGCAGGGTCGCGAACGAACCGAGCAGGGCGACCGGCACCACGATGGTCGGGATCAGGGTGTAGCGGAAGTTCTGCAGGAAGACGTACATCACGACGAACACCAGCGCGACCGCTTCGAGCAGGGTATGCACCACCTGTTCGATCGAGATGTTGATGAAGGTGGTCGAGTCGTACGGGATGGTGTACTTCATGCCGTGCGGGAAGAACTTCGACAGTTCCTGCATGCGGGCCTTGATCAGGTCACCGGTTTCCAGTGCGTTACCGGTTGGCGACAGCTGGACGCCGATACCGGCCGACGGCTTGCCGTTCAGGCGCGCCGAGGTGGCATAGGCCTGGCCGCCGATCTCGATGCGGGCGACGTCCTTCAGGCGCACGGTCGAGCCGTCCGGATTGGCGCGCAGCACGATGTTGCCGAACTGCTCGACGGTTGCCAGCTGGCCGGCCACGATCACGGTGGCGGTGATCTGCTGGCCTTGCGCCAGCGGCAGGTCGCCGATGGTGCCCGAGGCAACCTGGGCGTTCTGCTGGCTGATCGCGGTGTTGACGTCGGTCGGCGACAGGTTGAAGCCGACCAGCTTGGCCGGATCGATCCAGACGCGCATCGCCTTCTCGGTGCCGAACAGCTGGGCCTGGCCCACACCCTTGATACGCTGGAGCTCGGGCAGGACGTTACGCGAGGCGTAGTCGCCCAGCGCCACCGGGTCCCAGTTCGGGTCGTCCGACGACAGGATGGTGAACAGCAGGAAGTTCGAGCGTGCCTTGTCGACGCGCACACCCTGCTGGGTCACGGCCGGGGGCAGGCGCGGGGTCGCGCGCGACAGGCGGTTCTGGACGTCGACCTGTGCCAGGTCGGGGTCGGTGCCGGTCTCGAACGAGATGGTGATCGAGCCGGTGCCGTTGGCCTGGCTGGTCGATTCCATGTAGATCATGCCTTGGGCGCCGTTCATCTCGCGTTCGATGACGGAGATGACGGAGTCTTCGAGCACCTGTGCCGACGCGCCCGGATAGGCGACGTTGACGACGATCGAAGGCGGCGCCACGGTCGGGTATTGCGCGATCGGCAGTGTTTTGACGGCAACACCGCCAAGCACCATGATGAATAGCGCGATCACCCAGGCAAAAATTGGGCGGTCAATAAAAAAGCGTGCCATGAAAAGTCCTGTTCCTTTTACTCAGTGACGGTTCAGTCACCAATTACTGGCGGCTCTGGCCTGGCGTGGTCGCGCCGGCGGCCGGCGAACCGGTAGCCGGGGTGCGCGAACCGCCGGCGGCGTTGGCGGCCGCG
>DEKZ01000439.1 GCA_002354135.1 Massilia sp. UBA2709 | reverse complement strand
GCCCCCGCGGCCGAAGACCTGGATGCCGAGCTTGGGCACCAGGCACTCGATCTCGAACTCCTGGCTGTGGGCGGCGCCGTGGGTGGCGATGACGTTATAGGTCGGCAAGGAAATCTTGCGGCTTTGCAGGAATTCCTGCAGCAGGGTCTTGGCGTCCTTGCCCAGGGTGCGCGGGTCGACCGAGTCGAGCAGCGGGATATAGAAGGCGCGGATGACGTCGCGCGCGGCGTCGAAGCCCGCGTCGAGGAAGATCGCGCCGAGCAGGGCCTCGAGGGTGTCGGCCAGGATCGACGGACGGCGGAAGCCCCCCGACTTCAGCTCGCCCTCGCCCAGGCGCAGGAACTGCGAGAGCTCGAGCTTCTGGGCGATCTCGTACAGCGACTGCTGCTTGACCAGGTTGGCGCGCAGGCGCGAGAGGTCGCCCTCGTCGAGGTTGTTGAAGCGCTCGTACAGGATCGAGGCGACCACGCAGTTCAGGATCGAATCGCCCAGGAATTCGAGGCGCTCGTTATGCAAGCTGCTGTGGCTACGATGGGTCAGGGCCTGCTGCAGGAGGCCACTGTCCCGAAACGTGTAACCTAGGCGAGTTTGCAATAACTGAAGATTCATTGTCGATATTTTTCGTTGTTCAGGTCGGCGTATTGAATAAAGCCAGAATCCGGGACGCCGCGCAGGCAGCGTCCCGGATTCCATCTTACTACCGTGTTCTTTCCTTCAAGGCTGCCGGCGTGCGGCGACCATCATTCCGCGCTGGCAGCCACCACGCCGCTGGGGTCGGTGGTGCCGTCGTAATCGATGACGATGCTGGCCTTGTCGGTGAACTCGATGCGTTTCTGGTAGGCGAAACTGATTTCAGGCTCGCCGCCATCCTTGGTGATGACAAGATCGCGGCCGCGCAGCGAGGTGACGTTGTTGATGTCGGCAAACTTGTCGAATGCCTTCTGCATCTCGGCCACGCTGCCGCCCTCCTCTTTCACACGAACGATGCCGTCCTTGATCGAGCGGTACTCCAGCCACGACGGGATCACCTTGATGGCGACCACCGCGGCCAGCCCGATGACGATCAGCCCCAGGATCAGGCCGGTGAGCGAGATGCCCCGCTGCCTGTCCAGGGTAAGGTGTTTCCGGTGCTGCATCCTGCTTCCTCCCAGCGTGCGATTGGCAGGCCTTACTTGATGCCGCCGATGCGCTTCGGATCACCGAAGTTCATCCACACCAGGAAGGCCTTGCCGACGATATTTTTATCCGGCACAAAACCCCAGTAGCGGCTGTCCGCGCTGTTGTCGCGGTTGTCGCCCATCATGAAGTAGTTGCCTTCCGGTACGATACAGGTAAATTTGTCGTACGAATAGTCGCAGGCTTCGCGGTGCGGGAAGTTCTCCACGCTGTCCAGGTTGAACGAGCGCGCCGGCTCGGTGTTCAGGATGCGGTGCTCGCTGCCGGGCAGCTTTTCGATGAACTGCTTGTGGTACACCGGCCGCTCGTCGTCGAGGTAGTCGTCCAGCGGGATGTATTCCACCGGCTTGCCGTTCACCGTCAGGCGCTTGTTCTCGTAGGTGATTTTATCACCGGGCACACCAATGACGCGCTTGATGTAATCCTGGCTCATATCCTTCGGATACTTGAACACCATGACGTCACCGCGCTGCGGGTCATTCACCTCGATGATCTTCTTGTTGATGATCGGCAGGCGAATGCCATAGGTGTACTTGTTCACGAGGATGAGGTCGCCCACCAGCAGGGTCGGCACCATCGAGCTCGACGGGATCTTGAACGGCTCCCACAGGAAGGAACGCAGGATGAACACCAGCGCGATCACGGGGAAGAAGCTGCCCGAGTACTCGACCCAGGTCGGCTGGCGCAAGTGGGCCTGCTCGATCGCGGCGCGGTTGCCGTTGCTGTCGACCTTGATGCCTTCCGCCTGCAGCTTGGCGTTGCGGGCGTCGTACTCGGCCAGGGCGGCGTCGGCCGCGGCGCGGCGTTTCTTGGCCAGCACGAAGGTGTCGAGACACCAGATGATGCCCGTGACCACCATGGCCACGAACAGGATGAGCGCGAAATTCCCCAGGATCGGTTGCAGGTTCATTTATCTTCCACTTGAAGGATGGCGAGGAAGGCTTCCTGTGGAATCTCCACCGAGCCAACCTGTTTCATGCGTTTCTTACCGGCTTTTTGTTTCTCAAGCAGTTTCTTCTTGCGGCTGATGTCGCCGCCGTAGCACTTGGCCAGGACGTTCTTGCGCATTGCCTTGACGTTCTCGCGCGAGATGATGGTCGCGCCGATCGCGGCCTGGATCGCCACGTCGAACATCTGGCGCGGGATCAGTTCGCGCATTTTCGCCGCTACCTGGCGCCCGCGGTAAGGCGCATTCGCCCGGTGCACGATGATGGCCAGGGCATCGACCTTCTCGCTGTTGATCAGCATGTCGACCTTCACCACGTCGGCGGCGCGGTTTTCCTTGAACTCGTAGTCCATCGAGGCATAGCCGCGCGAGGTCGACTTCAGGCGGTCGAAGAAGTCCAGCACGATCTCGGCCATCGGGATCTCGTAGACCAGCTTGACCTGGCGGCCATGGTAGGCCATGTCCATCTGCACGCCGCGCTTGCTGTTACACAGCGTCATCACCGAGCCGACGTATTCCTGCGGCATGTAGAGGTTGACGGTGACGATCGGCTCGCGGATCTCGTTGATCTTCGACGGTTCCGGCATCTTCGACGGATTGTCGACGCGAATCATGGTGCCGTCGCGCATCTCGACCTCGTACACCACGGTCGGCGCCGTCGTGATCAGGTCCATGTCGAATTCGCGCTCCAGGCGCTCCTGCACGATTTCCATGTGCAGCAGGCCCAGGAAGCCGCAGCGGAAGCCGAAGCCCAGCGCCTGCGACACTTCCGGCTCGTACATCAGGGCGGCGTCGTTCAGCTTCAGCTTTTCCAGCGAGTCGCGCAGGGCGTCGTACTGGTTGGCCTCGACCGGGAACAGGCCGGCGAACACCTGCGGCTGGACTTCCTTGAAGCCCGGCAGCGGCGCCGGGGCCGGCTTGTTGGCCAGGGTCACGGTATCGCCCACCTTGGCGGCGGTCAGTTCCTTGATGCCGGCGATGATGAAGCCCACCTGGCCTGCCGACAGTTCCGGCAGCGAGACCGAACGCGGGGTGAAGATGCCGATGTTCTCGACCAGCTGCTGGGAGCCGGTCGCCATCAGCAGGATCTTGTCCTTCGGACGCAGGGTGCCGTTGACCACGCGCACCAGCATCACGACGCCGACATAGGGGTCGTACCAGGAGTCGACGATCAGGGCCTGCAGCGGCGCGTCAGGATCGCCCTTGGGCGGCGGCACGCGCTTGATCAGGTCTTCGAGCACGTCTTCCACGCCCAGGCCGGTCTTGGCCGAGCAGGTCGTTGCTTCCGACGCGTCGATGCCGATCACGTCCTCGATTTCCTTCTTGGCGTTGTCCGGGTCGGCGTGCGGCAGGTCGATCTTGTTCAGGATCGGCACCACTTCCACGCCCAGGTCGAGCGCGGTGTAGCAGTTGGCCACCGTTTGCGCTTCCACGCCCTGCGAGGCGTCGACCACCAGCAGCGCGCCTTCGCAGGCCGACAGCGAGCGCGAGACTTCATAGCTGAAGTCGACGTGGCCCGGGGTATCGATCAGGTTCAGGTTGTAGGTCTGGCCGTCGCGCGCCTTGTACTGCAGGGCGGCGGTCTGCGCCTTGATGGTAATGCCGCGCTCGCGCTCCAGGTCCATCGAGTCGAGCACCTGCGCGTCCATTTCGCGATCCGACAGGCCACCGCACAACTGGATGATGCGGTCGGCCAGGGTCGATTTACCGTGGTCGATGTGGGCGATGATGGAGAAGTTACGTATGTTGTTCATTAACAAAGCTCAAAACCAAAAAGGGCGAGGCCGGCAGCCAGAGGCAACCGGCGCCGCAAGATGCCTGCGCAATACAAAAAAAAGCGCCCCATGCGGACTGGTCCGTCCCCAGGCGAGCGCCATCGAGCGACTGACAAAAACCTCAGGGCAAGGCGCATCGCCGCAGCGGCGGACCGCGAAGACAGTACGAGCGTACGGCGAGACGATGCAACGCAGCCATGAGGATTTTGTCGGGCGCTCTATCGCAAGGTGAGAAGCTGATGTGCGATCGACAGAAGCTTTTCCAAACCAGGCATTTTACCGGATTTCAGGGTAGAAAGCCCGGTTTCTGAGGGAAATCGGGTAGATGCGGAAGGTTTTGCCGGGTTGGCGATGCGAATATCGCCTCCGCATCCGAAAGCGACGTAGGGTGGACGGGTTTCCCGTCCACGCGTCGGTAGGCGAAGCCGGCAAGTTGGCGCACGCGCCGGCGACATCGGAAGGCCGATAGCGCATGGCACGGCGCTACCGTGCCGGCATATGCCGGCTGAACGCGTGGACGGCGGAGCCGCCTTTCATGGCCCGGTCCACCCTACGGGTCTGCGTCACGTCCCCAATGCGAGCGGCTGGTACCGCTCCAGGTAACGCCTTACCGCCGTCTCGTCGAGGAAGTAGTGGCACAGCTCCGGCTCGGCCAGGTCGCCGTACAGCACCGGCACCAGCTCGTCGAAGCGTTCGACGAGCGCCGGGTCGGCATCGACATCGATGACCTCGATCTCG
The DNA here is from genome assembly GCA_002354135.1 of Massilia sp. UBA2709. Taxonomy (GTDB): domain Bacteria; phylum Pseudomonadota; class Gammaproteobacteria; order Burkholderiales; family Burkholderiaceae_D; genus Telluria. The sequence continues at coordinate 13,779 of DEKZ01000439.1, read as the reverse complement.
AATGGCCGCCCTGGCGTTTCCAGCTTGCGCAGCGCCGCCAGCATGTCTTCGCACAGGTGGCACCAGCTGCGCGAATAGAGCGTGAACTTGATCACCGGGCGATCACCTGCTGGCCGCCGGCTTGATGACGAGGTATTGCGTGATGTTCTCGCGCCGCACCAGCACCGCCACGCTCTTCTTCGGATCGAGCTTGCCGGCCAGGGCGTTGAACTGGGCCGCGTCCTTGATCTCGACATTGTTCATCTGCAGGATCAGGTCGCCGGCGCGCACGCCCGCGGTGGCCGCCCTGCCCTCGCTCGAATCGACCAGCACCCCGCCCTCGATGCGCAACTCGCGGCGCTGTTCGGCCGTCAGGTTCGATACGTGCAGGCCGAGCGCGTTCGGCGCCGGGCCCGGGGCCGGCTTGTTCGACTGCGGCTTGTTGGCGGCGGCTTTCTCGTCTTCCAGCTCCACGATGGTGACCGGCACGTCGAGCTGGGCGCCGCGGCGCCAGACCGTGACGGTGGCCTTGGTGCCGACCTTGGTGGCGCCGACCAGGCGCGGCAGGTCGCGCGTGGTCTCGATCGGCTGGCCGTTGAAGCGCAGGATGATATCGCCGACCTTGATGCCGCCCTTCTCGGCCGGGCCGCCCGGCTCCACCATCGAGACCTCGGCGCCGCGCGCCTTGCCCAGGCCGAGCGACTCGGCCACATCCTTCGTGACTTCGCTGATCTGCACGCCCAGGCGCCCGCGGGTGACGCGGCCGGTCTTCTTGAGCTGGTCGGCGACGCGCATCACTTCGTCGATCGGCACGGCGAAGGAGATGCCGTTATAGGCGCCGGACAAGGTGGCGATCTGCGAATTGATGCCGATGACTTCGCCGCGCATGTTGATCAGGGGGCCGCCGGAATTACCCGGATTGACCGCGACGTCGCTCTGGATCAGCGGCAGGTAGTCGCCGGTATCGCGCGACTTGGCCGAGATGATGCCGGCGGTCACGGTGTTGTCGAGGTTGAAGGGCGAGCCGATCGCGATCACCCACTCGCCGACACGGATCTTGCTCGAATCGCCGGTGCGCAGGTAAGGCAGGTTGGTGGCCGCCACCTTCAGCAGGGCGACGTCGGAGCGGCGGTCGGCGCCCAGCACCTTGGCCTTGAATTCGCGGCGGTCGGTGAGCGTGACGGTGACCTCGTCGGCGCCCTCGACCACGTGGGCGTTGGTCAGCACGAAACCGTCGTCCGAGATGATGAAGCCGGAGCCGACGCCGCGCTCGACCTGCTCTTCCTGACCCTGCTGGGGCGAGCGGCGGCGCGGGATGGGCTGGCCGAAGAAACGGCGCAGGAACTCCTGCATTTCCTCCTCGCCCGGACCGCCCTGCCCCAGGCGCACGCGCTCGGTGGTGCGGATGTTGACCACTGCCGGCCCGGCCTTCTCGATCAGGTCGGAAAAATCGGGCAGGCCGGTCACGACCGGGGTTGGCACGGGGGCGGCAGCGTGGGCCGCGCCGGGGAGGGACAGACCGGCACACGCAACCAGCAGTGCCGACAGGACGACGCTCACAGTTTTGCTTGTCATGGGAATCAAGGGTCAGGTCAGGAATTGACGTTATGGTAAGCCAAAAACCTGGGCCTTGTCGCGCATCCCTGCGCGAATCTCGCCAGCGGGAGGAAGGGCCTCATGCCCCGGGCGCGGCTGTGCGGTGTGCGCTCGCGCGCGGCGTTCCGGACAGCGGGCCCGGAACGGGAGGAAACATGGCGTTTCAGGGGGACGGCGAGGAAGCGGCCAGCGCCATCGGCGTGGCCAGCTCGCCCTCGCCTGCGGTGCTGCGCCGCGGATGCAGGGGTTCGGCCGCCAGGCGCGCGGCGAGCCGGGCGGAAAATCCGCTCGAAAGCTGGGGCGTGTCAGCCGTGCGCAGCATATCGCCGATGAGGTGATAGACTTCCCACGCCTGTTCGCCGTCCGCCGTGCGCAGGGCCGCGCCGGCCAGCTCCAGGTCGCCCATCGGCAAGGCATCGTCGCACAAGGCGGAAATGTGTTCGCGGTTTTTTTTGTTCGTATCCATCGGTAGTTCCATCACGGTAGCCGTGTGATCAAAAAGTTGTGCAGGGTATTGGTGCGATCATCGCTACCTACCGACGTTTGTCACCCGGAAAATCGAGCAGCGGCTTCAATTTTTCGGCGATGACTTCGCGCGCCCGGAATATGCGGCTGCGCACCGTGCCGATCGGGCACGCCATCACTTCGGAGATTTCCTCGTAGCTCAAACCCTCAATTTCGCGTAGAACAATCGCTGTCCGCAATTCCAGCGGTAGCGCCTCCATCGCCGCATTGACCGTATAAGCGATCTGCTTGCTCGCCAACACCGATTCCGGTGTGTTAATGTCGCGCAAACTGTCCGCATCGTCAAACGCTTCAGCACGTTCCGTATCTGCCTCGGTCGAGGTCGGCGCGCGCCTGCCCTGTGTGACGAGAAAATTCTTTGCCGTGTTGATGCCTATTCGATACAGCCAGGTATAAAACGCCGACTCGCCGCGGAAATGGCGCAATGCGCGAAACGCCTTGATGAACGTTTCCTGCACCACGTCTTCGGCCTCGGCAGGGTCGTGCACGAGGCGCGACACCAGCCGCATCAGCCGACGCTGATACTTCGCCACCAACAGATCGAACGCCTGCCGGTCACCGGCCTGGACGCGTTCGACCAGCAGTTGATCACCCTCGCGTTCTGTCGTCACTGACCGTGTCCCATAAACCGCGGCAAGCCGAGGAATCGCAATAAACCTACTGCGCGTCGAATTGCAGATCTGCGGTGCTCGCTGTACTTGCGTACAGCTGCGCTCCTCGATCAGCACTTCTTCCGCTCGCTACGGTTTCTTGCGATCCCTCTCATTCTAAGAGTTGGCCGGCTGCAATAAGTTCAAAGTATTTCGGAGGCGCTTTCCGATGTAACAGTTCGCCCACACAAGGTGCCGAACGCGACCCGCAAAGCGCGATATTCGTCGGGAGCGAGGCTGTCGCGCAGTACCGGCACGACCCATTGCCTGCCGCCCGCATCGCCCAGCCGTAACAACATCAGCTGCGGCCAGAACAGGCTTCCAGGCAACAGCGTTACGGCGGCGGCAGCGTCGACTGCAGTGCCGGCTCCCACCTTCTGTTGTACCGTCAGGCGCACCGTGCCGGTTCCAGATACATCAATCTGGTGCGTCTTTGTCAGGCTGGCGCATCGGTGCAGCAAGAATGCGGCTGCGAGCAGGAAAAAGAATGCGCAGGGGAAGGCAAACGCCAGGCGTTGCGGCGCAACGCCGGCAATGAAGGCCGCGGCGGCAAGATGGACGAGCGCAGCCGCACCGAGCGCAAGACGCAGGCGGCGTGAAGGTGCAACGAACGCACTGATGGCGATCGCGGTCATGAGAAGGGGAAAGTGATGCAGGACGCCTGCCGCGCGCGGGGTGCGGCAGGGTCAGGCGCCCGGCTCTGTTAGACAGAGCCGGGCGGGACAGGTTCAAACTTTACCGAAGACCAGGGTACCGTTGGTACCGCCGAAACCGAAGTTGTTCTTCACGGCGTAGTTGATCGTCATGTCGCGCGCGGTGTTGGCGACGAAGTCGAGATCGCAGGCCGGATCCTGGTTGAACATGTTGATCGTCGGTGGCGACACCTGGTTATGGATCGCCAGCACCGTGAACACGGATTCCAGGCCGCCGGCGCCGCCCAGCAGGTGGCCGGTCATCGACTTGGTCGAGTTGACCACCAGCTTCTTGGCGTGGTCGCCGAAGGTACGCTTGATGCCCTGCACTTCGGCCAGGTCGCCCAGCGGCGTCGAGGTGCCGTGCGCGTTGATGTAATCCACCTGGTCGGCGTTCAGGCCGGCGTTGGCCAGTGCCGAGATCATGCAGCGGCTCGCGCCACTGCCGTCCTCGACCGGCGCGGTGATGTGATTCGCATCCGCGCTCATGCCGAAGCCGAGCAGCTCGGCGTAGATCTTCGCGCCGCGCGCCTTGGCGTGCTCGTATTCTTCCAGCACCAGGACACCTGCGCCCTCGCCCAGCACGAAGCCGTCGCGGTCGCGTTCCCAGGGACGCGAAGCCGTGGCCGGATCCTCGTTGCGCGACGACAGTGCGCGTGCCGAGGCGAAACCGCCCAGGCCCAGCGGCGAGATGGTCGACTCGGCGCCGCCGGCGATCATCACGTCGGCATCGCCGTACTCGATCAGGCGGCCGGCCGCGCCGATGCAGTGCAGGCCGGTGGTGCAGGCGGTCACGATGGCCAGGTTCGGCCCGCGCAACCCGAATTTGATCGAGAGGTCGCCCGAGATCATGTTGATGATCGACGCCGGCACGAAGAACGGCGAGATGCGGCGCGGACCGCGACCGTCATACTCTTCCTTGGTCGCTTCGATCATCGGCAGGCCGCCGATGCCCGACCCGACGATCGCGCCGATGCGGTCGGCGTTTTCCTCGGTGACCTGAAGACCCGAATCCTGCAGGGCCTGGATGCCGGCGGCCATGCCGTAATGGATAAAGGTATCCATGTGACGGCCTTCCTTGCCCGGCAGGTAGTCTTCGACGTTGAAGTTCTTCACTTCACCCGCAAAACGGGTCGAAAACGGCTCGGCATTGAACTTGGTGATATTGGCAATGCCTGACTTGCCTGCCAGCGCCGCGCTCCACGCCTCGGCAACGGTGTTGCCGATAGGTGAAACGCAGCCCAGGCCGGTAATGACGACGCGGCGGTTGCGTGAACGACTCAAGCGATTCTCCCGAAAATCTAAAACAGCTTAGGCCTTGACGTGCGCGGTTGCGTAGTCGATAGCTTGCTTGACGGTGGTGATCTTCTCAGCCTGCTCGTCAGGGATTTCCATTTCGAACTCGTCTTCCAGGGCCATCACCAGTTCAACGGTGTCCAGGGAATCAGCGCCGAGGTCGTCAACGAACGAGGACTCGATTTTGATGTCGGCTTCTGCAACACCCAGTTGCTCAGCGACGATTTTTTTAACGCGTTGTTCGATATCCGACATGTTATGGCTCCATTAGGTATGTGTTGCGGAAAGTGCGCGCATTTTATCAGGTTTGCGCGCCGAAAAACTATTTTCGGCGTCTGACGCTAATTCAGCCGAAATTCCTGCTAAAAGATGAGAATTCGCCGGGATTCAGAACGGGGCAATTGTCGAATTCGCCCCTCCCCGACCCTTTCCGCATCAATTCATGTACATGCCGCCGTTCACGTGCAGCTCGGTGCCGGTGATGTAGGCGGCGGTCGGACCGGCGAGGAAGGCCACCGCGTGGGCGATGTCTTCCGGCTGGCCCAGGCGGCCCAGCGGGATCTGGGTCAGCAGCGCCTCGTGCTGGCCTTCGCCCAGGGCCTTGGTCATGTCGGTGTCGATGAAGCCCGGCGCCACGCAGTTGACGGTGATGTTGCGGCTGCCGATCTCGCGCGCCAGCGCGCGGGTCATGCCGGCCACGCCGGCTTTGGCGGCGGCATAGTTCATCTGGCCCGGGTTGCCCGAGGCGCCCACCACCGAGGTGATATTGATGATGCGGCCGTGCTTGGCCTTCATCATGCCGCGCAGGACCAGGCGCGACAGGCGGCCGACGGCGGTCAGGTTGGTGGTGATGACACTGTCCCACTCCTCGTCCTTCATGCGCATGGCCAAGTTGTCCTGGGTGATGCCGGCATTGTTCACGAGGATGGACAGGCTGCCGAAAGTCTTTTGCACTTCGTCGACGACGGCGGCGCAGCGCTCGGCGTCGGTGACGTTCAGCACCACGCCCTTGCCGCCGAATTCGGCCAGGTAGGCGCTGATCGCTTCGGCGCCGGCTTCGCTGGTGGCGGTGCCGACGACTTTCGCGCCCTGGCGGGCCAGTTCGAGGGCGATGGCCTTGCCGATGCCGCGCGATGCGCCGGTGACGAGGGCGACTTGGTTCTGCAGATTCATCTGGTTCTTGTCCTTATCTAGTGCAAATTGGTTCAGGCGCTTTTGACAGCTTCGAGCACGCGCTCGAGCGCGGCCTGGTCGACCAGGGCTTCGCCGGCCAGCACCGGGTCGATGCGCTTGGCCATGCCGATCAGGGTCTTGCTCGGGGCGCATTCGATGACCTGGGTGATGCCGCTGGCGGCCATCTTCTGCATGGTCTCGACCCAGCGCACCGGGCCGGCGGCCTGGCGCACCAGGGCGTCCTTGATTGCTTCCGGATCGTTCAGGATAGCGACATCGACATTGTTGATCAAATCGATCTTCGGCGCATTGAAAGTGAGCTTGGCCATGTAGTCGCGCAGGCGATCCGATGCCGGCTTCAGCAGCGACGAGTGGAAAGGCGCCGACACCGCCAGCTTCATGGCGCGCTTGGCGCCCTTGGCCTTGGCGATCTCGCAGGCGCGGTCGATGGCGGCCGTGTGGCCGGCGATCACGATCTGGGTCGGCTCGTTGAAGTTGACGGCTTCGACGACTTCGCCCTGTGCAGCCTCGGCGCAGACAGCGCGCACGTCGTCGGCATTCAGGCCCAGCACGACGGCCATGCCGCCCTGCCCGACCGGCACCGCTTCCTGCATCGATTGGGCGCGGAAACGCACCAGCGGGACCGCATCCTTGAAGTCGATCACGCCGGCGGCCACCAGGGCCGAGTATTCGCCCAGGCTGTGGCCGGCCACGACGGCGGGCTGGGGACCGCCGGCGGCGATCCAGGCGCGGTAGACGGCGACGGCCGCGGTCAGCATGACCGGCTGGGTGTTGGTGGTGAGGTCGAGTTCTTCCTTCGGGCCTTCGGCGATCAGTTTGCCGATGTCCATGCCGAGCGCGTCGGAGGCTTCAGCCACGGTTTGCTCGACCACCGGGTTGCCGGCGAAGCCATTCAGCATGCCGACCGCTTGCGCGCCCTGGCCGGTGAACAGGAATGCGAATTTGCTCATCTTCTTCTAGTCCTTTTCGTATTACATACGGAATTACATGCGGGCGAGGATCGCGCCCCAGGTGAAGCCGCCGCCGACGCCTTCCATCAGGATGTTGTCGCCCGGCTTGATGCGGCCGTCGCGCACGGCGATGTCGAGCGCCAGCGGAATCGAGGCGGCCGAGGTATTGCCGTGCTCATCGACGGTAACGACCATGCGCTCGATCGGCAGGCCGAGTTTCTTGGCGGTGCTCTTCATGATGCGGATGTTGGCCTGGTGCGGGATCAGCCAGTCGACGTCGGACGCCTGCATGCGGGCCGCGTCCAGCACTTCGCTCGCCACTTCTTCCAGCACGGTCACGGCCAGCTTGAAGACGGCCTGGCCGTCCATGTGCAGGAAACCACCGTTGGCCGCCGTCGGGCCGCCCTCGGGGACGCCCTTGACCGACAGGATGTCGGCGTGGGTGCCGTCGGCGTGCAGCTTGGCCGCCAGGATGCCCGGCTCTTCGGAGGCGCTCACGACCACCGCGCCGGCGCCGTCGCCGAACAGCACGCAGGTGGTGCGGTCCTCGAAGTTGAGGATGCGCGAGAACACTTCCGCGCCGATCACCAGCACGGTCTTGTGCATGCCGGACTTGATGAAGGCGTCGGCGGTCGAGAGCGCATACACGAAGCCGCTGCAGACGGCCTGCACGTCGAAGGCCGCGCTGTGGTTGCCCATGCCGAGCTTGCGCTGGACGATGCAGGCGGTGCTCGGGAAGCTGCCCGGATAATCCGGGGTGGAGCTGGCCACGATCACCATGTCGATGTCCATCGGGGTCTTGCCGGCCATCTCGAGGGCGCGCTGGGCCGCCTCGACCGCGAGGTCCGAGGCCTTCTGTTCGGGTTCGGCGTAGTGGCGCGCTGAGATGCCGCTGCGCGAACTGATCCACTCGTCCGAGGTCTCGATGCCCTTGGTGGCCAGTTGCGCCGCCAGCTCGTCGTTGGTGACCCTGCGCGCCGGCAGGTAGCTGCCGGTGCCGATGATTTTGCTGTACACAGTCATTGTGTCTCCACCCTTGTTCCGTGAAATCAAACCTGGCGCGACGCGTCAGGCGTATCTGGCATCAGTTCGGCTATCATCGCCGACAATTGCTCTTGTACATTATATTTCGCCGCGTCGAAGGCGCGTTTGATCGCCCACTCGAAGGCATACGCATTCGCGCCGCCGTGGCTCTTGAACACCAGGCCCTTCAGCCCGAGCAGGCTGGCGCCGTTGTAGCGCTCCGGATTGAGCTTCTTCAAGGCGCCGCGCGCGAGCACCGCGCCCATCATCGACAGCACGTTCTGCTTGAACACGGATTTCACGAAGCGCGACAGGCCTTCGATCGCCTTCAGGGTGACGTTGCCGACGAAGCCATCGCAGACCACGACGTCGGTCGTGCCCTTGAAGATGTCGTTGCCTTCGACGTTGCCGTAGAAGTTGAGCGAGCCCCGCTCGTGGTCGGCGCGCAGCAGGGTGGCGGTATTCTTGACGACCTCGTTGCCCTTGATCTCTTCCGTGCCCACGTTGAGCAGGCCGATGGTCGGGCGCTGCACGCCTTCCATCGCCGAGAACAGGACCGAGCCCATGATGGCGAACTGGTGCAGGTGGTGCGGCTCGCAGTCGACGTTGGCGCCGAGGTCGAGCATGTAGGTCGGGCCATTCTTCTGGTTCGGCAGGATCGAGCAGATCGCCGGACGGTCGACGCCGGCCATGGTCTTCAGGACATAGCGCGACACGGCCATCAGCGCGCCGGTGTTGCCGGCCGAGACGCAGGCGTTCGCCGTGCCGTCCTTGACCAGCTCGACCGCAACGCGCATCGAGGAATCTTTTTTGCGACGCAGGGCTACCTCGACCGGATCGTCCATCGCCACCACTTCGGAGGCGTGCTTGACCGTCAGGCGCGGGTTGGCGTCGGCATTGTGTTTTTTCAGTTCCGTGCGCAGCACGTCTTCGAGGCCGACCAGGATCAGTTCGGCTTCAGGCTGCTGCTTCAGGAACGACAGGGCTGCAGGGATCGTAACGGAGGGACCGTGGTCTCCGCCCATGCAGTCGATGGAAATTTTAATTGTCATTTTGGAGGTACGAACCGCGGCTCACAGGGGGCGGGCGGCTGGATGCATGCGCTCGCCGGCAGAACGCCAGCCCGAGACGGCAACCGTGGAAATGACGGTGCGGATGATGCGGCCGGGGATAAAGAAAAAGCGGCGCCACGCACTTGAGATACGTTGCACCGCTTTCATGGTACAGAAAAGCAAGACGGCGATTACTCGTCGTTCTTGGTCTTCAGGACTTTGCGACCACGGTAGAAGCCGTTCGGGCTGATGTGGTGACGCAGGTGGGTTTCACCGGTGGTCGGCTCGACTGCCAGGTTAGGGGCAACCAGGAAATCGTGCGAACGGTGCATACCGCGCTTCGATGGGGACTTCTTATTCTGCTGAACTGCCATGATGACTCCTAATACTAAAGTTCTAAAATTCTAACACATTCGATTTGCAAAAAACATGCGCATCGAGTATCCCACCGGCAATCCTTCGATTGCCGACTCTGTATGAAACGCTGCCCTGACATACTCGACTGTGCACGCGTTTGACACGTTCTGACGTACTACAACTGCTTACTACTTATTCGGATTTCAGGTTCTTCAAGCCGGCGAAGGGCGAGACCTTTTCGGACTTCAGCGTGTCCAGCAGACTGGTGTCTGGACACTGCTCGTGTTTCGGCGCCTGCGGCAGGGCCAGCAGGGCTTCGTCTTCCAGCAGCTGGCGGATGTCGCATTCGCGGCTGCCGACGATCACGTCGATGCTTTCATCGTCGAGGATTTCCTCGATCTGGTCGGCTTCCTCGTCGTCGCGACCGAGCACCAGCTGGGTGGACGAATCGATACGGTAGCCGAACGGGGTCAGGCAGCGCTGGCACACCAGCTGGACGGGACCCGATACGGACAGGGTCATCGTCGGATAGCCCTGCGGGGTCGTGCCGCCCTGGATGGACCAGGCGATCTCGCCGCTGGCGTCGGCGCACTCGGCGGCCAGACGCGTCATTTCCGCAACCGGCGTCACCCCTTCGCGATAGCCATTGTTGCGGCAGAATTCAAAGGCGTCGATGACAAAAGCGCTCATTGCAGAAAACGTCCCCGGAAAACCTGCGATAATAACAGGCTTGTCCCCGCACAGTCAAAGACTTACGCGTTTTTTTGGGGCCGGCGCGCCTGCCTGTTGCCGATGCGCCGATCCGGCTTGCCTGCCCTGCCATACGGAATGGCGGGATTTATCAGCTTTGCTTGCCAGGACGAGCTATCTATCTGTTTTACTTATAAATCTTCGACACGCGCCGACATGATACCAAGTTCTGCCCCGCCGCGCCTCATCCTCGCTTCGAGCTCCAGCTACCGCCGCGAACTGCTCTCGCGCCTGCACCTGCCTTTCGCGGCGATCGCGCCCCACATCGACGAGACCCCGCTGCCAGGCGAAGCGCCCGAGGCAACGGCGCTGCGCCTGGCGCAGGCCAAGGCGCAGGCGATCGCCCGCCAGCACCCGGGCGCCCTCGTCATCGGTTCGGACCAGGTCGCCACGCTCGACGGCGAGCAGATCGGCAAGCCCGGCGACCACGCGAACGCCCTGGCCCAGCTGCAGAAGATGCGCGGGCGCGAAGTCGTGTTCCATACGGCGCTGTGCCTGTGGGACGGGCGCGTCGCCGATCCTTCCCGGGCGGCGCAGATCGAGAACATCCAGGTTTTCGTGCGTTTCCGCGACCTGCCCGACGCCGAGCTCGACGCCTACCTGCGCATCGAGCAGCCCTACGATTGCGCCGGCAGCGCCAAGAACGAGGGCCTGGGCATCGCCCTGCTCGAACGCATCGAGTCGAGCGACCCGACCGCCCTCACCGGCCTGCCCCTGATCGCCCTGACCGGCATGCTGCGCCGCGCCGGCATGCCTTTCTTCGGCGTTTAACCCCTAGTTTTCGAGAATATGCCCGGTACCCTCTTCCTGATCCCGAACACCCTCGGTCCGACCGACGCCCAGCCCGGCGCCCTGAACCACGTCCTGCCCGGCCAGGTCCAGGCGATCACCTCGCAACTCGGCTATTTCGTGGCCGAAAACGCCAAGACCGCGCGCGCCTTCCTGAAACTGGTCGCGATCGACCATCCGCTGGCGCGCCCGCTGCAGGAAATCCGCATTGCCGAGCTGAACGTGAACACCCCGCCCGCGGCCCTCTCGGCCCTGCTCGAACCGCTACTGGCGGGCGAGGATGCCGGCCTGGTGTCGGAAGCCGGCGTGCCGGCGGTGGCCGATCCAGGCGCCGACCTGGTGCGGCTGGCCCACCAGCACGGGATCGCGGTGCGTCCGCTGGTCGGCCCCTCCTCACTGCTGCTGGCCGTCATGGCGAGCGGCCTGAACGGCCAGAGTTTCGCCTTTAACGGCTACCTCCCGACCGATGCCGCGGCGCGCGCCAAGCGCATCCGCGAACTGGAAGCGCGCTCGCGGGGCGAAAAACAGACGCAACTGCTGATCGAGACGCCGTACCGCAACGGGCAGATGCTGGAAGCCCTGGTCGCGACGCTGCAGCCGGGCACGCTGGTGTGCGTGGCGACGGACCTGTCGCTGCCGACCGAATCGGTGCGCACCCTGACCGCGGCGAAGTGGAAGGCGCAACTGGCGGCGGGCAAGGCGCCGGACTTCCACAAGAAGCCGACAGTATTCCTGTTCCTGGGACAATAAGAGCAACCCCGGCACGCCGAGTTGCGTAGGGTGGGCACCTGTGCCCACGCGGTGATTGCCAGCGATGCCGATGTCGCGAAGGGCGATCTTGCCGCGGGTTTCGTAGGGTGGGCTCTTGAGCCCACGCGGTATCGCCGGCCGCTCAGAGGCACTGCCCGCCAAGTCGTCGACCGGAACGATTCAGTGATGCGTTCGCGACGCGCATGCGCCGTACCGCGTGGACACAGGTGCCTACGCCGGCCGCGTCCACCCTACGAAAAGCAACACCCGGCCGCAGGTCGCCAATGCGGCGCCGCACGACCGAAGGCACGCCAACGCTCAGGCCGCTTCGTACGCCAGCTCGCGCACCCAGTCGAAGGCTTCCAGCTCGATCTCCCTCACCTGCTTCGAGGTCAACCCCAGCCGGCGCAGCGCGGCCGTGAACTGCCGGCCGGTGTCGGCCTTCTCGAGCCGCTCGACCACGTCGAGCATCGCCCCGAAGGTTCCCTCGCGGTGCAGCAGCGCGGCGCGCACGTCGTCGGCCAGCTCGACGTTCTCGAGGATGTCGGCCATCGGCATCGAGAACAGGGCGTCGGCCAGCGACATGATCCCCACCGTGAAGGCGCGCTCGGCGCAGACCACGTTCTCCGGATGCACCTGCAGCGACATCAGCTCGAGCAGCTTGCCGCGCGTGGTCGCCAATTGCAGCAGCGGCGAATTCAGTTCGACCGGCGCGCCCGTGGCGTAGAGCAGGATCTGCAGCCAGCGCCGCAACTGCTTGCGGCCCAGCTTGGTGACAGCCTCGCTCACAGATTCGATGCGCCGTCCGCTGCCGGCCGCGCGGCTGTTCACCAGGCGCAGCAGGTTCAGGCTGGTCAGGGCGTCGCGCTTGACCGCCGTCTCGATGGCCGAGGCGTCGGCGTCGGCGTTCAGCAATTCCAGCAGGCGCAGGATCACCATCTCGGACGGTGCGATCTTGCGGCCGCTGAGGATGACCGGACGGGCAAAATAATAGCCCTGGAAGTACTCGAAGCCGAGCTCCAGGCAGAGATCGAATTCCTCGACCGTCTCGACCTTTTCCGCCAGCAGTTTTTTGTTGACCGCACGCAGCGAGGCCGCCAGCGGCGCCAGCGCCTGGCCGTGCACGCCCTTGAGATCGATCTTCACCACGTCGACCAGGCTCAGCAGCTTGTCGACTTCCTCGGTATGGTCGACCACGTCGTCGAGCGCGAACTTGAAGCCCAGTTCCTTCAGCTCGGCCACGCGGGCCAACAACTGCTCTGTCGGCTTGACGGTTTCGAGGATTTCGAGGATAACCTTACGTGGCGGCAGAAAACGGACGAAATCGCTCATCAGCACGACTTCGTCGACATTGACAAAGGCCAGTTGCTCGCCGACCACTTGCTCCAGGCCGAGTTGCGACGCGTGGGAAATGACGGCCGCGGTCGCGGCGGCGCCGTCGGTCAGGCGAGCGTCCTCGTGCTCGCCCGCGGCGCGAAACAGCAGCTCGAAGGCAACCAGGTGCTGGTCGCGCCCAAGAATAGGTTGGCGCGCCAGGAAAAAATCGTCGGACGGCATGGATGAAACTGCCGTTGCTTCGGCATGCATGTAACACTCCTGGAAACTTTTGCGACGCGGCAGGCGCGGCAAAGGGCGCGCACGTGCGCATACCCTCGCCGAATATACACCATAACGCGAGTCTTTACATTTTTACATCGAAACGCGCGCCGCCGGGCGTGCACGTCGCGATGACCATGCGGGACTTGGCGGACAGGACCGATGCGGTGCAAGGCCGCGGGCGCGCCGCAGCGCGGGCACGCCAGGCAGGCGCCATGGCGGCCACGGGTCGCTTGCAAGCGCCAACAATCAACCTGACTTATCAGCGCGTCATTGGGGCGTATTCAGCCTCGGTTACCGCCACGAGGACGGCCCCCTGCCGGCCGGCCGGGACGTGCATCCGCCCCGCCTTCCTTGCCCGCTCCGCGCGGGGCATTGCGTGGACCGGCCGGGCGGCGCTGGTCGGCATAGCGCGGCTGGTTGTTGCCGCGCGAAGGATCGAAGCGCTCGTCGGGGCGATCCTGGGCGCTGTCGCTTCGGCGCGACACCGGCCGTGCATCGCCGCGTTCCTGGACACCTTCGCCTTGCGGACGCGAGAAGCGCTTGGCGCGGCTCGGACCGGCCGGCTTGGCGCCGGGCG
>DEKZ01000438.1:1352-4640 GCA_002354135.1 Massilia sp. UBA2709 | reverse complement strand
GCCGGCGCCGTGATCGGCCAGGACCTGGTCGGCGGCGCCGGTGCGCGTCAGCGTCACCGCGCCCGGATCGGGCCAAGGTAGCCGAAGTCCGGGAAGTCGCCGGGAGCGGCAGGACGGCGGCAAAACCGCCGGCGCCGTGATCGGCCAGCACCTGGTCTGCGGCAAGCGAAGCGCGCAGCGCCGGAGGCGCGGAGGCGTCAGGGATCAAGCCCGAAGGGTCGAGACCGCGTAGCGGGCTCGATGCGTAGCACGCCGAGCCCGGCCCCGTAGGGGAGACGCCCGAATGCAGGAGACTACGATACGCACGAAAACGATCAAAATCGTAAATCCTGACCAAATCGATTCGATCGAATCGACATACACAAGTGCGCAGGTTGTGATTAAAATGAAAATCACGCCGAGGCCAAACGGACGGTTCGGCTCCATCAATCAATCGAGGCCAACAATGAGCGATACGACCCAAAACCAGAAACAGAAGAAAGCGAAGTCACTTGACGAGGAAATTGCAGCAGCCCAGCAAAAGCTGAACATGCTGGTTGCGAAGAAACGAGAGGAAGAACGCAAGGCGCTGGAGCGGAACCAGAAGGCTATCGCCGCACTTTTGCGTACCGAGAAGCTGGACGCGGTGCCGATCGAACAGTGGACGTCTGCGCTCACGGCGTTGCGCAAGCTGTTGAAGGTCGAGGCGCCGAAGGGCGGCGAGACCGGTACGCCGTCGAAGCCGCAAAGCGACAGCGAGCCATCCAAGTCGGCTGAGTCGCCGGCGCTGCAAGAAGCTGCTTGACCTACGCGCGGGGCGCTCCAGGCCCCGCCATCATCTTGCGCTGGGCCCAGGAAAACAGGGAACCACGCTGCGCCTCTGATAGTCCTTCAAGCAAGACAGTTCGCACAAAGTCGGCGACGGCCTCGCGGAGGTTGGCAGGCAAAAAGGCCGCACTCGCCGGGGACATGACAAAGTCGGGGTGCGTGCACGCCAGAATAATTTCCAGAATGACGAGGGCGTCGTCCGTGCCGCCATGTTCTTCAACGTGGCGAATGAGTGTTACGGCGCCGTCGTGCATTTCGGGCTGATGGTCCATCGGACTCCACGGGAGGTCGCTTGTTCAGGTCGCGCCATGTTACAGGAAAAAGAATGTGTCGCCGGATGAAGAGAGGCCATGCGCCGGCGAAGCCGGCGCCCGCGCGCTATCGGAGATCGAGGGTGGAAGTCCGCTGCGCCAGGATCTGGCGGAGGATTCGTTCCCGCGCCGGAGCGCGCTCGGCGTCGATCCGGGCCAAGCGTCGCGCCTGCTCGCCGCTTTCGAGGTCGACCATGGATGCGAAGTACACGGCGGTGCACGGTCCGGTCCATGCGCGCCACTTTGCGCCGATCCGCGCTCGTACGTCGTCCGGCTGGGCGAAGTACAGCGCCCGGGCGCGGCGCCAGACGCCGGCCGTGAACTCGCGTTGACTCTGCTCGGTTTTCACGGACAGCTGTTCGCGGCGCGCCGTCTCTTCGTCGATGCCGCGCTGCTCGGCCGCTACGTGTTCCGCAAATAGTGGGTAGCGGTTCTGCTCTTTGACCAGCTTGCGCGCGTACGCGGCACGCTGACGGTCGGTGAGCTGGCGCGGTCCGTACCGCTCTTGGCGCTTAAACCGCATCGCCGCCGCTCCGGACGTCGTTGGGATTGGCGCGACCTGGCGCGCCAATCCGCTGCTCCTGCGGGTCGAACTCGATGCATGGAATCGCGTCCACCATCTGGCGCAGGGTAGCGAGCTCCTCGCCTTCCCTTTCGCTTCCCGCGTACGGGTGCTTTTCCAGGATCAGGCTGGCGGCACGCGCAAGCTGGCTGTACGTCGGAACGTCGACGTTGTGCAGGTATGCGTTCGCGCTTGCGATCGCGTCCGCCTTGATCGCGTAGTGGGGGTCCAGGCGGATGGCCATTGCTTGCGCCAGCTGCTGCGCAGTCAACAGGGCTGAGGCGAACTGCTGGCGGATCGAATCGCCGTCTTGCCCCTCGGGCAGGATGGCGAAGGTACCGGCGCGCACGGTGATGGCGTAGGGCTTTGGCGTGGCGACGCCGACAACCCGCTCTGATTGGACGAAAAGGATGTCGCCGGGGCTGGCGGTGCCGTCCTCGCAAAGGGCGCCGGCGGCAAAGGTCGAATCGCAGTGGTGGATATTCATCTTTCGATCACATGGCGTTTGGTTGGTGGTCAGCTGGGCAACTTCGTCGGGCTCAGCGAGGTCGGGCATGCTGGTCGGCAGGACGGCAAGCGCAGCGCGCAGCACCGTCAGGTGCGGAGGCTGGCGGCGGCCGGTTCGGGCGCGGCGGCGTCCGGACCGGCTGCCGCCAGCGCTTCCCCTATCCGGCTTCGACACCGATTTCGAGACAGACACGGATTTCCTGCGCCTTACGGCGTTTGCCGATCTTGATGCCGCGGTCGTAACCGTAGTTGGCAAAGCGTAGTGCCTGCTTGACCTGGTCATCCGTCCAGCCGGCGGGAAAGCTGAATACAAAACCGTCCTCGTCGAAGAGGTTGACGATGGGGCGTCCCTCGGTCGGGCGCTCGATGATTGCGTCGGCTTCGTCCAGAAATTTTTCCATGTTTCCTCCAACAGTCTGCGGGGTAAGTGGGTTGCCGGGCGGCGGGTGTGTGCACAGCCCGGCGAGGTCGGTCTACAGCTCGCCGTGCTCGGCAAAGGAATATGCAAGTTCGCCAGTCACGATGATGTGGTCGAGCACGCGCATGTCCACCAGTCCGAGCGCCTGAGTGATGTTCCGGGTAAGCAGGCGGTCGGCTTCGCTGGGCTCGGCCATGCCGCTGGGGTGGTTGTGGAACAGAATGCAGCCGGAGGCATTCAGGGCCAGCCCTGCCTTGACCACTTCGCGGGGATAGACATGGCAGCTCGCCAGCGTCCCAGTGAACAGGATTTCGCGCTTGATGATGCGGTTCTTGACGTCCAGCCAAAGGATGCCGAAATGTTCTTTTTCCGCCGCGCCGTAGGTCAGCATCAGCAGGCGCCGAACTTCCGTCGGGCTGTTGGCGCGCTCGTAGCTCGCGCGGCTGGTCCGGCGGCGCAGGATCGCCAAGGCTTCGGAAATGATTGCGTCCTCTTCCTGGCGGCGGCACATCAGGTTGGCGATCGCGCCGCTGTCGCGGCACTCAAGAGCAGTTGCATTCATCGTCACATCCTCCCGTTCAGTTGATGGAACCATTATACCGCACAAACTATTGAGACACAATAGTTTTATGTTGCGTTTTCGCTCTTGCGCGAAGCGCTGCGATACCGGAACCTGGAGACCT
>DEKZ01000438.1:0-1107 GCA_002354135.1 Massilia sp. UBA2709 | reverse complement strand
GGTCCCGCAGGGAGACGCCCATGCCTGGACGTTCTCTCGAGCTCGTTGTAGCATCGGCGCTTTGCCTCACGGTGACGCAATGAACGACCAGACAACGCCCGCACCTGAACTGCCCAAACGCGGCCGCTTCGCGGTTAACGATCCGAAATGGTGTTTCCGGCTGCACGGCAACGATTTTTGGCTCTGGAACTTGGTGCGCGATTTCAATTCGATCGACATCGACCTGTTCGCCGACCACGAGGACGATCGACCGACGGTCTACTACATGACGTCGCCGCACCTGACTGGCCTCACGGCGGTCGAGGCGACGGCGCGGGCGGGGGAGTTGCTTGTCCTGTTCAACGGAATGCTGCAGCTCAACGAAGGCATTGGCTTCCGGCCCTTCAGGCTGGGCGATTGTGTCGAGCGGGAGACCATGCGGCGCGCCTTCCTGCCGTACGGCGAGCGGGCGATGATGAAAGCCTATCCGGACAACGTGAGTATGCTGCGCTACTTGGTGCCTCGGCGGCCGCTGGACTACTTTGGGCAGGTACTGTTCCTCGCGCGTAGCGACGCGCAAGTGCAGGCAATCCTCCGGATCCTCGGCACGCATGGCGTTACCCTCGGATCGCTGTCGCAGGTGCTCGACACAGTCGAGGGCGCGCTGCGTGAGCAGTTCCCGAAGGAGAAGGACAGGATCGCGCAGGTCGCACTCTATGGCAGCAAGAAGGCGGGAGACCTCAAGAATTTCACGTACACGGCGAACAGCTTCGCGGTGTCCGGCGTCGATGCCCGTCATGGGCTTGACGAAAAGTTCGGCGTCACCGACAAGCTCGACGCGCTATCGCTCGACCAGGCGGCCGATGTTGTGCTCTCGTGCGCGCGTGGCTTCGTCACGGCGCGCGCGCACGAGACCTTTCCGGCGAAGTTCCGCGAGGTGCTGGTCGCGTCGAGGATCGACGCGTACTGAAGTCGTCGGGTCGCTGGAGCGGCCGGAGTCGCGGCGCCGGTCGACCGGCACCCGCGTCGAAGTCGGTCGTTCCCCTCCATTCACTTCCGCGCACCGGCGCGGAAGTCTGACTTCGCTAGGCGCAGCCTCTGGATGACCAAGCGGCCTCCGGCCGCGCG
>DEKZ01000089.1:3005-3233 GCA_002354135.1 Massilia sp. UBA2709 | reverse complement strand
GATCTGGTCGTCGCTTACGGCCAGCATCCAGACCTGCGCCGGTCGCAGGCCGGCTGCCTGCGCCAGCGCGCGGCCAGCGCCGATGAAGGCGACCGCCGATTCGGCGCTCGCGCTCGAGCGCGTCAGCACGTCCTGCACCTCGAACACGCCGTGCGCCGCGAATAGCCGGCCCAAGGTGCGGCCGACGTGCCCCGCGCCGACGATGTTCAGGGTAGGCGCCATCAGAAG
>DEKZ01000089.1:0-2943 GCA_002354135.1 Massilia sp. UBA2709 | reverse complement strand
CCGGGCTGGCCCAGGTATTGCAGTTCGTCGGGGGTGGAGGCGCGGCCCAGGATCGGGTTACGGTGCGGGAAACGGCCGAAGCGTGCGATCACGCCGCGGTGGCGGTGCGCATAGTCGAGCATCTCGGCAAAGCCCTCGTGCTCGCTGGCCAGTTGCGTGAACAGGTCGACCGCGCACTGCTGCATGCGCGCGTCCTCGGCATGCTCGAAAGGCATGTAGGCAAAGGCGCGCTGCTGCGGATCGAGCGTGCGGTCGGCGCCGCTGTCGACCAGTTGCCGGGCGGCCGCCAGCGCCAGCGTGTCGCCGGCAAAGGCGCCGGGCGTGTCGCGGTGGGCGTTGCGGGTGAACTGGTCGAGCACCAGGATGCGCGCCAGCGTGCCTTCGGCGCCGTGGTCGATGTCCCATTCGCGCAGGCCGCCGGCAATGGCCTGGGCGATCGCCGCGCCGAAGCGCTCGCGAATCTGTGCGTCGAAGGCCGGGTCCTTGCGGAACCATTCGGGCCGCGCCTTGCCGTAGCCGGCGTCAGCGCGCGGCAGGAACCAGAAATCGAGTACGTCTTGCGCCTTCATATCGGTGTGTCCCATCAGGTTCTTTTTGATTGTTTGTTTTCAGTTGCGCGCGTGCGAGAGCTGGAAGCCCTCGACGCCTTCGAAGGCGGCCAGTTCGGCCGCCAGTTCGGTCAGCGTGGCGCGGTTGTGGCGCGACAGCGCCAGCGCCACGAAACGCCATTCCTGGCGCCCGTTGCTGGCCAGGATGGTCAGCGAGCTGCCGGCGATCTGGTAGCCGCGCTCGAGCGCCGCTTCGCGCAGCGCGTCTTCCTTCGGCAGGAAGTCCTCCTTGAAGCGCAGCATGACCGCCACCGCGCGCCGCGACGGCAGCACCGCTTCCACCCGGTTCAGGTAGATCATGATCATCGCCGCGAAAAAGGCCAGGCCCATCGCCGCCAGGTAAAAGCCGACGCCGACCAGGATGCCGATCACCGACGAGCCCCAGATCGAGGCCGCCGTGGTCAATCCGCTGATATTGAAACCTTCGCGCATGATGACGCCGGCGCCGAGGAAACCGATGCCGGTGACCACGCCCTGCATCACGCGGGTCGGATCGACCGGCCCGATGGCGCCGACGCTGCCGCCGTACCACATCTCCGGATAGCCGCTGACGATGGTCAGCGCGGCCGAGGCCATGCACACCAGGCCATAGGTACGCATGCCGGCGGCGCGGCCGTGGTACGAGCGCTCGTAGCCGACCAGCAGGCCCAGCAGCAGCGCGCCGGCCAGGTGCAGCAGGATCACGCCATTGGTGGCGATCTCGGAAGGCGACCAGTACGGGGCCAGCAGGTCGAACGTCGTCATGACTGTCTTTCGTAATACCGCGCGGAGCAGCTCAGGGCTTGTTCTTCCGGACCAGCTGCTTCTCGAAAGCGGCGTCGTACTTGCTGATGCGCTTGACCTCCTGCGGTCCGAGGCCGTTCACGAAGGCGACGAATTCATCCAGCTCGAGCGGGGCGCACAGCGGCGGCGCGCCCGGCGACTCGGACAGGAAGAACAGCCCGTCGCCGGTGCGCGCCATCGAGTACGCGGTGTTGCCGGTGCGCTTCTTGAGGCGCTCGACGGCGGAACTGGCGCGGGTGGAACGGGCGGAGGCCATCAGACGGCCCTCGTCCGCAACTCCAGCCACGCGCGCGCCGCGCCCTGCACATGCGGCAGCAGGCGTTCGCGCACGGTGGCGTGGTAGTCGTTCAGCCACTGCACTTCGTGCGGGTGCAGCAGCGCCATGTCCAGGCAGCGCGTATCGATCGGGCACAGGGTCAGCGTTTCGAAGCGCAGGAACTCGCCGAACTCGCCGCTGGCGGCGGGCACGTTCAGCACCAGGTTCTCGATGCGGATGCCCCAGCGACCCGGCTTGTAGATGCCCGGCTCGTTCGAAGTGATCATGCCCGGCTCCATGGCCGTGTGCGGGTCGGGCGGGGCCGAGGGCGAGATCACCTGCGGGCCTTCATGCACGTTCATGAAGTAGCCGACGCCGTGGCCGGTGCCGTGGCCGTAGTCCACGCCGGCGGCCCAGATCGGGGCGCGCGCGATCGCGTCCAGCATCGGGCCGCGGGTGCCGCGCGGGAAGTGGGCCATCGACAGCGCCATCATCCCTTTCAGGACCAGGGTGAAGTCGCGCTTGTGGTCGGCCGTGATGGTTCCCACCGGGACCACGCGCGTGATGTCGGTGGTGCCGCCCAGGTACTGGCCGCCCGAGTCGATCAGCAGCAGGCCGTCGCCCTCGATGACCGCGTGCGAGGCCTGGCTGGCGCGGTAGTGCATGATCGCGCCGTTGGCGTTGAAGCCGGCGATCGTGTTGAAGCTGGGGCTGACGAAACCCGGCCGGCGCGCACGCGCCGCGGTGATCTGCTCGTCGATGGTCAGTTCGGTGATCGGCGCGCGGTTCGGATCGAGCAGGGTCTCTTCCAGCCAGGCGAAGAATTCGCACAGCGCCGCGCCGTCCTGTTCCATGGTGGCGCGCACGTGCGCCACTTCCGCCTCGCTCTTGCGCGACTTGGCGAAGGTCGTCGGGTTGATCGCTTCCACCACGCGCACGGTGCCAGGTACGGCGCTGCGCATGCCGGCGGTGACACGGCGCGGATCGACCAGCAGCGTGCTGCCGGCCGGCAGGGCGGCCAGCGCCTCGGCGGCCTGGGCATAAGGCGCCAGGCGCACGCCGTCGGCAGCCAGGCGCGCGGGCAGTTCCTCGGACGCTTTACCCTCGGCCACGAACACGGTCGCGCCGTCGCGCTCGACCAATGCATGGGCCACGAACACGGGATTGAAGCTTACGTCGGAGCCGCGCAGGTTGAACAGGTAGCCGATGTCGTCCAGGGTCGAGATGAAGTGGCGCTCGGCGCCGAGTTTTTCCATCTCGGCGCGCGTCGCGGCCAGTTTATCGGCGCGCGACAGG
>DEKZ01000091.1:4993-5395 GCA_002354135.1 Massilia sp. UBA2709 | reverse complement strand
CACCGAGAACAGCGCCGCCAGCGCGACGCCGCTCCAGATGGCGCGCTGGCGCAGGGCCAGCGCCGGCGCATAGGCGTCGTCAACGGCCTGGCGCACCAGCACGGTCCAGCCCAGGCCAGGATAGCTGTCGTAGCCCTTGCTGCGCGCAAAACCCACGAGATAGGATTGGCCGTCGGGCCAGCGCTCGACCAGGAAGCCGGCGTCCTGGTCTTGGGCGGCCTGGAAGCTGGACAGGTCGAGCGGCTTGCCCTGCAGGTCCTTCGGTCCGAGCAGGACGGTGCCGTTGCTGCCGAGGATGAGGGCGTCGACCCGGCCGCGCTGCGCAATCGGCGCGATCACCGAGCGCTCGACCGCGCGCGCCCATTGCCAGGACAGGTGGATGCCGAGCACGCCGATCGGCTT
>DEKZ01000091.1:490-4834 GCA_002354135.1 Massilia sp. UBA2709 | reverse complement strand
GGCCGGGCTGGCGCTGTCCGGCGCCAGGTCGCGGCGCTGGGCCAGCAGGCGCACTTCGCGGTAGCGCTCGAACATGCCGCGGTCGAGCTTGTCGGCGGTCTGCAGCGCCAGTTCGCGCAGGCCCTGGCCGATGCTGGTTTCGACCTGGCCGGTGGCGGCGATGTCGACCACCTCGACCAGCAGCAGGGTCAGGACGACCGAGAGCAGCGAGAAGGCCAGCGCCAGCCAGGTCTTCAAGGAGCGGCGCCTGCCCCGGCGCGGGATGACGGCCGGGGTGTGCGCCGCTGCTGCGTTACTTGTTTGATCCATACACGATGACGATTGACTGACACGCAAGCGTAACATGCCGGATTGGCAAGCGCCCAACCGCCGCCGCGACCGCCTGCCGCACGGGCGGGGCCGATTTCTTTTATACTTACCAGTTACAGCCATTTGCCTCAAGACCAGCATGTCCAACACCGCCACGCCCGCCACCGCGACTGCCACCGCGCCTGTCGCCGATACTCTGCTCGACTACGTCACGTCCTGCGCCCTGCCCACGCCCTGGGCCCAGTTCACGCTGCACGCCTTCGTCGAACACGCCACCGGCAAGGAACATCTGGCGATGGCGCTGGGCGACATCGGCAACGGCGAGCCGGTGCTGGCGCGCGTGCACTCCGAATGCCTGACCGGCGACGTGCTGTTCTCGCAGCGCTGCGACTGCGGCGCCCAGCTCGAGGGCGCGTTGAAGCGCATTGCCGCCGAAGGCCGCGGCGTGCTGCTCTACCTGCGCCAGGAAGGCCGCGGCATCGGCCTGGTGAACAAGATCCGCGCCTACCGCCTGCAGGAAGCCGGCGCCGACACGGTCGAGGCCAACCTGCAGCTGGGCTTCCACGCCGACGCCCGTAACTACGAGCTGTGCCGCCCGATGCTGGAACAGTTCGGCATCAAGCAGGTCAAGCTGATGACCAACAACCCGCGCAAGATCGACGCCCTCACCCGCCTGGGCATCGAAGTGAGCGAGCGCGTGCCGCTGCTGGTCAACCGCAACGCCTTCAACAACAGCTACCTGAACACCAAGCAGGCCAAGCTCGGCCACATGATGACGCCCGCCGAAGTCGTGGCGCAAGATGGCGAACTGTAAGGTTCTGCACCAAAGCTGATCTGGTGGCAAGATAATCACTGTCTGCCACCCTTTTCGATAAACGCGGGCAGCGGCCCCGCACGGCGCCGTTGTCCGCGGCGACGAACCATGCGACGAGCCGCCAGCCTTGCCCTGCTGTTCTGCCTGAGCGTAGCGACTGCCGCGACCGGCGACAAGCCGGCCGCGTCCATGAAGCGCACCGCCGCGCCGCCCGCGTCCTCCCCGAAACAGTCGCCACCCGCCCCGCCCCTGGTCACCCCGCCGGCCACGCCGCCCGCGGCTACGCCGCAGGCGCCCGGCCCCGGCGAGACCGATACCACCACCACCCTGCCGCCGCCCTCCTCGGCCGCCCAGGAACTGTATTCCTCGGCCCAGGGCGACCTGCTGCAGATCCGCATGCTGCTGCGCAATGGCCGCACCCAGTCGACGGTCGGCTCGGGCTTCCTGGTCGGCGACAGCAACCTCGTGCTGACGAATTACCACGTGGTGTCGCAGATGGCGCTCGACCCCAAGGTCTACACCGGCGAGTACGTCGACACCGACGGCAAGCGCGGCCCCATCGAGCTGATGGCCGTCGACGTCCTGCACGACCTGGCCGTGGTGCGCGTGAACCGCAAGGGCAGCGGCTTCTTCCTGGTCCCGGAAAAGCCGGTGAAGCTGACCCAGGGCCAGCCGCTGTATTCGCTCGGCAATCCCCTCGACCTCGGCTTCGCCATTTCGGAAGGCGCCTATAACGGCGTGGTCAGCCGCAGCTTCTACGACCAGCTGATCTTCAGCGGGCCGATCAATTCGGGCATGAGCGGCGGCCCCAGCGTGACGGCCGGCGGCACCGTGGCCGGCATCAACGTCTCGAAGCGGCGCGATGGCGAGGCGGTCAGCTTCCTGGTGCCGGTCAAGTACGCCCAGGAACTGCTGCGCCAGGTCGAGCTGCAGGGCGCGCCGCCGAAGGACTTCAATCCCCTGATCGCCGCCCAGCTGCTGGCCCACCAGCGCGCGATGGTGGCGCGCCTGCTCGACACGCCGCTGTCGATCAAGAGCATGGGGCCCTACCGGGTGCCGGTGCGCGAGTCCGGCCAGGTGCGCTGCTGGGGCCGCTCGAACCTGAAGGCCGAGACCTCCTACAGCGCGGACACCATGAGCTGCGCGATGGAGTCGGCGATCTACGTGTCCGACACCCAGCAGACCGGACACGTGTCGATGACCCACCAGTACCTGCGGTCGGCCAGCCTGCATCCCTTGCGCTTCGCGGCGCTGGCCAGCAGCCAGTTCCGCGTCGACCGCCTGGGCAGCACGCGCGACACGCGCCTCACCGGGCCGCTGTGCAGCGAGCGCTTCGTGCATACGAATACGCTGCCGCTGCGGGCCGTGGTCTGCGTGCGCGCCTATCGAAAATTCCCGGGCCTGTACAACTTCACCCTGCTCACGGCCAGCACCGACAACCCGCAGGCCAGCCTGCAGAGCCGGCTGGACGTGGCCGGCGTGTCCTACGACAACGGGATGCGCGTCTCGCGCGCTTTCCTGGCCGCGCTCGGGCGCAGCGGACAACTATGACGGGCCCCTGGTTCATCGAAACCCTCGCGCGCAATGGCGACGTGCTGCACCGCCAGCGCGTCGATGCGCTGCCGATCCGCATCGGGCGCGGCTACGACAACGACTACGTCCTCGACGACGCCTACGCAGCCCCACGCCATGCCCAGGTGGAAAGCGACGGCCAGGGCGGCCTGCTGCTGCGCGACCTCGGAACGAAGAATGGCGTGGTCCACGCCGGCAAGCGCGCCCAGCTCCTGCCCCTGGGCGGCAACACCGTGGTGCGCCTCGGCCACACGACGCTGCGCGTGCGCGCCGCCGACTTTCCGGTGCCGGCCGAACTGCTGGACCGCACCATGCATGGCTGGGAGGGCGCCCTGCCCGGCCTGGCCGGCACGGCGCTGATCGTGCTGGTGGCCCTGTTCACGATGTGGCTGGCGGACACCCAGCCGTTCCGCCTGTTTCGTTATTTGCAGGCACTGGCCTACGGGCTCGGCGCCGGGCTGGTATGGGCCGGCCTCTGGGCCCTGGGCAACCGCCTGTTCGGACGCCATGCCCGCCTCGGGCGCCACCTGTTCATTTTCGGCTGCGGCGTGGCCGTGCTGATGGCCTTCCGGCTGGCGTCGAGCGCGGTCGGCTATGCGTACTCGATCGAAGTCTTCACCCGCTACGGCTCGCACGTGGCCATCGCCCTGGTCGCCGGCATGGTGTACTTCCACCTGATGACGGTGAAGCCCCAGCCGCGCAGGCGCTTCGCGATGATCTGCGCGGCGCTGGCCCTGCTCGGCTCGGGACTGGTCCTGATCAGCAACGAACAGCGCAATGGCCGCCTGGCGGACGAACTCTACATGTCGGTGCTGCTGCCGCCCGAGATGCGCGCCACGCCCGACAGCACGGTCGACGCCTTCATGGAGGACGTGGCGGCGATGAAGGCCGAGCTCGACCGGGAACGGGCCGACGAAGAGGACAGGAAGGACGAAGCGGACAGCTGATGCTTTGACACCTTGCTGAAAATAAATGATGATCCCGGCATCTTTTAAAGGGTTCGTCATGCCTTCCACATCCCACACGCGGGCCGTCAACACCCGGGTGGTCGTCTGCGCCTGGTGCCTGTTCTGGGCGCTGATGACCTTGATCGCCGTCCAGGAGCACCGCCGCAGCGGTGGCCCCCTGTGGCACCCGCTGCTCTGGGAGGGATCGTCGGCGCTGGTCATCAGCCTGCTGTGGCTGGTCCAGCGGCGCGCCAGCGCGCGCCATGCCGGCCTGATCGACCGGCCCTGGCGCTGGTTTGCCCTGCAGGCGGCATGGCTGCCGATGTACTGGATCGCCTTCGTACCGCTGGCCTTCGGCATCCGCCATGCCGTGTACGCGCTGGCGGGCGACGTCTACCGGCACGATCCCTGGCCGCAGCTGTGGATCTACGAAGCGTCGAAGGTCTCGCTGTTCGTCTGCCTGTTCACCGTGATCGGCTTCGGGCTNNNNCGGCGCTGCTGCGCCAGGCCGAACTGCAGCGCCTGGCGCAGCAGGTGCAGCCGCATTTTCTGTTCAACGCGCTCAACACGGTTTCCTCCCTGATGCACACCGACCTCGCCCGGGCCGACGCGACCCTGGTGCGGCTCGCGGAACTGCTGCGGGCGACCCTGCAGGCCGGCGAACAGGCGCAAGCCTCGCTGGCGGCGGAGCTCGGCCTGGCC
>DEKZ01000091.1:0-428 GCA_002354135.1 Massilia sp. UBA2709 | reverse complement strand
CTGCTCGAAAACGTCTTCAAGCATACGGTCGAGCAGCGCCAGGGAGCGGTCGGCATTGCGGTCTCGGCCCTGCGCGAGCGAGACGAACTGGTCGTGCGGGTCGACGACGACGCCGGCGTCCTGGCTGCCACGCCCCCTGCCGGGGTCGGGATCGGGAACCTGCGCGAGCGCCTGGCGAACCTGTACGGGCCGGGCGCAACGCTGACCCTGTCGCCCTTGCTGCCCGCCGGCGTGCGGGCCGAGATGCGCCTGCCATGCGCGTCCTGATCGTCGACGACGAAGCGCCGGCGCGCGAGCGGCTGCGGCGCCTGCTCGGGCTGGAGGGCATGGCCGACATCCTGGAGGCGCGCGACGCGCCCGACGCGCAGCGCCAGCTCGGCGCCCACGCAGTCGAGCTCGTGTTCCTCGACGTGCAGATGCCGGGGATG
>DEKZ01000092.1 GCA_002354135.1 Massilia sp. UBA2709 | reverse complement strand
GGATTCGTTGATCGAGCCCATGGTGGTGATCACCTGGCCGACCACGGAACCGCCCTCGACGGCCACGTTCGAAGCGGTGATGGCGAGCTGGTTGGCCTGGCGCGCGTTGTCGGCGTTCTGGCGCACGGTGCCGGTCAGCTGTTCCATCGACGCGGCGGTTTCTTCGAGCGCCGACGCCTGCTGCTCGGTGCGCGCCGAGAGATCGAGGTTGCCGGCGGCGATCTCGCTCGAAGCGTTCGAGATGGTCTCGGTGCCGCCGCGGACCTGGGTGACGATGGCCACCAGGCTGTCGTTCATGTGGCGCAGGGCGCGCAGCAGGGCGCCGGTCTCGTCGCGGCTGGCCGCTTCGATGCGGCGCGTCAGGTCGCCGCTGGCCACGGTTTCGGCCAGCGCCACGGCTTCGCGGATCGGACGCACGATGCCGCGCGTGAGCAGCCAGGACGACACGGCGCCGAGCAGCACCGCGAAGACGGCGAGTGCGCCGATCAGTGTCTGGCTGGCCGCGGCGCTGGCCTTGTTCGCCTGCGCGGTGGCGGCGATGTTCGCGTGCTGCATGTCCACCAGCTGCTGCACCGCTTCCTGGTAGGCGGTGGCGGCCGGAGTGAACTGCTGGTCGAGGATCTGGGCGGCGAGCGCCTCGTCGCCGGCGGCCTTGGCCTTGACCGCCTCGTCGCGCGCCTTCGAGTACACCTTGCGCTGGGCGGCGATCCGGTCGAACAAGGCCTTTTCGGCGCCATCGGCAATCAGGGGTTCGATCTGCTTGATCAGTTCGGCCGAACGGGCGCCCGTCCTGGCGGCATCGTCCTTGAAGTAAGCGCCGAGCGAGGGATCGCTGCTCTTGACGATGGCCGCGGTGCGGCGCACGGCCGCGAAGATCTGCGTGTACCACTCGGCGATCAGGCGCTCCTTGGCAAGCGGTGCGTTCAGGACCGCGGCGCTGCTTTCGGCGACATTGTTCAGCCGGACCATGCCCACGGCGGCGATCAAGAGGGTGGTCGCCAGCGTCAGCGCAAAGCCGGCAGCGAGGCGTTTGCCAATATTCAAATTGTTGAAAAAACCCATGATTTCCAGTTATAGCGGATGACGGAGCCTTACTATTGCATTGATGAATATCAATGTCTATTGGTGAGTGGAAATACTTTACCGAAGCGGCGTGTGGACAGGGAAGAGTGTTGCCTTTACGAAACAGCGGCCATCCTGCAGGGCCGCGCCGACCGGAAAAGCGCACCGCTGCACCGGCCGTCCCCTTGTAGTGAAGAAGTATTTGCCTGTTTAAGGTATAATTTCTATTTCCCGCGCGTGCCGTTCGGCACCTTCAGCACAATGACCAAATTTGTATTCGTCACTGGCGGCGTCGTGTCTTCCCTGGGCAAGGGGATTGCGGCCGCTTCCCTCGCCGCGATCCTCGAATCGCGCGGCCTCAAAGTCACCATGCTCAAGCTCGATCCCTACATCAACGTGGATCCGGGCACGATGAGCCCCACCCAGCACGGCGAAGTCTTCGTTACCGACGACGGCGCCGAGACCGACCTCGACCTCGGCCACTACGAGCGCTTCATCAGCACCCGCATGAAGAAGGTGAACAACTTCACCACCGGCCAGATCTACGAATCCGTGATCCGCAAGGAACGCCGCGGCGAATACCTCGGCAAGACCGTGCAGGTGATCCCGCACATCACCAACGAGATCCAGGACTACATCCGCCGCGGCGCCGAAGGCGTGGACGTGGCGCTGGTCGAGATCGGCGGCACCGTCGGCGACATCGAGTCGCTGCCCTTCCTGGAAGCCGCCCGCCAGTTATCGCTGCGCGTGGGCCGCAAGGGCGCCGCTTTCGTGCACCTGACCCTGGTGCCTTACATCAGCTCGGCCGGTGAACTGAAGACCAAGCCGACCCAGCATTCGGTGCAGAAACTGCGCGAGATCGGCATTTCGCCGAACGCGCTGCTGTGCCGTGCCGATCGCCGCATTCCTGACGACGAGCGCGCCAAGATTTCGCTGTTCGCCAACGTCGAAGAGCAGGCCGTGATCTCGGTCTGGGACGTCGACACCATCTACAAGGTGCCGCAGGTGCTGAACGACCAGGGCCTGGACGACATCATCCTGGAAGCCCTGGGCCTGGAGGCGCCGCCGGCCGACCTGTCGATGTGGACCAAGCTGATCCACACGCTGGAAAACCCGAAGCACGAAGTGACCATCGGCATGGTCGGCAAGTACGTCGACCTGATCGAGTCGTACAAGTCGCTGACCGAGGCGCTGCGCCACGCCGGCATCCACACCGAGAGCCGCGTCAACATCGAATACCTGGACTCGGAAGAAATCGAGACCAAGGGCTGCGACCATCTGGCGAAATACGACGCCATCCTGGTGCCGGGCGGCTTCGGCAAGCGCGGCGTGGAAGGCAAGATCATGGCTGCCCGCTATGCCCGCGAAAACAAGATCCCTTACCTGGGCATCTGCCTGGGCATGCAGGTCGCGCTGATCGAATACGCACGCCACATGGCCGGCCTGCCGAACGCCAACTCGACCGAGTTCGATCTCGAGACCGATCAGCCGGTCGTCGCCCTGATCAACGAATGGCAGAACCACGACGGCAAGGTCGAGAAGCGCGACGAGAACTCGGACCTGGGTGGTACGATGCGCCTGGGCGCCCAGACCTGCGCGGTGAAGCCGGGCACGCTGGCCGCCGAGATCTACGGCAGCGTCGTCACCGAGCGTCACCGTCACCGCTACGAGGCCAACAATTTCTACCTGCCGAAGGTGGAAGCGGCGGGCATGGTGGTCGCGGCGCGCACCCCGAACGAGGACCTGTGCGAGATCATGGAACTGCCGCGTGAAGCCCACCCGTGGTACATGGGCGTGCAGTTCCACCCCGAATTCAAGTCGACCCCGCGCAGCGGCCACCCGCTGTTCACCTCCTTCATCAAGGCCGCCCTGGCCCACCAGGCAGCCAATCCGAAGGTGGCGGCGAACGAACAAGCTTTGCAAGGAGATGTAGCATGAAACTGTGTGGTTTCGAAGTAGGCCAGGAGCACCCGATTTTCCTGATCGCCGGCACCTGCGTGATCGAATCGCGCCAGATGGCCCTCGACACGGCCGGCACCCTGAAGGAAATCACCAGCGCGCTGGGCATCCCCTTCATCTATAAATCGTCCTTCGACAAGGCCAACCGCTCGTCGGGCAAATCCTTCCGCGGCCCGGGCCGCGAAAAGGGCCTGGAGATCCTGGCCGACGTGCGCAAGGAGCTGGGCGTGCCCGTGCTCACCGACGTGCACGACGAAGAGATGATTCCCGAAGTGGCCAGCGTCGTCGACGTGCTGCAGACGCCGGCCTTCCTGTGCCGCCAGACCGACTTCATCAACGCCTGCGCGCGTTCGGGCAAGCCGGTCAACATCAAGAAGGGCCAGTTCCTGGCCCCGGGCGACATGAAGAACGTGATCGACAAGGCGCGCGCCGCCGCACGCGAAGCGGGTCTGCCTGAAGACAACTTCATGGCCTGCGAGCGCGGCGCTTCGTTCGGCTACAACAACCTGGTCTCGGACATGCGTTCGCTCGCCATCATGCGCGAATCGAACTGCCCGGTGGTGTTCGACGCCACCCACTCGGTGCAGCTGCCGGGCGGGCAGGGCACCTCCTCGGGCGGCCAGCGCGAGCACGTTCCCGTGCTGTCGCGCGCCGCCGTGGCAGCCGGCGTTGCCGGCCTGTTCATGGAAACCCACCCTGATCCGGCCAATGCGCTGTCGGATGGCCCGAACGCCGTCCCGCTGGGCCGCATGAAGGAACTGCTGACGACCCTGGTCGAGATCGACCGCGTGGTCAAGCGTACGGGATTCCTTGAGAACAGCTTCAAGGCATAATTAAGTTATTTGAATTATCAAAGCTGAAAGTCGAGGCGCCTGTGCGGCGCCTCGACTTTCATGTGCGCCGCGATTTTTTACCTTTTGGAGACTGAAACCATGAGTGCAATCGTTGACATCATCGGCCGCGAGATCATCGACTCGCGCGGCAATCCTACCGTCGAATGCGACGTGCTGCTCGAATCGGGCGTGATGGGCCGTGCGGCCGTGCCGTCGGGCGCGTCGACCGGTTCGCGCGAAGCGATCGAACTGCGCGACGGCGACCCGAAGCGTTACTTCGGCAAGGGTGTGCTGCAGGCCTGCGAGAACATCAACACCGAAATCAGCGAAGCAATCATGGGCCTGGACGCAAACGAGCAGGCCTTCCTCGACCGTACCCTGATCGACCTGGACGGCACCGAGAACAAGAGCCGCCTGGGCGCCAACGCCATGCTGGCCGTGTCGATGGCCGTGGCGAAAGCTGCCGCTGAAGAAGCGGGCCTGCCGCTGTACCGCTACTTCGGCGGCTCGGGCGCGATGCAGATGCCGGTGCCGATGATGAACGTCATCAACGGCGGCGCCCACGCCGACAACAACCTGGACATCCAGGAATTCATGATCATCCCGGTCGGCGCGCCTTCGTTCAAGGAAGCCATGCGCTACGGCGCCGAGGTGTTCCACACCCTGAAGAAGATCCTGCACTCGAAGGGCCTGGCCACCTCGGTCGGCGATGAAGGCGGTTTCGCGCCGAACGTCGCCAACCACGAGGAAGCGATCAAGCTGATCATGCAGGCGATCGAGCAGGCAGGCTACGTCGCCGGCCAGGACATCGCCATCGGCCTGGACTGCGCCGCCAGCGAGTTCTACAAGGACGGCAAGTATGTGCTGGAAGGCGAGGGCCTGACCCTGTCGTCGACCGACTTCACCAACATGCTGGCGACCTGGTGCGACAAGTACCCGATCATCTCGATCGAGGACGCGATGGCCGAAGGCGACTGGGAAGGCTGGGGCATCCTGACCGAGGCCCTGGGCAAGAAGGTGCAGCTGGTCGGCGACGACCTCTTCGTCACCAACACCAAGATCCTGAAAGAGGGCATCCAGAAGAACATCGCCAACTCGATCCTCATCAAGATCAACCAGATCGGCACCCTGACCGAGACCTTCGCCGCCATCGAGATGGCCAAGCGCGCCGGCTACACGGCCGTGATCTCGCACCGTTCGGGCGAGACCGAGGACTCGACCATCGCCGACATCGCGGTGGGCCTGAACGCCCTGCAGATCAAGACCGGCTCGATGTCGCGTTCGGACCGCATGGCCAAGTACAACCAGCTCCTGCGTATCGAGGAAGACCTGGGTGACGTGGCCAGCTACCCGGGCCGCGACGCCTTCTATAATCTGAAATAAGTCTGAAGTAAATCAACATCGTTCCACCGCCGGCGGGCCGCGAAGGCTTGCCGGCGTATCATTTTCTGCCATGCGCCTGATTACGCTCGCCCTCGCTGCCTTGCTGTTGCTGATCCAGTACCCGCTGTGGTTGGGGAAGGGCGGCATGCTCGCCGTCGCCGACCTGCGCGACCAGGTCACGCTGGCGCATGCGCATACCGAGCAGCTCAAGGCGCGCAACGCCAAGCTCGATTCCGAAGTGCGCGACCTGCGCGAGGGCCTGGGCGCCGTCGAGGAACGCGCGCGCCTGGAACTGGGCATGATCAAGCAGAACGAAATCTTCGTGCAAGTGCTGCGCAAGGACGAGAAGCCGGTCGAGTCGATGACCGTGCCGCCGCCTCCGCCGCCGCCGAAACCGGGCAAAGGCCCCGTCGTTCCCGGCCCGACCCACTGAACACCATGACTTCCCCGACCATCCCTGACGGCGCGTCAAGCGATGCCGCCGCTGCCCTGACGTCGCTCGAGGCACTGGCCGCCTGGCTTGCCGCCGCTTTCGAGTCCGGCGACACCGCCGTGCTGGTCGAGGCCCTGGCGGTCGCCGCGCGCGCCGAAGGCACGGCCCACCTGGCGGCCGCCGCCGGGCTGCCGCAAGCCGGCCTGCGCGCCGCCTTCGCCAGCGGCGAGCTGAGCCTGGATGCGACGCTCGCGATCATGAAGGTGATCGACCTGCATCTGCCGGGCGAGGCGCACTGATACCCAGCGCTCCGGCGTCATATTCGTTGCCACCCTACGGTTCTGCCCGAACCCGTAGGGTGGACGGCTCCACCCGAAACGATGCGTCATCACCGGCTTCGACGCCGCCCACGCGTTCAACCGGCTCCAGAACCGCCGCGTCGTATCAACCGTGCCAAGGTCCAGCCGCCCATCCGACGATCAACGCAAAGCTGTCCGTTTGCCCTAGAATGTTCGCTATCTCTTCATCCCGGAAGGAAGCTCATCATGAGCCAGCAACATGCCGCAGGACCGTTCGACGTGACCGTCACTCCGCAAGGCCAGCCGGAGGTGCGCGACGGCGTCACGACCGGACGCATGCTGATCGATAAACGCTACCACGGCGAACTGGAGGGGACCGGCGTCGGCGAGATGCTGTCGGCAATGACGACGACCGAAGGCTCGGCCGGATACGTGGCCATCGAGCGCGTGACCGGCAAGCTGCGAGGCAGGAGCGGGAGCTTCGTGGTCCAGCACAGCGGCACGATGGCGCGCGGCGCCCAGGCGCTGTCGATCACGGTCGTGCCGGATTCCGGCACCGGGGAACTGGCAGGCATTGCCGGCACAATGCATATCCGCATCGAGGAGCGCCAGCATTTCTACGAGTTCGACTACATCGTGCCGGACGTATAAGAGAAAAGCCTATACGAAAAACCCGATACGGAACCGGCATGCCGGCTCCGTATCGGGTTCATGTCCAGCAAGTCCAGCGGGCGGCAAGCGCCCGCATGGGATCAATTCGACGACGCCTCGCCCTGCATCGACCCTGCGCCCTGTTCCAGGAAGGAGCGCAGCATCCAGGCGTTCTTCTCGTGCACTTCCATGCGGGTGGTCAGCATGTCGGCGGTCGGGAAGTCGTCCAGCTCGTCGGCGACCTTCACGCCCTCGCGCATGGTGCGGACCAGGATTTCGTTGCCTTCGACCAGTTGGCGGATCATTTCCTTGGCCGAAAGCACTTCCGGCTCTTCCTTGATGTTCGAGAGCTCGGCATAGCGCTTCGAGGTGGCCGGGGCGAAGTGGCCCAGGGCGCGGATGCGCTCGGCGATGTCGTCCAGCGCGTTCCACTGCTCGGTGTACTGTTCCTCGAACATCACGTGCAGGGTCGAGAACATCGGACCGGTGACGTTCCAGTGGAAATTATGGGTTTTCAGGTAGAGCATGTAGGCGTCCGCCAGGACGGTCGAGAGCGACTCGACGATCTTTGCGCGGTCCTCGGTGTTGATGCCGGTGTCCATGTGCATTGCGATTCTCCTGTGGTCAAGTGACAGTGCTGTTGATAGTTGCAGCACTGTTAACAAACATCAGCTTAGCACCGGCCAGAAAATCCTGCGGTACGTTACCTCACCGAAGGCCGGCATGCCTCTTACCCGGCCGGCGTGACCGTGGGCTCGACATTGCGCAGCGTGACCAACGCGCGGTATTCGGTGTCGTCGAGCACGAACGCGAGCCGGGCCTGGGGCGGATAGCTGGTCTTGATCAGCATGGCCGAGGCCATCTTCGCGTCAAAAGCCGTGCGCACCCAGCCGGCCAGCGCTTGCGGGCGGCGGTAGGGCGCTTCGCGCAGGATCCGGGTAATGGCCTTGGCGTGGGCGGGATGCTCGCGCTGCACACGTTCGAGCGCGCCGGGGCTGTCGAGGTCGACCTGCTGGCGCAGCGCGGGACCGGCACTGGCGGCAAGGGTGGCGCCGGCAAGCAGCGCGGCAAGAAGGATTCGCATGGCACACCTCCTCGTGGGATGTGCCCAGTCTACGCCTGGCGGCCAGGCAATGGAAGCAGGCTCCGGCAGCGCCGGGCCGAGGAATCAGGCAGCCAGCAAGGTCTGCAGCACGGCGCGCGCAGCTTCCGGAATCGGCGCCGACTTGTTGCTGCGGCGGTCGACGTAGACGTGCACGAAATGCCCGGCCGCGGCCGGCATCGCCTCGTCGTTGCGGTACAGTGCGATCTCGTAGCGCACGCTGGAATTGCCGAGTTTTGCGACGCGCACGCCAACGTGGATGAGATCGGGGAAGGAGATGGAGCTGAAGTAGGAGCAGCCGGTCTCGACGACGAAGCCGACGATGTCGTCCTTGTGGATGTCGAGCACGCCGCGGTCGATCAGGTAACGATTGACCGCGGTGTCGAAGAAACTGTAGTAGTTGACGTTGTTGACATGCCCGTAGCTGTCGTTGTCCATCCAGCGCGTCGGCAGGGCGACCAGGTGGGGAAAGGCAGAGCGGGGCGTGTCGCGCATCGTCGATTTTTCCTTATCAGTGTTTCGCTTAGTGCTTCGTCTCGTCCGCCGGCGTCATCGAATCCGCCGCGATCGGGGTCGCGAACAGCTGGGCGCAGTCGACCTTGTCGAAGGCATAGTGCTTGCCGCAGAAGTCGCAGTTGATGCCCAGTTCGCCCAGGTCGGCCAGCGCCGACTCGACCTCGTCCTGGCCCAGCATCTTCAGCATGTTGCCGACTTTTTCGCGGGTGCAGCTGCAGTGGAACTGCGGGTGCTGCGGGTCGAACACGCGGATCGTCTCTTCCCAGAACAGGCGGGTCAGCAGGGTCTGGATGTCGGTCGTGAGCAGCTCTTCCTGCTTCAGGGTGCTGCCCAGCATCACGGCGCGGTTCCAGGTTTCCAGGTCTTCCTCTTCGGTCGCCTGTTTCACCTGGTCGTCCTTGCCGGTGTGACGCGGCAGTTTCTGCAGCAGCAGGCCGCGCGAGACCTGGTCGTCGGCCGCCAGCCACAGCTTGGTGTCCATCTGTTCCGAGCGCAGCATGTAGTTCTCGATGACGGTCGCCATGTCCTCGCCGTGCAGCGGCACGATGCCCTGGTAGGGCTGCTGGCCCGGCACCTTGTCGACCGGGTCGAGCGTGATCACGAAGCGGCCCTTGCCCGTGGCGTTGAGCAGGTCGGTGAGGCTGGCGTCGTCCGCCACCTCGGCGTCCGGCGCCAGCTTGGCGGTGGCGCGGATGCGCAGCGCGGCGTCGCACTCGACCACCAGCAGGCGCACCGGGCCGTCGCCGTGGATCTGCATCACGATCGCGCCGTTGAATTTCAGGTTGGCCGACAGCAGCGCAGCCGCGGCCACCATTTCGCCCAGCACGGCGCGCACGGCCTTGGGATAGCCGTGACGGGCCTGGATCTCGCGCCAGGTGTCGGAAATCTCGACCAGCTCGCCGCGCACGGCGGCGTTGTCGAAGATGAATTTCTGCAGGGTGTCCTTGGTGTCTACTGTCGTCATTGTCTATCCGATTTGCTTGAGCTGCGCCTTGAACAGCTGGCCGCGCGCGACATAACTGTCGGCATTGGCCTGCAGGCGCAGCAGGTCTTCTTCCGTGAGGGTACGCACCGCTTTCGCCGGCGCACCGATGATGAGCGAGTGGTCGGGGAATTCCTTGCCCTCGGTTACCAGTGCTCCGGCACCGACCAGGCAACCCTTGCCGATCTTTGCGCCGTTCAGGATCACGGCCTGGATGCCGATCAGCGAGCCATCGCCCACCGTGCATCCGTGCAGCATCGCCTGGTGGCCGACGGTGACGCCTTTGCCGAGCACGAGCGGGTAGCCCATGTCGGTGTGCATTACCGTGCCTTCCTGCACGTTGCTGTTTTCGCCGATCGTGATCCGCTCGTTGTCGCCGCGGATCGTAACGCCGAACCACACCGAGGCATTCGCCTCGATCGTCACTTTGCCGATCAGGTTGGCCGAATCGGCCACGTAGGCCGACGCATCGATCTCGGGCGCATGCTCGCCCAACTGGTAAATCGCCATGGATGTGCTCGCGGAAGGTTGAAGTACTGCTATTTTACGCCCTCGCGCCCGCTTTTCGCCCGATCGAGCCCATATGAAGATGGCCGGCAGGAATTCAATGGCATGCGTATAATTGAACGATCGTTCTTTTTTTAACCGTCAGCCAGCCACCATGAAACCCTCCCGTTCCGAATTCCTCACCGTGCGCGGCCTGCGCACCCACGTGCGCCACTGGGGCCGCGAAGGCGCGCCAAAGATCTTCATGGCGCATGGCTGGATGGATATGTCGGCCTCGTTCCAGTTCATTGTCGATTGCCTGGAAGGCGACTGGCACGTCATCGCCCACGACTGGCGCGGTTTCGGCCTGTCGGAGCGCAGCCATGCGGACACCTATTGGTTCCCCGACTACGTGGCCGACCTCGACTTCCTGCTCGACCATTATTCGCCCGACGAGCCGGTCAACCTGCTCGGGCACAGCATGGGCGGCAACGCGGTCAGCCTGTATGCGGGCGTGCGGCCGGAGCGGGTGAAGAAACTGATCAACCTGGAAGGCATCGGCCTGATGGGC
This sequence comes from Massilia sp. UBA2709, assembly GCA_002354135.1. GTDB lineage: Bacteria > Pseudomonadota > Gammaproteobacteria > Burkholderiales > Burkholderiaceae_D > Telluria. The sequence goes on along the minus strand of DEKZ01000092.1, from coordinate 623 downwards.
AGCGTGCCCCAGCAGGCGCCCAAGCGCATGGCCAAGTGGCTGGATGAGCTGAAGAATCCGCCGACCATGAAGGGCTATGCCAGCCTGGAAGAGGTGGCGGGGCGGTTGCAGAAAACCAATCCGCGCCTGCCGGACGAACGCGCGGCCTTCCTGGCCGGGCACTGGTCGGCGCGCAACGACGCGGGCGAGTACGAGATCCTGGGCGATCCGGCGCACAAGATGAACGGGCCGCTGCTGTATCACCTGGACGAGATGATCGCGGTCTGGAAGAAGATTACCGCGCCGGTGCTGTGGATCGAGGCGGCGGAGACGGAAATGTGGCGCTGGATGGGGCCGCAGGAGGAGATGCGGGCGGAAGTGGACCGGCGCCTGGCGCACATGGCGTCCGTCGAGGCGCATATCGTGCCGGAGGCGGGGCATATGGTGCACCATGACCAGCCGGCGGTGCTGGCGAGGTTGATCGAGGCGTTTTTATCGCGTTGAATCGGTGGTGTGCACGGGGAGGTGGGGCTGTTGCCTGTGCTGTTCGTGGTGCGCATGATCCGCGTGGGCACAGGTGCCCACCCTACGGGAGACGCCGCGGGTGGAAAACCCACGACGCGAGGGACGTAGATACCGTCTTG
>DEKZ01000307.1 GCA_002354135.1 Massilia sp. UBA2709 | reverse complement strand
GGCAAGCCCGCCGCCAAGCCGGCCGCCCCGCCCGCCGACAACGTCATGCGCATGACCACCATCGCGCTCGACCCCGGCCATGGCGGCGAGGACCCGGGCGCAATCGGCGCCACCGGCACCCGCGAGAAGGACATCGTGCTGGCCGTGGCCAAGCGCCTGAAGGCCAAGCTGGAAGCACTGCCGAACACGCGCGTCATGCTCACCCGCGACGGCGACTATTTCGTCCCGCTCGGCAAGCGCGTGGAAAAGGCGCGCAAGGTGCAGGCCGACCTGTTCGTCTCGATCCACGCCGACGCCTTCACGGTGCCGACCGCGCGCGGCTCCTCGGTATTCGTGCTGTCGGAAAAAGGCGCGACCTCGACCGCCGCGCGCTGGCTGGCGAACGACCAGAACAAGGCCGACATGATCGGCGGCGTGAATCTCGCCCGCCACGACAGGCAGCTGGCCAGCGTCCTGTTCGACCTGTCGACCACGGCGCAGATCAACGACAGCCTGAAACTCGGCAAGGCCGTGCTGGGCGAGATCGGCGGCATCAACAAACTGCACAAGGCCGCCGTCGAACAGGCCGGTTTCGCCGTGCTGAAGGCGCCGGACATTCCCTCGATCCTGGTCGAGACCGCCTTCATCTCGAACCCGGAAGAGGAAGCCAAGCTCAAGGACGAGGGCTACCAGGAGCAGCTGGCCAACGCCATCACCAAGGGCATCAAGCGTTACTTCTCGGCCAATCCGCCGATGGCGAAGAGCCGCACGACCTGACGTACGCTCTCGAGGCGTGTCACGTTCCCGCCGCCGGGTTGCCGGTGGCCGGCACGCGGTTGACCAGCTTCTCGCCGCGCTCGAAGGCCGTGATGCTGTCGATGGTGGTCTGCATGATCTGCCCGATCGCCTCCTCCGTGAAGAAGGCCTGGTGGCCGGTGACGATCACGTTGGGAAAGGACACCAGCCGCTGGATGATGTCGTCGGCGATGATCGTGGAAGACAGGTCCTGGAAAAACAGGTTGGCTTCCTGTTCGTAGACGTCGATCGCCAAACCGCCCAGTTGCCCGGACTTCAGCGCCCCGATGGCCGCTTCCGTATCGACCAGGCCGCCCCGGCTGGTATTGACCAGGATGCAGCCGCGCTTGGCGCGCGCCAGGGTCTGCGCATTGACCAGGTGCGTGGTCTCCCGCGTCAACGGGCAGTGCAGGGACACCACGTCGCTGCATGACAGCAGCTCGTCGACCGACACGTAGCGCCCGCCGGCCGCCTCGAATGCGGGATTGACGTAAGGATCGGATCCGACGACCTGGCAACCGAAGCCGGCCATGATCCTGGCAAAGATCACGCCGATCTTGCCGGTGCCGATGACCCCGACCGTCTTCCCGTGCAGGTCCACGCCCATCAGGCCTTCCAGGTCAAAATTGCCGTCGCGCGTGCGGGCGCTGGCGCGGGCAATCTTCCTGTTCACGGCAAGCAGCAGCCCAACAGCAAACTCGGCGACCGAATATGGCGAGTACTCGGTGACGCGCACCACGGCGATCCCGTGCCGCTCGGCCGCGGCGGTATCGATCTGGTTGTAGCCGGTGGAGCGCGTTGCCACCAGCCGCGTTCCCTGCGCCGCCAGGATGTCCAGCACTCGGGCATCGACCGTGTCGTTGACGAACACACAAATCGCTTCGCAGCCGGCGGCGAGGCTGGCGGTCTCGGCCGTCAGGCGGTCGTCAAAAAAAAGCAACTGGTGGCCGGCGCCGGCATTGGCGCGCTCCAGCATGGTCCTGTCATAGCGGCGTGCGCTGAACACTGCTGTCTTCATGTTCCCCTCCTTCGTCTGTCCGCGCGGATGCGGCGCACCAAACCCATGACCCAAGTGTAAAAGATGGGACGCCGTGTTCGCGCCCGCTTGCGCGACGCCGCGCGCGAGGCGGCGTGCGCGCTCATGGCATACTACGCGGTCCCGATAATCCGTTAGCGATCTGTTACCGATATGATGAACATGGACGCCGCCATCTCGACCACCCACGGCNNCGGCCAGCTCCCGGCCCTCCTGCTGAGCGCGCCCGACGGCGCCCAGGCCACCGTCACCCTGTACGGCGCCCACCTGGTCTCCTGGCGCGGCGCCGATGGCCGCGAGCGCATGTTCTGCAGCGCCAGGTCGGCGCTCGACGGCAGCCGGGCGATCCGCGGCGGCGTGCCCGTGATCTTCCCCCAGTTCGCCGAGCGCGGCAACGGCACGCGCCACGGCTTCGCGCGCGTGAGCAACTGGCGCGTGCTGGAGACGGGCGTCGACAACGGCTGGGCCTTCGCCCTGTTCGCCCTGGATGCGGCCGACCTCGATCCGAAGCACGCCCAGGCCTGGCCACACGGCTTCGCGCTGACGCTGCGCGTGGCGATCCACGCCAACGAACTGGCGATGCGCTTCGAGGTGCGCAATACGGGCGGCGACGCCTTCCCCTTCGCGGCGGCCCTGCACACCTACCACCTGGTCGACGACATCGCGACCGTGCGCATCAACGGCGTCGAGCGCGAGGAATTGGTCATCGCGGACAAGTTCGACCGTGTCTACGAAGGCATCGCTCCGCCGCTGGCCCTGGTCGACGGCGGCCTGATGCTGACGATCCGGCAGGAAGGCTTTACGGATGCGGTAGTGTGGAATCCCGGGCCTGACGACGCGGCGGCGCTGGCGGACATGGCGGACGACGAGTACCGGCGCTTCGTCTGCATCGAGCCGGCGAAGCTGGATGGGCCGGCGCTGCAGCCGGGCGGAAGCTGGGTGGGCGAGTACCACGTTTCGTAGGGTGGGCGCCCCCGTGNNGGGCGCCCGCCCTACGGGTCCTCTGTCGCGTCAACGATAAAAAGCCGGCGTGAGCCGGCTCCGTCTTAATTCGATTCCTTGATCATCCTGCCCTCGCCCGCCTGTACCGGCCGCGCATTGAGCGGATACAGGCGCGAGAACAGCGCCATCTGCGCCGGCGAGGCCGTCATCGGCTGCTTCATCACCAGCCACAACACGTTTTCAAGGCAGGGCGGCGTGGTCTGCGAACCCATGTAGGTGTAGTACTCGCGTCGCTCCGGCAGCAATTCGAGAGGGTCGATCTCGATGCCGGGCGCCACCTGCTGCTGCTTCTCGAGCGGGATGTTGTTCCACACGGTCTGGATCGCCTCGTTGGCCTTGCCGCGCTCGAGCAGCACGGCGACGATGGCCAGCTTGCCGCCGGGCCCCCGGTGCTCAAGGTGGATCACCATCTCGGTGCCCTTGCCGTTGATTTTCTCTTCCGAGGGGCGATGGAAGTGGAACTGCACCAGCTCGAAGCTCTGGTTGCCGATGGTGATGAAATTTCCGCCGGCGACATTCACCTGCACGGTCTTGCCGTTGTCGATCTCGGTAAACAGCGAGGGACGGTAGTTGAAGTCGATCTCGGCCAGGTCGACCTTGATGCCGTCGCGCAGGTCGATCGGCGACTGGCGCTTGCCGCTGCCGCACTGCGACCAGGCCGGGTTGATCTTGCCCCAGTTCTCGGGCCCGAATTCGCCCTCGTAGTCCCAGTGGTTGCTGATCTTCGGCGCCGCCGCGAGCGCCGCCTCCTTCTTGCGCTTGGCCTCGGCCGCCCGCTTCGCCCGGTTGGCGGCGGCAACGCGCGCGGCCTGCTTGGCGCGCATCTCGGCCAGGCGTTCGGCGATCTTCACCGACAGCTCGACTTGCGCCTCTTCCTCGCTCGGCGCGGAAATGCTCGAGGCTACACGGTCGGCCGTGGCGGCGCTGGCCTTGGCCGGCGCATTTGCTTTCTCGGCTTTCTCGGCCTTCACTTCCTTGTCGGCGGCCGCGGCGAGCGCCGCGATCGAGGCCTTCTCGACCGGCTTGGCGCTGGCCGGTTTCGACAACTCGGCCGCGAGCTTCCTGGCCGCGTCCGCGTCCGGCTTGGCGGCGGGGACGGGCGCTTCGTTGGCGCTTGCATGAAGCATGGCGATACTGCAAGCGAACAGGGTAATGAGCTTACGCATGGGGGTCGTGGAAGTGGCTTACCATGCTTTAACGACGCTTCCAGTTGGAAACTTGAGGAAAAATCGCCCCGTAAACGACAAAGCGCCGGATCGCGCCGGCGCTTTGGTCAATCAGGAAACATTTATCGGCTCAGCATGCGGCGTCCGAACTTGTACAGGCCGCCCAGCATGAGCGGCACGATGGCCGCGCTCACACCCACCAGCACGATCTCGGTCAGGTGGTCGCGGATGATCGGGATATTGCCGAAGAAGTAGCCGGCGGTCACCAAGCTGGCCACCCACAGCACGGCGCCGGTGATGTTGTAGAGCTGGAAACGCCAGTGGGTCATGTCCGACACCCCGGCGACGAACGGCGCAAAGGTGCGCACCACCGGCACGAAGCGCGCCAGGATGATGGTCTTGCCGCCGTGCTTTTCGAAGAAATCGTGGGTGCGGTGCAGCGCGTCCTTGTTGATCCACCGGTAATCGTGGGTGAACATGCGCTGGCCGACGGCCTCGCCGATGTAGTAATTGAGTGTGTTGCCGGTGACGGCGGCGATGATCAGGAGCGCCATCAGCAGTGGATAGCTCATCTGGCCGGTGGCGCAGAAGGCGCCGGCGATGAACAGCAAGGTGTCGCCCGGGAAGAAAAACAGGACCACGAGGCCGGTTTCGCAGAAGACGATCGCGAACAGGACGATGTAGACATAAACGCCGTATTGAGCCAGGAGGACGCCCAACGTCTTATCGACATGAAGAATCATGTCGAAAAATTGCATCAGATCCATAATTTTCCTAAACGGTAACGACGCATCATACCATCAGTCAGCCAGCCGAAGTCTTCGAGCGGGCGAGGTCGCGTGCGATATTTAAGGGAGCGTTAAGTTTCCTGAAATGGGAGTCGAGATGCTCAGTTTCACGTCTACAATTACCGCACATTAACAACAAGCGGGAGCGGAGATGAAGGCAGGGATCAAGACTATGGCAGCCGGTGTTGCGCTGGCGTTCGCGGGCGGCCTGGCGCAAGCGGCCGAACCGAAGCCGCTGCCGCCGAAACCGAGCGTCGGCGAGATCGTCAAGGAATCGAAAGCGGCCGACTGGCGCCCCCTCGACCCCGACAACACCATCTACATGGACCTGCCGGGCGGACGCGTGGTCATCGAGCTGGCCCCGCCCTTCGCACCGAACCATGTCGCCAACATCAAGGCGCTGGCGCGCGAACAGTATTTCGACGGCCTTGTCATCCTGCGCTCGCAGGACAACTTCGTGGTCCAGTGGGGCGATCCGGACGAGAAGAACCCGCGTCCCGTGAAGAACGCGAAAATGAAACTCAAGGCCGAATTCACCGTGCCGATGAAGAACGACAAGCACTTTACGCGCATGAAGGACGTGGACGGCTACGCGCCCCAGGTCGGCCACTCGAACGGCTTCCCGGTCGGGCGCGATCCGAAGCGGGGCGAGACCTGGCTGGCGCACTGCTACGCCATGGTCGGCGTCGGCCGCGACAACGAAGCCGACAGCGGCGGCGGCACGGCCCTGTACGTCGTCACCGGCCAGGCGCCGCGCCAGCTGGACCGTAACATCACGGTGGTTGGACGCGTCGTCTCCGGCATGCCCCTCCTGTCGAGCATGCCGCGCGGCCCGGCGCCGATGGGCTTTTATGACAAGCCGGAGATGCAGGTGCCGATCACCTCCTTCCACGTCGCCGCCGACGTACCGAAGGAAGAGCGCAGCAACTTCGAGGTGATGCGCACCGACAGCGCCACGTACCAGAAGGTGGTCGAGGCCCAGCGCAACCGCGGCGGCCCCTGGAACGTGTTCGCGGCCGGTCATGTCGACCTGTGCAATGCGCCGATTCCCGTTCGTGAAAAAGGCGGCGAGCAGAAATAAGACAGGACGGGACGGCGGGCGCCTTGAGCGAATTCGTCGCGGGTATAATCCGGGGGATGAACGCGCCCGTCCCCACCCACCGTCCCATCCAGCAACTGCCCGACCAGCTGATCTCGCAGATCGCCGCCGGCGAGGTCGTCGAGCGGCCTTCCGCCGTCGTCAAGGAGCTGCTGGAAAATGCGCTGGACGCCGGTGCCACCCAGATCACGGTCCGCCTCGAGGAAGGCGGCGTCAAGCGCATCGCGATCACCGACAATGGCCGCGGCATCGAGCCGGACCAGATGCCGCTCGCGCTGGCGCGCCACGCGACCTCGAAAATCGCTTCGCTGACCGACCTGGAAAACGTGTCGACCCTGGGTTTCCGCGGCGAGGCGCTGGCCTCGATCGCCTCGGTGGCGGCGGTGTCGATCACCTCGCGCACCAAGGACGCCCCGCACGCCTGGGAAATCGTCGGCTCGCACCTGGGCCAGGTCGTGCCCTCCTCCGGCCCGCTGGGCACCACCATCGACGTGCAGGACCTGTATTTCAATACCCCGGCGCGCCGCAAGTTCCTGAAGTCCGAACAGACCGAGTACGGCCACTGCGCCGAGGTCGTGCGCCGCATCGCGCTGGCGCGTCCGGACGTGGCTTTCAGCCTGACCCACAACGGCCGCACCATCGACCACTGGAACGTGTGCGAGATGGCGAGACGGAGCAGCCAGATCCTGGGCAGCGATTTTGCCGACGCCCGTCTCCCGATCGATGAGTCGGCCGGCCCCTTGCGCCTGCACGGCTACGTCGGCCTGCCGACCGCCTCGAAAGCCCGCGCCGACGGCCAGTTCTTCTACGTCAACGGCCGCTTTGTGCGCGACAAGCTGCTGGTGCACGCGGTGCGCGCGGCCTACCAGGATGTGCTGCACGGCGACCGCTTCCCCTCCTACGTGCTGGCGCTCGAACTCGATCCGGCGCTAGTCGACGTGAACGTCCACCCCTCGAAGATCGAAGTGCGCTTCCGCGACAGCCGCGCCGTGCACCAGTTCGTGTTCCACGCGGTGCAGCGCACGCTGGCCCAGACCTCGGCCACCGCCCACGGCAGCGTGCCGGCGCCGCTCACCGCCGCCGAGATCACGCCTTCGTCGCTGTCGAGCTGGCGCCGTCCGCACGAGCAGACCTCGTTCGGTGCGCAGCTGGCGCCGCCCTTCTCGCCGTAGCCCTACCCGCCGGGCAGCCGCTGGGATGCGCCCGCCAGCCAGGGCGGCGTGGCCCAGAGCACCGCGAACTATGGCGCGCTGTTCGCCGATGCGCCCGACCGTAACGACAGCGGCAGCTCCGCCTCGATGCCGATCGCGCCGATGCCGATGACGTCCGCCGCGCCGACCAACGACGACTTCCCGCTCGGCTTCGCGCTGGCCCAGCTGCACGGCATCTACATCCTGGCCCAGAACACCCGCGGCCTGGTGCTGGTCGACATGCATGCGGCCCACGAGCGCATCCTCTACGAGCAGCTGAAGAGCGCGCTCGACGCCCAGATCGAGGGCCAGGACATGCAGGTGCAGCAGCTCCTGATCCCGGTGACCTTCTTTGCCGACGCGATCGAGGTCGGCACCGCCGTCGAGAACCAGGAGACGCTCAAGGCGCTCGGCTTCGACATCGCCGCGATCTCGCCGACCACGCTCGCCCTGCGCGCTGTGCCGACCCTGCTGAAGAACGCAGACGCCCAGACCCTGGCGCGCGACGTGCTGCGCGACGTGCGCGAATTCGGCGGCTCGCGCGTGCTGATCGAGCGCCGCAACGAACTGCTCGGGACGCTCGCCTGCCACACGGCGGTGCGCGCCAACCGCATCCTCACGATCCCCGAAATGAACGCGCTGCTGCGCCAGATGGAGAGCACCGAGCGCGCCGACCAGTGCAACCACGGCCGCCCGACCTGGGTGCAGCTGGAAATCTCGGCCCTCGACAAACTGTTCCTGCGCGGGCAATAAGAAATATGCAAGACAAAGAACAAGGCGCCCGGCCGCTGGCCGTGGCGATCATGGGCCCGACCGCGTCGGGCAAGACCGCGGCTGCCCTCGCCATCGCGCGCGAGCGCCCGGTCGAGATCATCTCGGTCGACTCGGCCCTGGTCTACCGCGAGATGGACATCGGCACCGCGAAACCGAGTGTCGAGGAACTGGCCGCCGTGCCGCACCACCTGATCGACATCATCGACCCGCTCGACGCCTATTCGGTAATGCAGTTCCGCAACGACACCCTGCGCCTGGTCGACGAGATCACGGCTCGCGGCAAGCTGCCGCTGCTGGTGGGCGGCACGATGATGTACTTCAAGGGCCTGACCGACGGCCTGGACGACCTGCCCACCGCCGACGCCGCCGTGCGCGCCCGCATCGACGAGGAAGCGGCCCGCATCGGCTGGCCGGGCATGCACGCCAGGCTGCGCGCGCTCGATCCGGTGACGGCCGAGCGCCTGGCGCCGAACGACGCCCAGCGCATCAACCGCGCACTCGAGATCATCGAACTGTCGGGCAAGCCAATGTCGGCACTGCTGGCCCGGCGCGAAAAGCCCGAGCTGCCGTTCAACCTGGTCTCGTTCGCGCTGGAAACGCCGGACCGCAGCGTGCTGCACAAGCGGATCGCGCTGCGTTTCGACCAGATGCTGGGCGAGTCCGACGACACGGGCATCGTGGCGGAAGTGGCGCGTTTGCGCGCACGCGGCGACCTGTCGCCGAACCTGCCCTCGATGCGCTGCGTCGGCTACCGCCAGAGCTGGGATTACCTGGACGGCAAGATCGACCGCGCCGGCTTGCGCGAAACCGGCATCATCGCCACGCGCCAGCTCGCCAAGCGCCAGCTGACCTGGCTGCGTTCCATGCCGGACCGGATCGTCGTCGATTTCCTCGGACGCGATCCGGCCGGCGAGATCCTGCGCCACCTGGATGGCTTGCCTGATTAGCACAGCAACAAAAAAGCCGCTTGATTGAAGGCAGTAGCCTTGACAGCACAGCCGCCGCCTTGGATAATGTCGTTCGCTTTGGTGATATAGCTCAGCTGGTTAGAGCACAGCACTCATAATGCTGGGGTCGGTGGTTCAAGTCCACCTATCACCACCAGGAATTCAGACGAATGGCTTGGCTCACGCGAGTCAAGCCATTTTGTTTTACCCCGTTTCGGTGATATAGCTCAGCTGGTTAGAGCACAGCACTCATAATGCTGGGGTCGGTGGTTCAAGTCCACCTATCACCACCAAATACAGAAGCCGCCGGTTCGCAAGAGTCGGCGGCTTTTTGGTTTTCGGCGACCGCCGTGCTCCGTTCAAACGTCCACGTTTTCGTCGAGCTCGAATTCGCCGCGCCCAAAAGCCTCGATCACCGCCTGCGCCTGCTGCAGGTAAGTCGCCGGCACCAGGATGCGTACGCCGCCCAACGCCGGCGCCAGCAGCAGATCGGTCTGCATCAGGTGGGCATCGGCCAGCACGGCCGGAATGCCGGACGCTTCCAGGCAGCCCTGCATCAGGGCCGCTTCCATCGGAACGAGATAACGCGCGACGATGAACAGGTCGCGTCCTGGCACGGCTTCGATTTCCGGGTGCGCGGCAAGCCACGCGTCCAGCGCTTGTTCCATTGCTTTCCCCTGCCGTTGATGGATGAGCCAATAGTACTACCGCCGCATCGGGCATGACGCCGCGTTCAGTGCTTATTTCAGGCTTATTGCATCATACCCGGCAGCGAGGACAGCAGATACAGGGTGACGCCAATCAGGCCACCCACCACCGTGCCGTTGATGCGGATGAATTGCAGGTCCTTGCCGATATTCAGTTCGATCTGTTCCGACATCTCGCCGCTGTCCCAGTTTTTCACGGTGTCGGCGATATGCCGGGTCAGGTAGACCGCGAATTCGGGCGCGGCCGAACGCGCGGCCAGTTCCAGGTTCTCGTTCAGCGACTGGCGCAATTGCGGGTCCTCGGCCAGGGTCTGCCCCAGCCAGGCCCCGGTCGCTTCGATGCGTCCGCGCAGCATCGAGCCTTCGCTCTGCAAATCCTTTTTCATCCAGTCGCGCAGATCGTTCCAGAGCGAAGCCAGGTAAGTATTCAGGGCTTCGTCGTTCAGCAGATAGTTCTTGATTTCTTCGCTGCGCGCGGCGAATGCCGGATCGGCCTTCAGGCGCTCGATGAATTCCCTGGTAAAGACGTCGAAACGCTGGCGCAGCGGGTGGTCCGGGTCCTCGCTCACCTTGTTCAGGATGCCCGATGCCAGGCGCACCGCGATGTCGGCCCCTTTTCGCCCGATCAGTTCGGAGGGCAGCATGCGCTCGATGAAGGCGTATTCGTCCTTGAGCCAGTCGACGATGCCCTGCGAAATATAGGATTGCGTTTCCTCGTTATCCAGCAGTTTCGCGAGCTGGTGAATGCCTTCGTTGAGCAATTCCTGATGCCGCCCTCCGCGCGTCAGGCTTTCCAGGATGGTGCCGGCCGACTTCGACAAATCGACACTCTTCACCATCGAATGCACGGCCTTGCGCAGGAAATTCTGCACGGCCGTGTCTTCAGTAAAGTCGAGCATCCAGGAGGCGAGTTTCACCAGGTATTCGCCCATGCGGCCGGTATTGCTCGGTTTGACCAGCCAATCGGCGACTTTCTGCGCCGGGTCGTGCTTGCGGATCAGGCCGACGATCGATTCGGTATCGAGGAATTTCTCGCGCACGAAGAGCGCGAGGTTATCGGCGATCTTGACCTTGTTTTGCGGGATGATTTCGGTATGGCGCGAGACGATGGGAATGGGAATGCGCCTGAAGAGCGCCACCACCGCGAACCAGTCCGCCAATGCGCCGACCATCGCCGCCTCGGAAAACGCTTTCAGCAAGCCTGTCCACCAGTTCTGCGGCAGGAAAAAACTCAGCACGAACAGGGCGGCCGCGCCGATGAAGAACGACAGCGCCAGCCGTTTCGATTGTTCGAGTTCGCGTTCTTTGGTCATTCCGCTATGGTAAAAAATCTCTACCGTAGCAATCCTATATGACCCCGGCGCTTCGCAGCGTTTCGATTGCGTCCGGGCTCCAGCCCCAGTCGGCCAGCACGGCGGTGCTGTGCTGGCCCGGCGCTGCCGCCGCTGCGCCTGCTTCCGGCGCCGTGCGACTGAAGCGCGGCGCCGGCGCGGGCTGGGTCACGCCGTCGATCTCGATGAAGCTGCCGCGCGCCTGGTTGTGCGGGTGCAGCGGCGCTTCCGCCATGTCGAGCACGGGCGCGACGCAGGCGTCGGTCCCCTCCATCAACGCGCACCAGTCGTCGCGCGTGCGGGTGGCGAACAAGGCCGCGAATTTTTCCTTCAGTTGCGGCCAGCGCGGCTGGCTCCACTGCTCCGTGAACTCGGGGTCGCCGGCGCCGCTCAGTGCCAGCAACTGCGCGTAGAACTGCGGCTCGATCGCGCCCACCGACAGGTATTTGCCGTCCAGGCAGGCGTAGGTGTCGTAGAACGGGGCGCCGCCGTCCAGCATGTTGGCTTCGCGCTCGTCGCGCCAGGAACCGAAGGCGCGCAAGCCGTACATCATGGCGCCCAGCAGGGCCGAGCCGTCGGTCATGGCGGCGTCGACGACCTGCCCCTTGCCCGAGGTACGCGCTTCCAGTGCGGCGCAGACCACGCCGAAGGCCAGCATCATGGCGCCGCCGCCGAAGTCGCCGACCAGGTTCAGGGGCGGGCTTGGCGGCGCATCGGCGCGGCCCATGGCGTGCAGCATGCCGGACAGGGCGATGTAGTTCAGGTCGTGGCCGGCGGCCTGCGACAAGGGACCGTTCTGGCCCCAGCCGGTGATGCGGCCGTAGACCAGCTTCGGGTTGCGTTCCTGGCAGGCGTCCGGGCCGAGGCCGAGGCGCTCCATCACGCCGGGGCGGAAGCCTTCGATCAGGATGTCGGCTTGTTCCACGAGCCTCAGGACGACCTCTTTTGCCTCAGGATGCTTCAGGTCCAGCGCCAGCGAGCGGCGGCCGCGCGCCATGACGTCGAACTTCGTGCCGAGCGTGGGGAAAGGATTGTCGGCGCCGGGTTTGGTCTTGCGGTCGATGCGGATCACCTCCGCGCCCATGTCGGCCAGCATCATGGCGGCGAAGGGGCAAGGGCCGATGCCGACCATTTCGATGACTTTGATTCCTGCTAGGGGTCCGGCCATTGAATATCCTCCAGCTCGGGATAAGGTGAGACCAGGTGGGTTCGAGAACCCACCCTACGATCGTTTTCAGGCTGATTGCGCTCTGGACGGCGTGGACTCGGGAGTCCACCCTACGAAAAACACAGCCGTCACAACGAGCGGGCGATGATCTCTTTCATGATCTCGTTGGCGCCGCCGTAGATACGCTGGACGCGGGCGTCGACGTACATCTGGGCGATCGGGTATTCGAGCATGTAGCCGTAGCCGCCGAACAGCTGGACGCACTGGTCGACGACCTTGCACTGCAAATCCGAGATCCAGTACTTCGCCATCGAGGCGCGCACGGTATCCATGCGACCCGCCAGCATGTCTTCGACGCAGCGGTCGATGAAGATGCGCGCCACCGTGGCTTCGGTCTTGATCTCGGCCAGCACGAAACGGGTGTTCTGCATCTCGATCAGCGCCTGGCCGAAGGCCTTGCGCTCCTTCGCGTGCAGGGCCGTGAGGCGCAGCGCGCGCTCGATGGCGGCGACGCCGGCCACGCCGATGATGGTGCGTTCGTACGGCAGCTCGGTCATCAGCTGGGCGAAGCCCCTGCCCTCTTCGCCACCCAGCACGTTCGCCAGCGGCACGTGCGCATCGTCGAAGAACAGCTCGCAGGTATCCTGGCCCTTCTGCCCGACCTTTTCCAGGATGCGGCCGACCCGGAAGCCCGCTTTATGCTTTTCTCCCGACGCCTCGCGGGTTTCCAGCAGCATCAGCGAAATGCCCTTGGCGCCGGCGGCGGGATCGGTCTTGGCCACCACCAGGATCAGGTCGGCCAGGTAGCCGTTCGAGATGAAGGTCTTGGAGCCGTTCAGGCGATAACCGCCCCCACCGCCCTCGCTGCGCACGGCCGTGGTGCGGATCCCCTTCAGGTCGGAACCTGCGCCCGGTTCCGACATGGCGATCGCCGCGACCATCTCGCCGCTGGCGAGCTTCGGCAGGTAGTGGCGCTTCTGCTCCTCGGTGCCCTGGTTCAGCAGGTAGTGGGCGACGATGGCGTGCACGTGCAAGCCAAAGGCCATGTCGCCGGCATAGCCGAGCTCCTCGAACACCACGGCCATGTGGGCGAAGCTGCCGCCCGCGCCGCCGTATTCCTCGGGGATGTCGGCCGCCAGCAAGCCCATTTCTCCGGCCTTGCGCCAAAGGTCGCGGTCGACGTGCTGCTGTTCGCGCCAGCGTTCGCCGTGCGGGGCGATCTCGCTGGCCACGAAACGGCGCACGGCGTCGCGGAAGGATTCCAGCTCCGGGTTGCTCCAGGAAGGCGTCATCAACTCCATCGATGCCTCCTCAGCCTGCGCGGTACATGGTGACGACGCAGGCGCCGCCCAGGCCCAGGTTGTGCTGCAGCGCCGTGCGCGCGCCCTCGACCTGGCGTGCACCGGCCGTGCCGCGCAGCTGGTGGGTCAGCTCGAAGCATTGCGCCAGGCCGGTCGCGCCCAGCGGGTGGCCTTTCGAGAGCAGCCCGCCCGAGGGGTTGGTGACGACCTTGCCGCCGTAGGTGTTGTCGCCCTCAAGAATGAACTTGTCGGCGCCCCCCTCCGGGCACAGGCCCAGGGCTTCATAGGTGATCAGTTCGTTGTGGGCGAAGCAGTCGTGCAGCTCGACGACGTCGAGCTCGTCCGGACCGATGCCGGCCTGCTCGTAGACCTTGGCGGCGGCTTCACGGCTCATATCAAAGCCGACCAGGCGCATCATGTCGTTCGCATCGAAGGTGCTGGGGCGGTCGGTGGTCATGGCCTGGGCGGCGATGTGGACATCGGCGCGCAGGCCACGCTTCCTGGCGAATTCCTCGGACACCAGCACGGCGGCGGCCGCGCCGCAGGTCGGCGGGCAGGCCATCAAGCGCGTCATCACGCCCGGCCAGATCGCCGGCGCGTCCAGCACGTCCTGGGTCGTGACCTCCTTGCGGAACAGCGCCAGCGGATTGTTCACCGCATGGCGGCTGGCCTTGGCGCGGATGCGGGCAAAGGCTTCGAGCGGCGTGCCGTATTTTTCCATGTGCGCGAGACCGGCGCCGCCGAAGTAGCGCAGCGCCAGCGGGATCTCGGGCTTGCCGACCAGGCGGTCGGTGACGGCGTCGAAATCGTCGAAAGGCGCGGGGCGGTCGGTGAAGACCGAGCCGAGGGCGCCGGGGCTCATCTGCTCGAAGCCGAGCACCAGTAAGCATTCGGCCGCGCCGCTGGCGATGGCCTGGCGCGCCAGGAACAGGGCCGTGGAGCCGGTCGAGCAGTTGTTGTTGACGTTGACGATAGGGATGCCGGTCATGCCGACGCCGTACAGCGCCTTCTGGCCGCAGGTGGAATCGCCGTAGACGTAGCCGGCGTAGGCCTGTTCGATGTCCTCGTAGGCGAGGCCGGCATCCTGCAGGGCGGCGCGGGCAGCGTCTGCCCCCATCTCGTGGTAGGGCGCGGACGCGCCGGGCTTGGCGAACGGGATCATCCCGACGCCGGTAACGCATACCTTGCGGCTCATGTTGTCTCCTGTGTGGGTTGGCGGCTTGATGACCGATTTTTTCATTTGATTATAGACAGAGTCGGTCGCGCCGGAGGTCTTCGGCGGTCGAGGCCCTGCTCTATTTTTTCGCCAGCGTGGCGGCTTCGTCGCTTATACTGGATCGATTTCACTTTGATAAGGAGCTGTACTGCATGCATCATGAACTCAGTCTGATCACCACCATTGCCGCCGCGCTGGGCTTCGGCCTCATTTTCGGGATGATCGCCATTCGCCTGAAACTGCCTGCGCTGGTCGGCTATCTCGCCGCCGGTATCCTGATCGGTCCGGCCACGCCCGGTTTCGTGGCCGACGTGTCGCTGGCATCGCAACTGGCCGAGATCGGTGTGATGCTGCTGATGTTCGGAGTAGGTTTGCACTTCTCGCTGAAGGACCTGCTCGATGTGCGCAGGATCGCCCTGCCCGGCGCCATCCTGCAGATCGCGGTGGCCACCGCGATGGGCATCGGGATGACCCAGCTGTGGGGCTGGAGCCTGGGCGCAGGCCTGGTGTTCGGCCTGGCCCTGTCGGTGGCCAGCACCGTGGTGCTGCTGCGCGCGCTGGAAAGCCGCGGCGTGCTCGATTCGATGAACGGCCGCATCGCGGTCGGCTGGCTGGTGGTCGAGGACCTGGTGACCGTCCTGGTGCTGGTGCTGCTGCCGGCGCTGGCCGGTCCCCTCGGCGGCAAGGGCACGGGCGCCGACCAGTCGCTGTGGTCGGCGCTGGGCACGACCCTGCTGCAGGTTGGCGCCTTTGTCGCCTTCATGCTGCTCGTCGGGCGCAAGCTCTTTCCCTGGTTCCTGTGGCGCGTGGCGAAGACTGCCTCGCGCGAGCTGTTCACGCTGGCCGTGATCGCCGCTGCGGTCGGCATCGCCTACGGCTCCTCGGAGCTGTTCGGCGTCTCCTTCGCTTTGGGCGCCTTCTTCGCCGGCATGGTGCTGCGCGAATCGGAACTGTCGCACCGCGCCGCCGAGGAGTCGCTGCCGCTGCGCGACGCATTCTCGGTGCTGTTCTTCGTCTCGGTCGGCATGCTGTTCGACCCGATGGTGCTGGTCGAGGAACCGCTGCACGTGCTGGCGGTGGTCGCCGTCATCATCTTCGGCAAGTCGATCGCCGCGATGGCGCTCGTGCTGGCCCTGCGCTATCCCCTGAATACCGCGATCACGGTCTCGGCGAGCCTCGCGCAGATCGGCGAATTCTCGTTCATCCTGGCGGCGCTCGGCATTTCGCTGGAACTCATGCCGCCCGAGGGCCAGAGCCTGATCCTGGCCGGCGCGATCATCTCGATCGCCGTCAATCCGCTGCTGTTCACGGCCATCGAGCCGCTGCAGCGCTGGCTGCGCAAGAACTCGGACCTGGTGCGCAAACTCGAAAGCTCGCCCGATCCGCTGGCCGAGCTGCCGATGAGCGTGCCGCACGAGCGCCTCACCGGCCAGGTGGTGCTGGTCGGCTACGGGCGCGTGGGCCGGCGCATCGCCGACGCCCTCAAGGCCCAGGGCGTGCATTACGTGGTGGCCGAGCAGAACCGCGAGATCGTCGAGGCATTGCGCCGCCGCGACCAGCCGGCCGTGGTCGGCGACGCGTCGGAGCCGGCAGTGCTGATCCAGGCGCACGTCGCGCGCGCCGCGGTGCTGGTGATCGCCACGCCCGACACCTTCCACGTGCGCACCATGATCGAGACTGCCAAGGCCCTCAATCCCGGCATCCGCTGCGTCGTGCGCACGCATAACGAGCAGGAAGCCGAGCTGCTGCGCGAGGATACCGGCGGCAAGGTCTTCCTCGGCGAACACGAGCTGGCCGGCAGCATGACGCGCTATGTGATCGATACCCTGAAGGAGGCGCAGCACGCGCATTGAACGGGAACCCGGCCGGCGACGAATTGACGCAGACATCCGGCCGCGCAGCTACCGGTAGGGCGGGCACTCCGTGCCCACGCGTTTACGTGTTCAAGCTTGCACCAGCGGCGCTGACAAGTCGCCCGCCGGCTTCTCTGGAGTTATCGGAAGACGCCAACCGACTTCCCGTCGTCGGACACACTGCGGGCGACAAGTCGCTGCAATCGATTGCCGGATACGTGCGTAACACGTGGGCACGGAGTGCCCACCCTACGTTCGCGCTGGCCTCATCGTTCAGGGTAGCGGATCAATCGGGCGCCAAACAAAATGCCCGCTGGTGCAGCGCGCACAGCGGGCATTTGTTCATCCGGCGCCGCAGCGCCGGCCAGGTCCGATCTCAGGCGGCGACCATCTCGCCGGTCTCCGCGCACAGCTTCAGGTTGGCGTGGCGCGGCGCGAACTGCAGCAGTTCCTTGCGCTCTTCCAGCAGCGCGAACACGGCGTCCTTCGACAGCACGTACTGCTCGAGCAGCGTGTCCTTGATCGACTCGATCATGGCACGGTAGTCGCGCATCGCGCCCAGGGTGTAGCTGTAGAGCTCATCCGCCTTTTCTTCCATCTGGCGCAGGGTGTGCTCGCCGCTGGCGTCGTTCTGCAACTGGCTGTAGTCGATCTTCGAGCGCGAGTACATCGACAGGCGGTTGACCATCAGGTTCAGCATCTTGGTCACTTTCTCGATGTCGTTCTGGGCGCCGACCGAGATGCCGCGGGCGCCGTAGAACAGTTCTTCCGCCGCCATGCCGCCGTACAGGCCGATCACGTCGCGCTCGAGCTCTTCCAGCGTGCGCAGCGACATGTCGTCACCCGACTGCAGCACATAGCCCAGGGCGCCGATCTTCGACACCGCCTCGGTGCTGATCTTCAGCAGGTGCGACTTTTCCTTCACTTCGTCCAGGCTCAGGCCGGCGCGCAGCCAGGGATCGATCTGCATGAAGAAGTGACCCAGCTCGTGCAGGGCGATGCGCTCGCGCTGCTTGTGCTTCTCGGCGGTGGTGGCGCGGTCGGTCAGGCCGATCGTGGCGCGTTCATAAGCGCGGAACAGCAGGTCGGTGTTGATGATCGCCTTTTCCTGGATCGAGATCATCGATGCGAGCTCGACCACGGTTTCCAGCAGCGCCGGGCTCAGGTTCTGGGTGATTTCCGCGACCTGGTCCAGGTCCAGGTCGCTCCAATCGACCAGGCCTTCCTTCTTGCGCGACAGGAAGCTTCTCAAGAGCTCACGGCGCTCGTTCTTGTTCGGCAGGCGGAAGTTGATCTTCACCGAGAAACGGCGCAGCATCGCTTCGTCCATCTCGGTCGAGGCGTCGTCGAAGTTCGAGGCGACGACCCAGATCACGCCCTGGCCCTTGTCGCTCTTCACGCCGTCCAGCAAGCCCAGCAGGGTGTTGGCGGTGTCGTCTTCCCATTTCTTTTCGCTGCGGCCGCGCGGCATGAACAGGCTCTGGGCTTCATCCAGGAAGATGATGCACTTGCCCTTGGCGCAGGCCTTGCGGTACAGGGCGTTCAGTGCCTTCGAGCCGCCGCCGACGTAACCCGATTCCAGCGCCGAGCCCGAGGCCGAGATCAGGGGCATGTCGAGACGCTTGGCGAGGTAGCCCACCAGCTTGGTCTTGCCGGTGCCGGCAGGCCCGGTCAGCATCACGTTGAAGGGCTTGTCGATGTTGTGCGACTGGTATTCCTCGCGGTTGCGGATCATGTCTTCCAGGTGCAGCACTTCCTGCTTGATGTCTTCCATGCCGATCAGGTCGTCCATGCTGCCCTTGAGCTTGTCCGGGGTGATCATGGTCGCGCTCGCGCCCATGCCCGGGATGCCGAATTTCAGGCTGTAGACGATCAGGAGGATCAGGACGATCTCGAAGGCGTGACGCTTGACGAAGTCCAGGCTGTCAGAGGCGAAGCTGCCGCCTTCGTCGAGCACGGCCTTGTGCGAGGCCAGGAAGTCTTCCTTGGCGATCGAATACGGAATCGCGTTCTTGAGCAGCACTTCGCGCTCCAGGCTCAGGTGCGAGGTGCTCGGCACCTTGACCACGTGCAGTTCGGGCGCGCCCTTGAACTTGAACACGTAGCGCGGCGATTCGGACAGCGGCTTGGCCACCATCAGGAATTCGAGCGTGTCCTTGTGCGCAGCCAGGCGCGTGATTTCGGAAATGTCCTGCGAATGGACGACCGGGCTCGGATCCTGCGGCTTGTCGGCCGACCAGATCGCCACACCGGCTATCGCTCCAAGCAACACGGCGGCGGCAATGCGCACGTAGACGTTCTTGAAGGCGATCTGGAGTCGGGCAAAGTTGGGCATTATCGGTACTCTACAAATGTATGGTGCGCGTGATGCAACAGTGCAAAAACGGAGGCGGCCTTCCGGGTCGCGCTTGTCGGAACGGCGTCGGCGTCGGAGCCGCGAGGAGTCGAACAAGTGCTTGTTCGACATCGTTTTGATGCCCAAGGGCAATAGGGATAGGGAGACTATACCCGTAAAGAAAACGGAGATGTATACGCCTGGCTTAAAAAATTTTGATTGGTGTCATAGGTGGAAACCTTGACAATCAAAATCGTTGCGAGCCTGTCAAATAAATCAGCAATCCGTCTATCCAAACCGGCAACACCTTGATTCTGTTTCAACAAAGCGCGATGCAAGCCTTGCTTCTTTGATATGCGCCGCTTCGCTGCCTGTCGCATTTCTTTAACATGGTGTGGACTGCCGGCGGCAAGTCTTCCGGCGCGCAACGGTCACGCCCCGGCTCCGGTTCCTGGCGCACATGCCGCGCGACATTCATGCGAAATGACGCGAAGCGCGCGGCGGTTTTTGCTATGCTTTTTGTGGACCGGATGGCGTCGACGGCGCTGGCTGTGTCGTTTTGATACGGCGTTTGTACCCAGCAATATCTGCAAGGAAGGGAACAATCGTGAACAGATTTTTACTCGCAGTAGCGCTCGGTCTTGTCGTCGGCGGTGCGGCGCAAGCGGCCGTCATCGACCTGTCGCCCTCCGCAGCCGATGACACAGCGCAAGCCCAGCCGCGCGTCACCGCCCCAGCCGCGACGCCCGGCTCCGACTTTGTCACCGTGCACATGTCGGAACTGCCTGAACCGGAAGTGTTCGCCATGATGCTGGTCGGCCTGGTCCTGCTCGGCTACCGGGCACGTCGGGACAGCAACGAGAAATTCAAGTAGCGCGGACAAGCTCGGCCAGCGCCGCCGGACGCTGCGGATCGGCCGATGTGGCGAAGCGCCAGTTCAGCGCTGGCGTCAGGGCGTTGGATTCAGCCGCTGCGCTTCATGCGCCGCGTGGCGCCGGCGCGGGCTCGGTGCACAGCGCATACAGTTTGCACAGCGTATTCCAGTTGCGCGACGTGGTCGCGTCTCCCAATTGCTTGCCGAGCGCCGCCGCGGCGGGACTGTCGAGCACCCCATCCGGACACCAGACATAGGCCGCGCGCTGGCCGAGCGCCAGGGCGCCTTCGCCCCAGTCGCGTTCGCACAGCGGCGCCAAGGCCGCGCGCGCCGCGGCGTCGGGCAGCAGGAATACCAGCAGGCGCGCGTGGTCGGTCGCAACCGGCAGCAGGGCGTTTTCGGCCAGCACGGCCGCCAGGTCTTCGCTTGCGAGCACCATCACGCGCGCCGACACGCCCAGTTTGAGCACCAGGCCTTCCTCGATGGCCGCGGCGGCCACGCCTGGGTCGAGCTCGGCGGCGCTGAACACGATGTTGCCGCTGTTCAGGACGCTGCGCACCTCGGCATAGCCGAGGTCTTCGACCAGTTTGCGCAGGTCGGCCATGGCCACGCGCTTGGCGCGGCCCACGTTCACGCCGCGCAGCAGGGCGATGTAGCGTTTGTTCGTCATGCGGCCATGTTACCGCCCAAGCGGGTGGGCGGCGACCTGTTTACTTGATGGGGCTTATTTGATCAGGCCTTCTTCGCGCATGGCCTGCTGCACGGCCGGACGCTGGGCGATGCGCGCACGGAAGGCCTGCAGCTGCGGCCAGTCGGCCAGGCTGAATTTCAGGAAGTCGGTCCAGCCCAGCACGGTGAACAGGTAGGCGTCGGCCACGCCGAACTGGCTGCCAGCGAGGAATTCGCGGCCTTCCAGGTGACGCGCGACATGGTCGAAGCGCAGCGCCAGCATCTTGCGTGCGCGCTCGCGCATGTCTTCGGTCGAGTCCGGCTTGAACAGGGGGCTGAAGTTCTTGTGGAGCTCGGTCGAAATGTAGTTCAGCCAGCTGATGGCCTGGTAGCGCTCGACGCTGCCCACGGGCGCCAGCAGGCCGGCCTGGGGCGCGCTGTCGGCCAGGTACTGGACGATTGCCGGGCCTTCGGTCAGCACGGCGCCGTTGTCCAGTTCGAGCGCCGGCACATATCCGTTCGGATTGATGCTGCGGAAGTCCACGCCACTAGCCGTCAGCTTCTTGCCGAGGTCGACGCGCTCGGAGGTGAGGCCAGCTCTGCTTCGAGCAGGACGATGTGCGGAGACAGCGAGCAGGCGCCGGGGCTGAAATACAGTTTCATCGTGTGTCCTTTGTAGAGGGAAAAACAAGCACGGCGAGAATACCGCAATCGGCTGGTGCTTGCTTGGGGCCGCTCAACTTCTCCCGGTCATCCAGATGCGGGAGCGACGGACGAAAACCGGCCTGCCCGGACGGGCACCGGAAGTACTGCCGGAAGGGAATGCCGCGGGGCGGCAGAGGGGATGCGGGAAGGAAGGACAGCGTGCGCGGCGTCTCAGGACGCCGGGCCGCTGCCCCGCATGGCCGATGGCACGGCAGTGGAGGCTGCCATGCCGCCGGCATCAGTGCGCATAGTTACCAGACGACGAAGAAGCTTCGTTGTTCTGCGATTGCTGCTGGGTTTGCTGTTGCTGCTGCTGTTGCTGGGCTGCTGCCGCGGCGGCCTGGGCTGCCTTCTCTTCTGGCTTCGGGCGGCCCTGAGCGTCGGACAGGCGGTACTTGGTGCGGCGGTCGCCCATCAGGTCGCGCAGGTCGCGGATGCTCATGCCGGTGACTTCGTGCATGCGGATCAGCAGCGAGGCGCCGACCGGGAGACGGTGGTGGCGGATCTTGCTGATGACAGGTGGGGCCACCTCGAGCATGCGCGACAGCGCGGCGTCGTTCTTCAGCTGCATTTTGCCGAGCAGGATGTCCAGCAGGTGGTTGGGGTTGTAGCTTTCCTGTGAAGACAAAGCATGGTGTGCCATGATTTTTACCTCGTGAGTGTGGTTTAAAATAGTTCCGTTACGAACTTTGTTAATGACTACCTTTCGTCAACATAAGTTCCCGAACACGCTCTTGAGCCATCGTTCAGACAGAGTCTGCAGAACCAGTCTGAATTCCCGCTTAAGAAACATGCCCGCGTGCATGCGCTCTGCTTAACACTCCCCTAAACGCACTTGTCTTTCAAACAAATTATCAGACTCATACGGCGTGTCCACATCCGTCCTGAGCACATGACTCATTGTTGGAAATCAAGCTATCGTGTGGAAAGCTTGTCACATAGGCATTTCAACACATGGGGATTATTTGTGGCGCACGCAAGAGATTTCTCCCACTAATTTGTGTAAAAGAATTTGAGGCGAAGGTATTGATTTACAACAGGAAATACATTGAGCAAAGCCAGACTCCGCCTTGTGCCCAGCCGTTTAGTGAAAATTCGCAATTTAACAATCTGATTAGATTGGCAACGCGGTTGAGCAAAGCAATAAGTAATTCTTGGTAGCATTAATTCAGCCTGTTCCGCACGCCGTTTTTTGGTCGCAAACAGGGATTTACGGTAAACTGGCTTGACGCTTTGTCAAAGCGTGAGCTGAATCGCCACGACTAT
>DEKZ01000262.1 GCA_002354135.1 Massilia sp. UBA2709 | reverse complement strand
TCGCCCGGGACGCGCAGGGTGCCCGAGGGGTGGCCGAAGCGCACCGCGCTGGGCCTGCCGCCGCCGGCCGCGAGGTTGACCAGGGTGCCGGGGACGGCGGCGGCGGTGCCGATGGCGACCGCCGCGGTGCCCATCATCGCGTGGTGGAGTTTGCCCATCGAGAGCGCGCGCACCACCAGGTCGATGTCGCCCGCCGCCACCGGCTTGCCGCTCGAGGCGGTGTAATCGCGCGGCGGCGCGACAAACGCAAGCTTCGGCGTGTGCTGGCGGCCGGCTGCTTCATCCACATGCTTGATGAGGCCCATGCGCACGGCGCCGCAGGCACGGATGGTCTCGAACATCACCAGTGCGCGCTCGTCGCCGTTGATGGCGTCCTGCAGCTCGGCGCCCGTGTAGCCGATGTCGGCCGCGTTCACGAAAATGGTCGGGATGCCGGCGTTGATCATGGTCGCTTTCAGCACGCCCAGGCCCGGCACCTCGAGATCGTCGACCAGGTTCCCGGTCGGGAACATCGAGCCGCCGGCGCCCTCCTCGTCCGCTGCCGGGTCCATGAATTCGATCTGCACTTCGGCGGCCGGGAAGGTCACGCCGTCCAGTTCGAAGTCGCCGGTTTCCTGGACCTCGCCGTTCGTCATCGGGACGTGGGCAATGATGGTCTTGCCGATGTTGGCCTGCCAGATGCGCACGACCGCCATGCCGTCCTGCGGGATGCGCTCGGGGTCGACCAGGCCGGCGCTGATGGCGAAGGAACCGACCGCCGAGGACAGGTTGCCGCAGTTGCCGCTCCAGTCGACGAAAGGCTTGTCGATCGAGACCTGGCCGAACAGGTAATCGACGTCGTGGCCTTCGCGCGTGCTCCTCGAGACGATCACGGTCTTGCTGGTGCTGGACGTCGCGCCGCCCATGCCGTCGATCTGCTTGCCGTAGGGGTCGGGGCTGCCGATCACGCGCAGCAGGAGCTTGTCGCGCGCCGGGCTGGGTTGGCGGGCCGCCTCGGGGAGGTCCTGCAGGCGGAAGAAGACGCCTTTGCTGGTGCCGCCACGCATGTAGGTGGCGGGGATTTTGATTTGGGGTTGGTGTGCCATGTTCGTTGATCCAGTGAGTATGCGGGCGATATGTCGCCTTACGCGGCCGGGTGATACGTGCGAAATGCGTGGGCACGGAGTGCCCACCCTACAGGATGCGTTGCGACGACTCGACGTTGCGGTGGGCACGGGGCGCCCACCCTACGGCATCTGGAGGTGTAGGGTGGGCGCCCCGTGCCCACCATCACGCATCCGGTGCCTTACGCCGCGACCTTCGACGAGGCCAGGAAGTCCTGCGCAAAGCGCTGCAGCACCCCGCCGGCCTCGTAGATCGACACCTCTTCCGCCGTGTCGAGGCGGCAGGTGACCGGCACCTCGACCCGTTCGCCATTGCGACGGTTGATGACCAGGGTGAGCGTCGCGCGCGGGGTGCGTTCGCCGATCACATCAAACGTTTCGGTGCCGTCGATGCCCAGGCTCAGGCGGTTGATGCCCGGCTGGAATTCCAGCGGCAGCACGCCCATGCCGACGAGATTCGTGCGGTGGATGCGCTCGAAACCTTCGGCGACGATCGCCTCCACGCCCGCCAGGCGCACGCCCTTGGCCGCCCAGTCGCGCGAGGAACCCTGGCCGTAGTCGGCGCCGGCGATCACGATCAAGGGCTGCTTGCGCTCCATGTAGGTCTCGATGGCTTCCCACATGCGGGTCACCTGCCCTTCCGGCTCGATGCGCGCCAGCGAACCCGCACGCACCGTGCCGTCCGGATTGCGCACCATCTCGTTCTTCAGGGTCGGGTTCGCGAAGGTCGCGCGCTGCGCCGTCAGGTGGTCGCCGCGGTGGGTCGCGTAGGAGTTGAAGTCCTCTTCCGGCAGGCCCATCTTCGCCAGGTATTCGCCGGCGGCCGAATCGAGCAGGATCGCGTTCGAAGGCGACAGGTGGTCGGTCGTGATGTTGTCGCCCAGGACAGCCAGCGGACGCATGCCGGACAGCGTGCGCGCGCCGGCCAGCGCGCCTTCCCAGTAGGGAGGACGGCGGATGTAGGTGCTCTGCGGACGCCAGTCGTACAGCGGGCTCACCGCCTCGCCGTCGTCGGCCACGCGCGCGAACATCGGTGTGTAGACCTTGCGGAACTGCTCGGGCTTCACACTCTGCTCGATGACGGCGTCGATCTCCTCGTCGCTCGGCCAGATGTCGGCCAAGGTCACCGGCTGACCGTTCGCATCCGTGCCCAGAACGTCCTTCTCGATGTCGAAGCGGATGGTGCCGGCGATCGCGTAGGCGATGACCAGCGGCGGCGAGGCCAGGAAGGCCTGCTTGGCATACGGATGGATGCGGCCGTCGAAGTTGCGGTTGCCCGAGAGGACGGCGGTCGCGTACAGGTCGCGCTCGACGATCTCTTTCTGGATGACCGGGTCGAGCGCGCCGCTCATGCCGTTGCAGGTGGTGCAGGCAAAAGCCACGACGCCGAAGCCCAGCTTTTCCAGTTCCGGCAGCAGGCCCGCTTCTTCCAGGTAGAGCGAAACCGCCTTCGAGCCCGGCGCCAGCGAAGACTTGACCCAGGGTTTGCGCAGCAGGCCCGCCTTGTTGGCGTTGCGCGCCAGCAGGCCGGCGGCGATCATGTTGCGCGGATTATTCGTGTTGGTGCAGCTGGTGATCGCCGCGATGATGACGGCGCCGTCCGGCATCAAACCCGGTTCGTTTTCAATAAGGCCGGCGATGCCGCGCGCGGCCAGTTCCGAGGTTGGCACGCGCTTGTGCGGGTTCGACGGGCCGGCGATGTTGCGCACGACGGTCGAGAGGTCGAAGCGCAGCACGCGCTCGTACTCGGCGGTTGTGAGCGCGTCGGCCCAGAGCCCGGTTTCCTTCGCGTAGAGCTCGACCAGTTTGACGGTCTCGTCCTCGCGGCCGGTGAGCTTGAGGTACTTGATGGTCTGCTCGTCGATGTAGAACATCGCGGCGGTGGCGCCGAATTCCGGGGCCATGTTCGAGATGGTCGCGCGGTCGCCCAGGGTCAGGTTGGCGGCGCCTTCGCCATAGAACTCGAGGTAGGTCGAGACCACTTTCTCTTTACGCAGGAACTCGGTCAGCGCCAGCACCACGTCGGTGGCGGTGATGCCCGGTTGCGGCTTGCCGGTGAGCTCGACGCCGACGATGTCGGGCAGGCGCATGTAGGAGGCGCGGCCCAGCATGACGCTCTCGGCTTCCAAGCCGCCGACGCCGATGGCGATCACGCCCAGGGCGTCGACCATCGGGGTGTGCGAGTCGGTGCCGACCAGGGTGTCCGGGAAGGCGACGCCGTCCTTCACCTGGATTACCGGAGACATGCGCTCCAGGTTGATCTGGTGCAGGATGCCGTTCCCCGGCGGGATCACGTCGACGTTCTGGAAGGCCTTCTTGGTCCAGTTGATGAAGTCGAAGCGGTCCTCGTTGCGGCGGTCCTCGATGGCGCGGTTCTTGGCAAAGGCGTCAGGATCGAAGCCGCCGCACTCGACGGCCAGCGAGTGGTCGACCACCAGCTGGGTCGGCACCACAGGATTGACCAGGGCCGGATTGCCGCCTTCGAGGGCGATGGCGTCGCGCAGGCCGGCCAGGTCGACCAGGGCGGTCTGGCCCAGGATGTCGTGGCAGACCACGCGGGCTGGGAACCAGGGGAAATCGAGGTCGCGTTTTCTTTCAATCAGCTGCTTCAGCGACGGCACCAGGGCCATGGGCTCGCAGCGGCGCACGAGGTTTTCCGCCAGCACGCGCGAGGTGTAGGGCAGCTTGTCCCAGGCGCCCGCTTCGATGCTGTCGACGGCTTCGCGCGCGTCGAAGTAATGCAGGTTGGTCCCGTGCAGGGGTTTGCGGTATGCGTTGTTCATGATGTCGGTGTTACCAGTGTAAGTTGTCGGTGCTGCTTGGCGTAATAAGCGCCGTCGTGCAGGAAGGCGTCCGGCTCCAGGCCGAACTGGCGGAAGCCGAAGCGCTCGTACAGGCCGATGGCTGCCGCGTTGCCGTCGATGACGGTCAGCGTAAGCTGGCGGATGAAGCCCAGTTCGCGCGCAAACGCAATCAGATACGCAACCAGTGCGGCACCGATGCCTTCGCGCAGGCGCCCGGGGTCGACCACCAGCGCGTTCAGGCTGGCCGAGTGGCGGATTTTTTTACCCTCCTGCGTGCGCAGGCAGAGCGCGCCCACCAACTCAGTGTCATCAAACCTCGCGTCGAAGGCGCCGAACCAGTATTCGCCTTTTGTGGCCAGGCGCTTTTCGGCCCAGGACAGCGGTTGTTCCAATGCCTCTTCCACAGTGGGACGAAACGCGTGCGGAAAGGCGCGCAAGCCCGCCAGCCGCAGCGCACGGTACTGCGCGGCGTCGGCGGAACCGAGGCGGCGCAGCGTGAACGCGGCGGGCGGCTTAGTCGCCATACGAGATCATTTGCGGTCGGCGATCGGCACGAACTGCAGGTCTTCCGGACCGACGTAGTTCGCGCTCGGGCGGATGATCTTGTTGTCGATGCGCTGCTCGATGATGTGCGCGGCCCAGCCCGACGTGCGCGAAATCACGAACAGCGGGGTGAACATGGCGGTCGGCACGCCCATCATGTGGTACGAGACGGCCGAGAACCAGTCCAGGTTCGGGAACATCTTCTTGACTTCCCACATGACCGATTCCAGGCGCTCGGCGATGTCGAACATCTTCATCGAGCCGGCCGACTGCGACAGCGTGCGCGCGACTTCCTTGATGACGACGTTGCGCGGGTCCGAGATGGTGTAGACCGGGTGGCCGAAGCCGATCACGACTTCCTTGTTGGCCACGCGGTTGCGGATGTCGGCTTCGGCTTCGTCGGCGTTCTCGTAGCGCTTCTGGATGTCCAGCGCCACTTCGTTGGCGCCGCCGTGCTTCGGTCCGCGCAGCGCGCCGATGGCGCCGGTGATGGCCGAGTGCATGTCGGAGCCGGTACCGGCGATCACGCGCGCGGTGAAGGTCGAGGCATTGAACTCGTGTTCGGCGTAGAGGATGAGCGAGGTGTGCATCGCGCGCACCCACTCTTCCGGCGGCTTCGTGCCGTGCAGCAGGTGCAGGAAGTGGCCGCCGATCGAGTCGTCGTCGGTCTCGGTCTCGATGCGCTTGCCGTTATGACTGTAGTGGTACCAGTAGAGCAGCATGGAGCCGAAGGAAGCCATCAGGCGGTCGGCGATGTCGCGCGCGCCGGCGATGTTGTGGTCGTCCTTTTCCGGCAGCGCACAGCCCAGGGCCGAGACACCGGTGCGCATCACGTCCATCGGGTGGCTGCCGGCCGGCAACGCTTCCAGCGCCAGCTTGACCGCTTGCGGCAGGCCGCGCAGCGACTTCAGTTTGGCCTTATAACCCTTCAGTTCGGCGACGGTCGGCAGCTTGCCGTGCACCAGCAGGTAGGCGATTTCTTCGAATTCGCAGGAGTTGGCGACGTCGAGGATGTCGTAGCCGCGGTAGTGCAGATCGTTGCCCGATTTGCCGACCGAGCACAGCGCGGTGTTACCAGCGGCGACGCCCGACAGGGCCACGGATTTCTTCGGCTTGAAGGTGGGGGTTTGTTGTTCGCTCATCTTGGGTCTCCTTTAGGCGTCGTGTTATTTCTTTTGCGCTGCAAACAGCGCATCCAGTTTCTGCTCGAAATCGTGGTAGTTGATGCGCTCGTACAGCTCGGCGCGGGTCTGCATGGTGTCGACCACGTTCTTCTGCGTGCCGTCGCGGCGAATCGCAGTGTAGACGTTTTCGGCCGCCTTGTTCATGGCGCGGAAGGCCGACAGCGGGTAGAGCACCAGGCCGACGTCGGCGGTTTTCAGCTCCTCGACCGTGAACAGCGGGGTCGAGCCGAACTCGGTGATGTTGGCCAGGATCGGCACGCCGACGGCTTTCGCGAACTGCGCGTACATCTTGAGGTCGGTCATCGCTTCCGGGAAGATCATGTCGGCGCCGGCCTCGACGCAGGCGACCGCGCGGTCGATGGCGGCGTCGATGCCTTCCACGGCCAGCGCATCGGTGCGCGCCATGATCACGAAGTTCTCGTCGGTACGCGCGTCCACGGCGGCCTTGATGCGGTCGACCATTTCCTGCTTGGAGACGATTTCCTTGCCCGGACGGTGGCCGCAGCGCTTGGCGCCGACCTGGTCTTCGATGTGCATGGCGGCTGCGCCAAATTTGATCATCGACTTGACGGTGCGGGCGACGTTGAAGGCCGAGGAACCGAAGCCGGTGTCGACGTCGACCAGCAGCGGTAGGTCGCACACGTCGGTGATGCGGCGCACGTCGGTCAGCACGTCGTCGAGGTTCGAGATGCCCAGGTCGGGCAGGCCCAGCGAGCCGGCGGCGACGCCTCCGCCCGAGAGGTAGATGGCCTTGAAGCCGGCGCGCTTGGCCAGCAGGGCGTGGTTGGCATTGATGGCGCCGACGACCTGCAGCGGCGATTCTTCTTGCACGGCTTTGCGGAACGCGGCGCCTGCGGAATGGTGACTCATGTTCTGGCCTTTCGTGTGACGTGGTGACGAAATGCCTTCACTGATGCAAATGGCGTGCCAGGCTTGCGCCGTGTCATGCAAGCAAGCATTTCGCCTTGGATTTCAAGAACTTGGGACGGCTAGCCCGCAAGGATATTGCCGAGCGGCTCAGCGCAGGACAAACCTTGCAACGTCCGATGTTTCATCGTGAAACAACGTGAAACACATGGTCTGGCAGGCAAAAGAAAACCCCGCACAGGCGGGGTCTTCACAGGAATAGCGGCTCAGTGGGCGGAGGCCGACGAAGCGCCGATACCGGTCTCGGAACGCAACTGTTGCGTCTCGAAGCCGGCCCGGTCCAGCCGTGCGCGTGGTCCCTTGTCGAGCAGCGAGATGATCCAGATGCCGGCAAAGCCGACGAACATCGAGAACAGCGCCGGCGAGGCGTAGGGGAAAGGCGCCTCGCCATAGCCCAGCACGTCGGTCCAGACCGATTTCGACAGCAGGGTCAGCACCACGGCCGTGATCAGGCCGAGGAAGCCGCCGATCGTGGCGCCGCGCGTGGTGCAGTCCTTCCACAGCACCGACATGAACAGCACCGGGAAATTGGCCGAGGCCGCGATCGCGAACGCCAGCGACACCATGAAGGCCACGTTCTGCTTTTCGAATGCGATGCCCAGCAGCACGGCGATGATGCCCAGCGCGATCGTCGTCAGGCGCGAAACCTTCAGCTCCTTGGCGCTGCCCGCCCTGCCCTGCTTGATCACGGTGGCGTACAGGTCGTGCGAGACGGCCGAGGCGCCGGACAGGGTCAGGCCAGCGACCACCGCCAGGATGGTCGCGAAGGCGACGGCCGAGATGAAGCCGAGGAAGACGTCGCCGCCGACGGCCTGGGCCAGGTGCACCGCCGCCATGTTGTTACCGCCGAGGAGCTTGCCGGCAGCATCCTTGAACGCGGGATTGGTGCCCACCAGCACGATCGCGCCGAAGCCGATGATGAAGGTCAGGATGTAGAAGTAGCCGATCCAGGTCGTGGCCCAGAACACCGACTTGCGCGCTTCCTTGGCGCTGGGCACGGTGAAGAAGCGCATCAGGATGTGCGGCAGGCCGGCGGTGCCGAACATCAGCGCCATGCCGAAGGAGATGGCCGAGATCGGGTCCTTGATGAAGGTGCCCGGGCCCATGATCGCGTCGCCCTTGGCATGCACCTCGACCGATTTGGCGAACAGCGCCTCGGGGCTGAAGTTGAACTGGGCCAGCACGGCGAAGGCCATGTAGGAAGCGCCCGACAGCAGCAGCACCGCCTTGATGATCTGGACCCAGGTGGTGGCCGTCATGCCGCCGAACAGCACATAGACCATCATCAGCACCCCGACGATGACGACCGCGATCCAGTACTCGAGGCCGAACAGCAGCTTGATCAGCTGGCCGGCGCCGACCATCTGCGCGATCAGGTAGAACGCGACCACCACCAGGGTGCCGGACGCGGCGAACAGGCGGATCGGGGTCTGCGCGAAGCGGTAGGCGGCAACGTCGGCAAAGGTGAAGCGGCCCAGGTTGCGCAGCCGTTCGGCCATCAGGAAAGTGATGACGGGCCAGCCGACCAGGAAGCCGATGGCGTAGATCAGGCCGTCGTAGCCGTCGAGGAAGACGGCGGCCGAAATGCCGAGGAAGGACGCGGCCGACATGTAGTCGCCGGCAATCGCCAGGCCGTTCTGGAAGCCGGTGATGCCGCCGCCGGCCGTGTAGAAGTCGGACGCCGAGCGGGTCTTGGCGGCGGCCCACTTGGTGATGAACAGGGTAAAGATCACGAAGCCCGCGAACATCAGGATCGCGGTCCAGTTGGTCGGCTGCTTCTGCGCTTCCTCGATGACGGGTGCGGCGGCGGCGTGGCCGGCGCCCAGGGCGAGCGCCGTCGCGGCGCCGATGCGGTGGAGGTGATTCATGTGCGTGCTCCTCATGCCTTGGCGCGCGCACGGATGGCGGCGGTGAGTTCGTCGAATTCGCTGTTCGCGCGGCGTACATAGACGCCGGTGATGACAACGGTGAACAGGATCACGGCCAGCCCCACGGGCATCGCCCAGGTCATGACGCCCTCCCCCAGGCGCGTGCCCATCCATTCCTTGTTGAAGGCGACCAGCAGGATGAAGCCGTAGTACACGACCATCATGCTCCACGTAAGCGTCCAGCCGTAGCGCGACCGGGTTTTTACCAGCTTGTGGTAATTCGGGTCCGCCTTGATGAGTTGAGCAATGTCTTGGTCCACGTTGTGTCTCCTTGTTTCTGTCGTTGTGCCGTTTCGGCGGACTCATCATAAATCGCGCTCCCTACTGAAACCTTACAGAACGCGCCCTACCCTGCCGCCGATGTTTCACTGAAACACAGGCGCAACATGCGTTACACTTGAAACATGAAACATTCCCCGCGTCTACCTGCGGACACGCCCGACAAGCCGGTCATCTGGACCGTCTCGGTGTCGCGCCTGTCCGACCTGCTGCGTGACATCACGCTCGAATACGATCACCTTGCTTTGATCGAGCCGATCCACCTCGGGTTCGATGAAGCTGCGCGCCATATACGCGAACGCATGGCGAGCGAGCGTTGCGACGTGGTGATTGCCGCCGGCTCGAACGGCGCCTACCTGAAAGGCCGGGTGTCGGCGCCGGTGGTGGTCGCCAAGGCCAGCGGCTACGACGTGATGCGGGCGCTGGCGCGGGCGCGCAAGATGTCCGAACGCATCGGCGTGATCAGCTACCAGCAGGCCTTGCCGGAACTGCTCGAGTTCAGCGCCACCTTCGGTATCGACGTGGCGCAGCGCACCTATGTCACGCGCGAGGACGCCCGCGCCGCGATCCGTGAGCTGAAGGCGGCCGGGATCGAGGTCGTGGTCGGCGCCGGCCTGATCGCCGACCTGGCCGAGGAAGCGGGCCTGGCCAGCGTGTTCCTGTATTCGGCGGCGTCGATCCGCCAGGCCTTCGACGACGCGCTCGAGGTGGCGCGCCTGACCCAGCTGGAAGCGAACCGCATCCGGCGCGGCACGCCGCCGGACCTGCAGCGCGCGCGGCGCGGCCTGAACGACCTGCGCGGCGAATCCGAGGCCATGGAGCGCCTGCGCCAGATGGTGGTGCTGTACGCGCGTTCGCCGGCCACCGTGCTGATCCAGGGCGAGACCGGCAGCGGCAAGGAGCTGGTGGCGCAGGCGATCCACCGCGAAGGACCGCGCAGCCTGGGCGCGAACCGGCCCTTCGTTGCCGTGAACTGCGGGGCGATCGCGGAATCGCTGCTGGAATCGGAACTCTTCGGCCACGAGGAAGGCGCTTTTACCGGGGCCCGGCGCGGCGGCCATGCCGGGCTGTTCGAGGCGGCCAATCGCGGCACCCTGTTCCTGGACGAGATCGGCGAGATGCCGCTGGCCCTGCAGACCCGCCTGCTGCGCGTGCTGGAAGTGCGAGAGGTGATGCGGGTCGGCGGCACGCGGCCGGTGCCGATCGACGTGCGCGTGATCAGCGCCACCCATTGCGACCTGGAAGCGCGGGTGCGCGAGGGACGCTTCCGGGCCGACCTGTTCTACCGCCTGGCGGTGCTGCGCCTGTCGCTGCCACCGCTGCGCGCGCGCCTTCCCGACATCGCGCCGCTGGCCGAGTGGTCCTTGAAGCAGGCGCTGGCCGCGCTCGGGGCGGGGTCGCATCCGAACCTGCATGCCGAGCTGGCAGCCTGCGCGCCGCTGCTCGAGCGCTATGGCTGGCCGGGCAACGTGCGCGAGCTGCGCAACCTGATGGAGCGCCTGGCCCTGTTCCTGGCGGCAGAGCCCTGGCAGGCATTG
>DEKZ01000265.1 GCA_002354135.1 Massilia sp. UBA2709 | reverse complement strand
GCCCTGCTCGGCGACCGCGAGTGGTGGGTGCGCTACCGCGCCGCCCAGGCCCTCTTGGCCCTGCCGGCGCTGCCGCGCGCCGACCTGGAGGCGCTGCGTTCCTCCCTCACCGACCGCTTCGCGGCCGACATGCTGTCGCAGGCGATGGCCGAAAGCGGGGCCGCATGAATACCGACAGCCTGCTGGTCGCCTTCATCACCTGGTTCGTGCTGGCCTTCTTCGTCGCCTTGAACGGCGGCTACCTGCTGCTCAACCTGTTCTCGCTGCGCGCGCTCTACCGCAAGGGCCAGGAAGCCTTCATCGGCGAGCTGCCGCGCGCCTACTCGGGCCTGGAGCCGCCGGTCAGCATCCTGGTCCCGGCCTACAACGAGGAGGCGACGATCGCCGCCTCGATCCGCTCGATGCTGCAGCTGACCTATGCCGAGTTCGAGGTCATCGTCATCAACGACGGCTCGAAGGACGGCACGCTCGATGTGCTCAAGCGCGAATTCGCCCTCCTGCCCTTCCCCGAAGCCTACCGGCGCCAGATCCCGACGAAGGAGGTGCGCCAGATCTACCGCTCGACGCGCTACCCGAACGTGCGCGTGATCGACAAGGTCAACGGCGGCAAGGCCGACTCGCTCAACGCCGGCATCAACGCCTCGCGCTACCCGCTGTTCTGCGGGGTCGACGCCGACTCGGTCCTGCAGCGCGACAGCCTGGTCAAGGTGACCGAGCCTTTCCTGCGCGATCCGACCGTGGTCGCCACCGGCGGCACCGTGCGCGTGGCCAACGGCTGCGAGATCAGCGGCGGCTTCCTCACGCAGGTCGGCCTGCCGAAGAGCACCCTGGCCCTGTTCCAGGTGGTGGAGTACCTGCGCGCCTTCCTGTTCGGGCGGCTCGGCTGGTCGGCCCTGAACGGCATGCTGATCATCTCCGGCGCCTTCGGCATCTTCCGCAAGGACGCAGTGGTGCTGGCCGGCGGCTACCGCCCCGACACCATCGGCGAGGACATGGAGCTGGTCGTGCGCATGCACCGCACCTTGCGCGCGAAGCGCCAGCCCTACCGCATCGAATTCGTGCCCGACCCCGTGTGCTGGACCGAGGCGCCCGAAGACCTGGCCACGTTGAGAAACCAGCGCGTGCGCTGGCAGCGCGGCCTGGCCGAGAGCCTGAGCGCCAACTGGGGCCTGATGTTCTCGAAGAACGGCGGCGTTCCCGGCTGGGTCGCCTTCCCCTTCATGCTCTTCTTCGAGTGGCTGGGCCCGGTGATCGAGCTGGGCGGCTACATCTTCATGGCCTACGCCTTCCTCACCGGCCTGGTTTCCTGGGAAGCCTTCGGCGCCTTCCTGTTCGTCGCGCTGGGCCTGGGCATCCTGCTCTCGGCCTCCGGGCTGATGCTGGAAGAGATGTCCTTCCACCTCTACCCGCGCGGCAAGCAGTTGCTGCTGCTGGGCCTGGTCGTGATCCTGGAGAACTTCGGCTACCGCCAGTTGAACACCTGGTGGCGCCTGGTCGGCCTGTGGCGCTGGCTGGTGCAGAAGGAAGCGAGCTGGGGAGCCATGAAGCGCAAGGGCGTGGGCCACGACGAGCACGCCAAGACCCTGCAGACGCC
Organism: Massilia sp. UBA2709; assembly: GCA_002354135.1. Lineage (GTDB taxonomy): Bacteria > Pseudomonadota > Gammaproteobacteria > Burkholderiales > Burkholderiaceae_D > Telluria. The sequence continues at coordinate 5,470 of DEKZ01000265.1, read as the reverse complement.
GCCCGCATCGTCGCCTTCCGCGCCTTCGGGCGACACGACCTCGACCCGCCCGCCGGGCAACGCCTCATGAAGACCCTGTTTTTCGCTGCCTTGCTCCTGACCATGACTTCCACGCATGCGGCCTCGCTGCAGGTCTGCCCGGCATCCCAGGCCCCCGCGGACGCGCCGCGCGCCGCCCTGCCCGGGGCGGGCGAACTGGTCGTCGTCGCCAGCACCCAGCCGGCGCTCCCCGGTTGCCGCGCCGCGCCGCTCGGCGTCGACGCCAGCGAGGTCGAGGCCCTGTATCCGCTGCCGGCAGGAGATCGCCCGGCGCGCACCATCCTGCTCTACGGGCCAGCCGGCCAGAAGCGCTTCGTGCCGAGCAGCCACGACCTGCCCCAGCCCGATCCCGCGAACGCCAGGCCGCGGCGCGTGACCATGCCCTTGCGGGCTAACCTGCTGCCGGATGCGAAGCTGCGCACCTTCGGAATCGAGGAGCGGGTCAGCGTCGAGCAGGCGGACGGCAAGCTGCGCCTGCAATGCCGGGCCGGCACGCGGCCGGCCGGCGTATTGCTGGACGGCCCGTGGACGCTGTCCCTGGGCGCATTCAGGCTGGGTGCGGACTTTTCCGGCAGCGGCAACTTTGCCATCCAGGCTGCCGACGCCGCGTCAAGCGCGCGCGAGTCGGCCCATGCGCTGGGAGAATTGGACGCCACGAAGACCGCACGCAGCGTCGCCCTGCCCCTGCCGGCGCGGCTGGACCGTGCGAGCTGGCGCCAGTTCGTGCTGCTCTGTCCTGCGGAAGCCGCGACATTGAACCTGGACGCGCTGCGGCTCGAACCGGTCGTGCCGGCGAAACCGGCGCCGCGCGCGACCTGGATCTGGGACCGCGGCGAATGGATGGACAAGCCCGACGCCCTGCTGGCCTGGGCCAAGGCTGAGGGCATCGGCGAACTGTTCATCGTCGTCACGCTCGACGGCCCCAGGGTGCGCGACCCGCAGCTCTTGCACGCCTTCGTGAGCAAGGCAACGCGCGCCGGCATCACCGTGACCAGCGTGGAGGGCGACCCGCACATGGCATTGCCGAATCATCGCGCCGCCACGGCCGACCGCGCCCGCGCCTTTGCCGCCTACAACCGCGACGCCGCGCCGGAAGAACGCCTGCGCTCGATGCAGTTCGACGTCGAACCCTATTTGCTCCCGGACGCGGTGCTGCCGCCAGCCGAGCGCGACCGCGAATACCTGGCGATGGCGCGCGCCCTGCGCGAAGCGGCCGGCGACATGCCGCTCGAATTCGTCGTGCCCTTCTGGTGGTGGGACAAGACCGAGCTGCTCGATGGACTGGCGCAGGTCGCCGACGGCCTGGCGGTGATGGACTACCGCACCGCGCCCGACGAGATTGTCCGCTTCGCCGTGCCCTTCCTCGACTGGGCGGCGGTCCACGGCAAGCGCGTGCACATCGCGCTCGAAGCGGGCCGCGTCGGCGCCGAGCGCCAGCGGCGTTATGTGCGGACCGATGCCGGCGAAGCGGGCGAGCTGCTGCTGGCCCAGGCCGGCGAAACGCCGGTGCTGGTGCTGCTGCGCCAGCCTGCGAAAACGGCCGCAGGCCAGTTGTTCCGCTTCAGCAGCGAGCGCATCCTGGATGGCAGCGCCACCAGCTTCCATGGCGACAAGGGCAAGCTGCGCACGCTGCTGCCTGAGCTGGAGCGCGATCTCGGCGCCTGGCCGGGGTTTGCGGGGATGGCACTGCACGGCTGGCGCTGAGCGCGTGGTGCGGCGGCCACGACAATGCCGCGATAGCGGTTCCGGGCAGACCTGCTGCTTGCCGGAAGTGCAATATATCCCGTACACTTGCAGTTTAGCAACATCCGTGACCGGCAATATACACGCCATCGCCCAGCCGTTGGCGTCGGTGCCCATCTTGCCGGGGCTGGCAGCTCGATCATCTGTCCCGCTCGGGCCCCGTAGGGGACCAATGGGGACCGAGCCGAGGCTCTCACGTGTGCCCTGCTGAGAACGCCTCTACAACAACCCTATCCGATAGCCATGAAGAAAATCCTCGTCCTGCTCGCCGCCGCATCCCTCTTGCAGGCCTGCACCTCCGTCAACGTCAGAAAGGTCGATGCATCCGCCCACAAACTGGACCTGGTCTGCATCGAGCAAAATCCCAAGGTCATCGTGAGCGACATGCTGACGGTGCTCGAAGACGGCTTCCAGCGCCACGGCATCCGCACCATGATCTACAAGGACAAGGCGCCCGAGCGCTGCGAATACACCCTGTGGTACACGGTGACCCGCGGCTGGGACCTGGCGCCCTTCGTGAACCATGCCGAGCTGCGCCTGCGCCGCCAGGACGAGACGATCGCCATGGCCACGTACAAGCACTCCGGCGGCCTGGCGCTGAACAAATGGGCGAGCACGTCCACGAAGCTGACGCCTGTCATCGACGAACTGCTGTCCGGGTTTGACGCCACTCCGGCGAAGTAAGGCGCAGGCGTGCTTCTGAGCGGGCACGTCCACGAAGAAGCACGTTCAAAGAAGTTTCCCACCTCGGCGGACAGGTCGAAAGCGGATCCCTGGCGGTTTCGATTTTGGCCTGACGCCTCTCCCGCCAGCCGCCAGGCGAAGCTCGGCTCTCGCGCATCGAGTTGACCAGGCATTAGTGTGACCGGAACAAGCGCAGGTTTGAAAGAACCTGACAAAACCCACTGGTTGCCCTGGGAACAACAACGCCGTACACTCAGCCATTCCAAGGTTTGCAAGCGGCCAGAAACGGGCCTATCCGGCACCAGCACATGGAATCCAGCTCATGAATAGCGAGTTCATCACTTCTGTTCCATACCTTCACACGGAACGGCTCATGCTTCGCGAATATCGGCGGGAGGACTTCGACGTATTCGCGGCGCATTTGGCCGACCCTGTCAGTGCGGCTCACCTGGTCCCGGCCGACCGCCAGGCTGCATGGCGCATCTTCTGTTCACAAGCAGGCCTATGGCTCATCCATGGCGCCGGATGGTGGGCGGTCGAGGAAAAGGCGACTTGCAGACTCGTCGGGAGTGTCGGCGCCTTCTTTCGCGAGGACTCCACCGTGATGGAGCTTGGCTGGAATACCTATCGTGCCTTCTGGGGCCAGGGATTCGCAACCGAAGCGGCAGCGGCGGCCCTGCACCATGCGCTCGAGATCCGGCGCGAACCAACAGTTCGGGCTGTCATCGCTTCAAGCAATGAATCATCGCTGCGCGTTGCCAAGCGCCTTGGCCTGACGTATGAAGCGGAAACCGAGATATACGGCAAAGCGGTCGGCGTGTATACGCGCGAGCGGGAAGGCACGGTTGTTTAGGTCCGAGAAAAGAGTAGAAAAACTGGGGTCAGGTCTGACATTCGGACCCGAGCTCATCCAGAAAAAGAGAAAAAGTGGGGTCAGGTCTGACATTCGGACCTGAGCTCATCCAAGGAGAGAGTGGGGTCAGGTCTGACATTCAGACCCCAGCTCATCCAGATGTTCCAGCGTCATCTCTGAACGACCCCAGTGCGGGAACGAAGGCAGGGGCCGTGTCTAAATGTCAGACCTGACCCTATACCGCGGGAACGAAGGCAGGGGCCGTGTCTAAATGTCAGACCTGACCCTATACCGTATGACCCTATACCGTAAATGTCAGACCTGACCCTATACCGCTATACCGCAATTGGTTTGTAACCGCCCAAGACTGGACAGTCGCAGTTAGACGTTGATAGGCGCAATAGACGAGGTACGCAGCATGGGAAGTTCTACATTCACAGATCAGCAGCTCGCCGTCTACTGTTGTGGGCACTTGTTCCGACGAGAGCGACCTGCGCTTTTAGTTGTGAGAGAAGACGGGGACTGGCAATTTTTGTGCGGTAACGTCGATCACGATGACCCGCTCGAACCGTACCATGTGAGCGTAGGCGTGTTGCTTGATACGGACCCCACTCTCAATGAGATTGCAGACCTGCCGCCTGAATAGGAAGCCGAGCGCTCCGAAATCACGGCCGCTTGGCTACGAACTCATGGGCAGCAGTAAACAAGGCATTTAACCTGTTCCCCTACCGATGCAAATCACTGCAAGGGCCAATAAAGGACCGCTTTGGGTCGTAAGCGTAAGTGCGGGCAGGTCAGCTTCGGCCCTATCCAGCAGACGCTTAGGACGGTATGCAGAAAGGTCCGCTTCAGCTCTTCAAGTCCGCACCAACGGCAAATCCACCCTGAACGTCGTCCCCCGCCCCTCCTCTGTCTCGAACCCGATCCGTCCCCCATGCTCCTCGACCAGGCTCTTGGCAATGCTCAGCCCCAGCCCGGTCCCGCCCTGCTGGCGCGTATCCGCCCCATCCGCCTGGGCGAAACGCTGGAACACGCGCGCCTGGAACTCCGGCGGGATGCCGGCGCCCTGGTCGCGCACCGACAGCCGTGCGCTTCCCTCATGCTCCTCCAGCACCAGGGTCGCCAGCCCGCCGCGCGGCGAGAACTTGATCGCATTCGACAGCAGGTTGGTCAGCACCTGCACCAGCCTGTCGCGATCGATCGCGGCCGCGAGCTGGCGCGCCGGCGCGCGGCATTCGAGGCGCAAGGTCACGCCGAGCTGGTCGGCATAGCCCTGCATGGAATCGAGCGCGTGCTGGGCCACCGGCAGCAGCGGCTGGGCGCGGCGCTCGAAGTGCATGACGCCGGCTTCGATCTTCTGCAGGTCGAGCACGTCGTTCACCATGCGCACCAGGCGTTCGCTGCTCTCGTGGGCCACGGCGACCAGGCGCGCGACGTCGGCCGGCAGGTCGCCGGCCATGCCTTCGGCCAGCATGGACAGCGAGGCGCGGATCGAGGTCAGCGGGGTGCGCAGTTCGTGCGAGACGGTGGAGACGAACTCGCTCTTCATGCGCTCGATCTTCTTGCGCTCGGAAATATCGTGCAGGAAGACGGCGAAAAAGGCGCCTTCGCTGCCGCTGGCGAGACTGGCCGTCATCTCGATCGTGAACTCGTCGCCGTGGCGGTTGATCACGATGCGCTCGGTGCGGCGCTCGAGCAGGACGCTGTACCCGGTGGAGCGGAACTGATCGAAGGCGCGCGCCGTGCTGGGACGGAAGCGCTGCGGCACCAGGATCTCGCCCATCGGCCAGCCGAGCACCTCGCTGCGCTTCCAGCCGAACATGCGCTCGGCCGCGCTGTTCCAGTCGGTGATCATGCCGCGCAGGTCGACCGCGACGAAGGCGTCCTGGGCCGCCTCGATGATGGCGCCCACGCGCTGCTCGCTGGCCTGGACGGCCGCCAGCGCGCGCTCCAGTTCGGCCGTGCGCGCTTCGACCCGCTGCTCGAGCGTCGCGTTCAGGCGCTGCTGCTCGGCGTGTCCCCGCACCAGGTCGCCCACCAGCGCGTTCAGGGTGTCCGACAGGCGTTCGACCTCGACATAAGTACGCCCCTCGGTGTCGAGTTGCACGCTTTCGCCGCGCCGGATGCGGCCGGCGTCGCGCACCAGCTGGC
>DEKZ01000131.1:10944-11089 GCA_002354135.1 Massilia sp. UBA2709 | reverse complement strand
GGCGGCGCGCGCCAGCGCGGCAGGGTCGGCGCCGAACAGCGCGCCGCTGGCGTAGACCAGCAGCGGACGCACGCGCTTGCCGCCGCCCAGCGCCGTGTAGCGCATGGCCTCGTGCAGCTTGGCCGGCTCCCCGCCGGCAGCCGGC
>DEKZ01000131.1:0-10905 GCA_002354135.1 Massilia sp. UBA2709 | reverse complement strand
CGCTGCCGGCAGCCGGCAGGAAGTTCGACAGCGCTTCTTCGACTTCGGCCTGGACGCCCGCCATCCAGTCTGCGAACGGGGCGCTCATTGGCCGCCCTCGCCCGCGCCGTCGGCGCTGAAGGGCTTGAGCATGTCGCCTTCGAGTACTTTCACTTGGGATTCCACTTTGTCGAGCTGGGCGGCGCAATATTTCACCAGTTCGGAACCGCGCGCATAGGCGGCGACCGAGGCTTCGAGCGGCAATTGGCCCGCCTCCATTTGAGAGACGAGCTGGGCCAGTTCGGCCATGGCTGCCTCGAAGGACGCCGGCGCAGTCGCTTGCGCGTTTGAATTGTTTGCCATAGTTACTTGTTGTGTTGGGGCAGCGACCCCATAGAATGACGCAACCTGTGCGCCATGGGGGAGTCTAATCGCGTATTTTAGAACAATCCTTACCCTTGGGGTGGTCGCGCAGATGCTGAGTATCTTGACAGGAAGCTCATATTTTAGCGCAAGCGCCTTCAACACCATGAAAACCATGCCATTCCGGCAATTTCTTTGCCTCTGTGCGCCACAGCCGCGCGCCGGTCCGAGACTGTAGAGCCCGTTACACGGTATAATCTCCGGTTCTGTCCGAAATACCGTATTTCCAAATCCAAAATACTGGTCTTTGGATTCTTTCTCTTCTTTGGGGTCCTTGAAAAGCCGTTTTTTCGAGGTCCCTTGGCTCGGTGCTTTTATAAAAGGGGGGTTGGGATGTCCGATCTGGCTACCCACGCCAAGCTGGCGCGCTCGTGCGCTCAGCTTCCGGTAAATGTTTACTTTGACAATGCGCTGCTGCAGCGTGAGATCCAGCAACTGTTTCAGAAGGGGCCACGCTACGTCGGCCATGAGTTGATGGTGCCGGAGGCGGGCGACTTTGCCACGCTGGCATCGGAAAACGAAGGCCGCATGCTGGTGCGCAATGCCAATGGCATCGAGGTGCTGTCCAACGTCTGCCGTCACCGCCAGGCGCTGATGTTCAATGGCCGCGGCAACGCGAAGAACATCGTCTGCCCGCTGCACCGCTGGACCTACGACCTGAAGGGCGAACTGATCGGCGCGCCGCATTTCGCCGAGACGCCCTGCCTGAACCTGTCGAAGTCGCCGCTGCAAAGCTGGAACGGCCTGCTGTTCGAGCAGAACGGCTACAACGTCATGGAGAAACTCAAGGACCTGTCGGTCACCAAGGACCTGGACTTCTCGGGCTATATGTTCGACCACGTCGAGATCCACGACTGCGACTACAACTGGAAGACCTTCATCGAGGTCTACCTCGAGGATTACCACGTCGAGCCCTTCCACCCGGGCCTGGGCAACTTCGTCACCTGCGACGACCTGAAGTGGGAATTCGGCCGCGACTACAGCGTGCAGACCGTCGGCGTGAACCGCGGCCTGCAGAAGGCCGGCTCGCCCGCTTATAAAAAGTGGCAGGAAGCGGTCCTGAAGTTCAACGGCGGCAAGGAACCGAAGCACGGCGCGATCTGGCTCACGCTCTACCCGAACATCATGGTCGAGTGGTATCCGAACGTGCTGGTGGTGTCGACCCTGTGGCCGCTGGGCCCGCAGAAGACGCGCAACGTGGTCGAGTTCTACTACCCGGAAGAGATCGCCCTGTTCGAGCGCGAACTGGTCGACGCCGAGCGCGCGGCCTACATGGAAACCTGCGTCGAGGACGACGAGATCGCCCAGCGCATGGATGCCGGCCGCAAGATCCTGCTCGATCGCGGCGTCAACGAGGTGGGACCCTACCAGTCGCCGATGGAAGACGGAATGCAGCACTTCCACGAGTGGTACCGCAGCAAGATCGAGCTGTAAGGATCCGCTGTCACCAACCAGGAATTTGATGCCTTCACTCTGGATGCTGTTCGCCAGCTTCGCGTTTGCCGCCATGGGCGCAGGCGTGAAGCTGGCTTCCGAGTTCTACACCACCTCCGAACTCCTCTTCTACCGCGGCCTCATCGGCTCCGTGATCCTGCTGGCCATCGTCCGCCAGCAGGGCGGCACCTTCCGCACGCCCTTCCCGAAAGCCCACCTGTGGCGCAGCGCGGTCGGCGTCACTTCGCTCTGGCTGTGGTTCTTCGCCATCTCCAAGCTGCCGCTGGCCACCGCCATGACCCTGAACTACATGGCGCCGATCTGGATCGCCGCCTGGATGTTCCTGCTCGGCTGGTGGACGAAAACGAAACACGCCGAGTGGCCGCTGGTGCTGGCGGTCGGCGCCAGCTTCTTCGGTGTCACCCTGGTGCTGCAGCCGGCGATCGCATCGAACCAGTGGCTGGGCGGCCTGGCGGGCGTGTGCTCGTCGGTGATCTCGGCGATGGCCTACATGCAGGTGCGCAAACTCGGCCAGATGGGCGAGCCGGAGTACCGCGTGGTGTTCTATTTTTCGCTGACGACCGCCCTGGCCGGCATGATGGGCGTGATCGGCGGCGACGGCGCGGACAGCGGCTTCCCCTTCCACGGCCACACGCTCTACGGCGGCCTGCTGCTGCTCGGGATCGGTTTTGCCGCCCTGATGGCGCAGATGGCGATGACGCGCGCCTACCGCGTGGGCAAGGTGCTGGTCGTCGCCAACCTGCAGTACACCGGCATCGTCTTCTCCAGCCTGTGGGGCCTGCTGCTCTGGGGCGACCGCTTCGACTGGCACGTCTGGCTCGGCATCGGTGTCATTCTTGCATCCGGCATCGCGGCGACGTTCTACAATACGAGGAGCACGGCGCGCGGCGCCGTCACCGAAAGGACCGACCCCATCGCCAGCGAACTGTGAGGACGCCATGTACACGACCCTGATCTCCGCCGCCGACCTTGCCGCCCATATCGACCGCCCGGACTGGGTCGTCGTCGACTGCCGGCACGACCTGGTCAACCTCGCCTTCGGGCGCGACGCCTATGCCGCCGGCCACCTGCCGGGCGCGGTGTTCGCCGACATGGAGACCGAACTGTCGGGCGCCAAGCGCGGGCCGGACGGCGTGTTCCGCGGCCGCCATCCGCTGCCGGAAAAGGAGGCGCTGGTCGAGACCCTGCGTTCCTGGGGCGTGAACGACGGCACCCAGGTCGTCGCCTACGACGCCCACGGCGGCATGTACGCCGCGCGCCTGTGGTGGCTGCTGCGCTGGATCGGGCACGAGGCCTCGGCCGTGCTCGACGGCGGCCTGCCGGCCTGGCAGGCGCTCGGCCAGCCTTTGAGCGCCGAGCTTCCCGCGAAGCCGCGCGGCGCCATCGAGGCGCGCGCACCCTTCGTGCCGACGGTGACGGTGGCCGAGGTGCTGGAAAATATCGAGAGCGCGAAACGCACCGTGGTCGATGCACGCGCGGCCGACCGCTTCCGCGGCGAGAACGAGACGGTCGATCCGGTCGGCGGGCATATCCCGGGCGCGAGGAACCGCTTCTTCAAGGACAACCTGCAGGGCGACGGACGCTTCAAGGCGCCGGAGCAGCTGCGCGAGGAATTCGGCGCGGTGATCAAGGATCCGAAGGACGCGATCATGCAGTGCGGGTCGGGCGTGACGGCCTGCCACAACCTGCTGGCGCTGGAAGTGGCCGGCATGCCGGGGGCGGCGCTGTATCCGGGATCGTGGAGCGAGTGGAGCGCGGATCCGTCGCGGCCGGTGGCCAGGGGCGAGCGCTAAGGTTTCGACATATCAGGCGTTGTACCGCGTGGACTCGGGAGTCCACCCTACAACCCCAATCGTCGTTCGTAGGGTGGACACCTGTGTCCACGCGGTACGACGGTAAGGCGATCGTGTCGCTTCGCGCAGCGTTGCGATATGCGAGGGTACGAGCGCGTGGGGACAAGTCCCATTCGTGGCCCGCCCCACCCTACGACACCCGATTGAACAGGCCGGGGTAACGCACCACCGATCCATCGTCGTCGACCTCCAGGTCGGCCTGGAAATCGCGGCCGACGCTCTCGAACCGGTACAGGTTCGCGCCCAGCCGCGTATACCCCTGCCGCGCCTTCTCCACTTTCAATTCCGGAATCCACACCCAGGCCACGTCGATCTCCTGCCGCACGTCGAGCACGCCGCGCATGCGCCGGATCGGCAGGGTATTCGTGAAGCAGCTCGCGGTAAGATCGATGTCGATGCAGCCGTCGAGTGAGGCGATGGGCGCGCCTTCGCTGTCCTGCCAGTGGCCTTCGCCGTCGGCGTAGAGTTCCAGCCGCCCTTCCCCTGCCACCTCGATGCGCGCATGGCGCACGCGCCAGGCGGCGTCGCAGCGGATGCTGTAGAAGACGCCGTAGTCTTCGCCGTAGCGTCCGCCGATCGCCGCGCCCTGCGCGAGGATGACGTCGCCCTCCTGGCGCAGCGCCAGGTGCTCCATGCCCGGACCGTCATCCGGTATCCAACGACAAAGCTTCATGCTCGGGCTCCTTCAGCCAATGCGGCCGGGCCCGATCACTACATCAGCGCCCGGTCAGGAACAGGACGATGATAACGCCAAGGGAGATCAGGAGCACCTGCGGGATCGATTCCTTCACGGTCGCGCGGCGCTGCATCTGGGGCATCAGGTCGCTGACCGCGATGTAGATGAAGCCGGACGAGGCGAACACCAGCACATAGGGAATCAGGCCGCTGGCGCGGTCCAGGGTGAAGTAGCCGAGCAGGCCGCCCGCCACCGCCAGCAGGCTGCACAGCAGGTTGAAGATGTAGGCGCGCAGGCGCGAGAAGCCGGCGTTGAGCAGCACGATGAAGTCGCCGATCTCGGTCGGGATCTCGTGCGCGACGATCGCCAGCGCAGTGACGATGCCCAGCTCCGGGTTGGCCAGGAAGGCCGCCGCGATCAGGATGCCGTCGGTGAAGTTGTGCATGCCGTCGCCGATCAGGATCATCCAGCCCGACTTGCCCGCCGCGTGCTTGTCGTGGCCGTGGGCGTGGTGGTGGCCGTCGCCCTCGTGGTGGTGCGAATGGCGCAGCAGCGCCACTTTCTCGAGCAGGAAGAAGGTCAGCAAACCGGCCAGCAGGGTCGCGAACAGCTTGTGCGGGCTGGCGCCGGAATCGAAGGCCTCGGGCAGCGCGTGCAGCAGCGAGGTCGACAGCATGATGCCGACGGACAGGCTCACCAGCCGCTCCACCATTTTGGAGAGCAGCGTGAACGAGAATAAAGCCGCGGCCGAGATGCTGACGACGCCGGCGACGACGGTCGCCAGCAGGATGGAGATTAGGATCGGGTCGATTTGAAGCCTCTTGTTCTGGACGTGCTTTGCGTGGCGAGCCGGGCATTGTACCCCTCCCGGCTCCCAAACGTGCAGCTACGCTTGCGCTCAGGCCACGCCGTGCTTCGCGAACCAGTTCAGCGCACGCTTCCAGCCGTCCTTCGCATCGGCTTCGTTGAAACTCGGGCGGTAATCCGCGTGGAAGGCATGGCCCGAATTCGGGTAGACCACGAACTCGGAGCGGCTGTTGCCCTTCCCGAGCTCCGCCTTCATGCGCTCCACCGACGCCAGCGGAATGCCGGTGTCCTTGGCGCCGTACAGGCCGAGCACCGGCACCTTCAGGTTCTGGGCGATGTCGACCGGGTGCTTGGGCGAGTTCGCCGTGGTGTCGCCGGTGAGGCGGCCATACCAGGCGACGCCGGCCTTGACGTCCGGGTTGTGGGCGCAGTACAGCCAGGTGATGCGCCCGCCCCAGCAGAAGCCGGTGATCCCGAGGCGCGCGGTATCGCCGCCACGTTGCTTGGCCCAGCGCACGACCGTGTCGAGGTCGGACATGACCTGGGCGTCCGGCGTCTTGGACACGATGTCCTTCATCAGGTCGGCGATGTTGGACACCTTGGTGGCGTCGCCCTGGCGCACGAAGAGGTCGGGGGCGATGGCCAGGTAGCCGGCCTTGGCGAAGCGGCGCGCCACGTCCTTGATGTGTTCGTGCACGCCGAAGATCTCGGAGATGACGAGGATGACCGGCAGGTTGGTCCTGCCCTCGGGCTGGGCGCGGTAGACGGGCACGTCCTGGCCGTCGATGACGATGATGTGGTCGCCCGCGGACAGGCCGGCGGTGTCGGTCTGGACCACCGACTGCGCCATGACCGGCAGGGTGGCGGCCGCAAAACCGCTGCCGACTGCCGCTTTCAGGAAAACGCGGCGGTCCACGCCGTCTTCGAACGCCGTGCTGGCGACGAGGCTGTCGCCGTCTTGTACGAGATCTTTCATGTGCATCCCTCCGGTCGTATTGAACAGGCTTGCTATCTTAGCAGCGACTTCGGGACGCGCGCATTCTGCTGTTCAGCAAAAATTTTGCTGTGCGCAGTTGATGCGGGATGAACAAGAGCGAAAAACCCGGGCGGATTCGAGGCGAGGCCGGGATGCGCGCGGAGGGATTACGGCGTCAGGGTGAAGTCGACACCGGTCTGGTTGGCGGTGGCGATGCTCACGCCATCAAGCGACTTGGCGGTGTAGCCGGTGGCCGAGGCGTCGACACGGTAGGTGCCGGCGGTCACGCCGGTCGAGGCGGCGAACACCAGCGGCAGCGTGGCGCTGTAGGTCGCGTACTGCGGCGCGGCGACCGGCAGGTTGGCGATGGTGTAGGCGCCGCTGTCCAAGTCGGCACCCTGGTAGCGGATGGTCACGGTCGGGCCGGCGGCGAAGCTCTGCTTGGCGGCGACATACGCTGCGTCAAGGGTGCTCCGCGGCGTCAGGGTGACGGTGCCGGCGATGCTGCCGGTGGTGCCGGCGGCCAGCGCGATCGGCGCGGCCGCGGTGCTCAGGGCGACCGTGCTGCTGGTCGAGGCGACCGGCACGTTAGCGACCACGGAAGCGGCGCTGTTGTCGGCGGTGATGACCACGTCGTAGTTGCCCGGCGCCAGGCGCGACAGGAAGAATTCGCCGGTGGTCGGATTCGGAGTGGTCGCGCTGACGATCGCGCCGTCCTGCTGGGCAGAGACGGTGACGTTGCCCGCCAGCGCAGCCGTGGCGACGAAGCCCTGGATGCCGTTGACGGCGGCCGGCAGCATCTTGACGACAGGCTTGAGGGCGTAGGTTCCCTTGCCGCCGCGGGTGACGACCGACTTGCAGGCGTCGAAGTCGATCACGACGTCGGTCTTCTGGCCGGCTTCGACATTGATCGCGCCGACGAGCTTCAGGCCGCTCTGCACGGCGCTCGGCGTTTCCAGCGGCTTCTCGGTGGTGCTGCCGGTCGGGACGACGGTGTTGGCCGCGCCGTTGGCGTTCGAATCGAGCACCAGGCGCAGCTGGTTGTACTGGCCGGCCTCGAGCGAAGTCTGGCCCAGGGTCTCGAGCACGCCGTTGGTCAGGTTCAGCAGGTTGATCTTCTTGGGCGCGGCCAGGGTGATGTCGGTCCAGCCCGCATCAAGTTCGCCAGCGCTCGCGCTCTTGTTCACACGCACCTTGGTGACGGTCACGTTGACCGCATCGAAACCGCAGGCAGGCGCATCGGTCAGGGCGACGCTGATGGTGCCCAGCGTGGACACCGGGCCGGGAGCGGCCGAGTCGCCACCACCGCCGCCGCAGGCGCTCAGGGTGGCCGCCGCGATGACGCTACCGGCGAGGAGCAGGAACGGATGGTCGTGGAATGCATGGGAACCTTTCTATTTATATAGGTCGCCGGATATGGCGTCGAAAGGAGCTTAGCATTCCGTGTGGCAACTTTTACGATGCGCACGCCAGGCCGAAACGTTTCATTACAATTGATACATTTAAACGTTGCCCTTACACAACTTTACATCGGGAGGGCTGGGGCACGCTGACGAATCGTCGGCTCTGCGGGGGTGAAATGCGTTGATGACGCGGGTAGCGGTGCGGTGACGGCGGGCTGGCGTTGCGTATCGCCGCGTGGGCAGCGCCGACCCCGCGAGATGTGCATGCGGGATTGGTGGAGCTGCCCACCCTACGGTCTGCAGCCCGGCCGCCCGTAGGGTGGGCAGCTCCACCGGAACGCCGGCAGGCCGCACCGCATGCGCTGCCCACGCGGTGATACGCGCCATCTGGGCAGCCGCAAACGCACCGCCCTGCCCTCGATGCGCGGAGGCCTTAGTGCGCTTCCTCCCAATTACGCCCCACCCCGGTCTCGGCCACCAGCGGCACCTTCAGCTTGGCCACGCCCGCCATCAGTTCCGGCAGCTTCTGCTTGACCAGTTCCAGTTCGCCTTCCGGCACTTCCAGCACCAGTTCGTCGTGCACCTGCATGACCATGCGCGTGCCCAGCTTTTCGTCTTCCAGCCAGCCCTGCACGGCGATCATCGCCAGCTTGATCAGGTCGGCCGCCGTGCCCTGCATCGGCGCGTTGATCGCCGCGCGTTCGGCGCCGGCGCGGCGTGGGCCGTTGCCGGAATTGATTTCAGGGAGCCAGAGGCGGCGGCCGAACACGGTCTCGACGTAGCCGCGCGCCTTGGCGGCCAGGCGGGTCTCGTCCATGTACTGCTTCACGCCCGAGAAGCGCGCAAAGTAGCGGTCGATGTAGTTGGCGGCCGCCGCGCGTTCGATCTGCAGGTTCTGGGCCAGGCCGAAGGCGCTCATGCCGTAGATCAGGCCGAAGTTGATGACCTTGGCGTAGCGGCGCTGCTCGGACTGCACCTCGTCCGGGGCGACGCCGAAGATCTCGGCGGCGGTGGCGCGGTGGATGTCCTCGCCTTCCGCAAAGGCCTTCAGCATCGCCTCGTCGCCCGAGATGTGGGCCATGATGCGCAGCTCGATCTGCGAGTAGTCGGCCGAAACGATCACGCTGCCCGGCGGTGCGACAAAGGCTTCGCGGATGCGGCGCCCTTCGCTTGTCCTCACCGGGATGTTCTGCAGGTTCGGATCGTTCGACGCCAGGCGGCCGGTGATGGCCACGGCCTGGGCATAGTTGGTGTGCACCCGGCCGGTGTTCTGGTTGACCATCTTCGGCAGCTTGTCGGTATAGGTCGACTTCAGCTTGGCCAGGCCGCGGTGCTCGAGCAGCACTTTCGGCAGCGGGAAGTCCTCGGCCAGCTTCTGCAGCACTTCCTCGTCGGTCGAGGGCGCGCCGGTGGCGGTCTTCTTGATCACCGGGAGCTGGAGCTTGCCGAAGAAAATCTCGCCGATCTGCTTGGGCGAGCCGAGGTTGAACTGGCCGCCGGCCAATTCATAGGCCTGCTGCTCCAGCTCCATCAGGCGCGCACCGATTTCGCGCGACTGGGCGTCGAGCTTCTCGGTGTCGATCAGCACGCCATTGCGTTCGATCTTTTGGAGCACGATCTGGGTCGGCAGCTCGACCTTCTCGTAGATGTAGGTCAGGCCCGGGTCCTTCAGCACGTGCGGCAGCATGGTCTGGTGCAGGCGCAGGGTGATGTCGGAATCCTCGGCCGCGTATTCCTTGGCGCGCTCGAGCTCCACCTGGTCGAAGCAGATCATGCTGGCGCCCTTGCCGCACACGTCGACGAAAGGAATCGTGGTGTAGCCGAGATGGCGCATCGCCATGGTGTCCATGTCGTGCGGCTTGTGCGATTCGAAGACATACGACTGCAGCAGCGTGTCGTGGACAATGCCGCGCAAGGTCACGCCATGGTTGTTAAAGATGTGCATGTCGTACTTGAGGTTCTGGCCGAGCTTGGGCTTGGCCGGATTCTCCAGCCACCCGCGCATGCGCTCCAGTACCTCTTCGCGCGGCAGCTGTTCCGGCACGCCGGCGTAGCGGTGGGCCACCGGGATGTAGGCGCCCTTGCCCGCTTCCACCGATAGCGAGATGCCGACCATCTGCGCCGTCATTGGGTCGAGCGAGGTGGTTTCGGTATCGACCGAGGTCAGTTCGGCCGCATCGGCCAGGGCCAGCCATTTATCCAGCTGCTCCCAGGTCGTGACCAATTCGTAGTCGCCCTTGATGATGGGCATGCCCGGCAGCGTCTCCTGTGCGCCTTCCGGCGAGTTCAGCGCCGGCGCGCCCACGCCAGGGCCCTGCGACAGCTCACGCAGCATGGTCTTGAAGCCGTAGCGCTGGAAGAAGTCGCGCAGCGCTTCCTTGTCTTCGGGACGGCCGACCAGGCTTTCCTCGATCGACACCACGTGATTCACCAGGTCGCAGTCGGTCTTCACGGTGATCAGCTCGCGGCCCTTCGGCAGCCACTCCAGCGCCGAACGCAGGTTTTCGCCGACCGCGCCGCCGATGCTGTGCGCATTTTCCATCACGCCGTCGAGCGAGCCGTGCAGGGTCAGCCACTTCAGCGCCGTCTTCGGGCCGCACTTGTTCACGCCCGGCACGTTGTCGACGGTGTCGCCGATCAGGGTCAGGTAGTCGATGATGCGGTTCGGCGGCACGCCGAACTTGGCCAGCACGCCGGCTTCGTCGAGCTTTTCATTGCTCATCGTGTTGATCAGGGTGACCTTGTCGTTCACCAGCTGGGCCAGGTCCTTGTCGCCAGTGGACACGATGGTATTCATGCCCTTGGCGGCGGCCTGCACGGCCAGGGTGCCGATCACGTCGTCCGCCTCCACGCCCTCGACCATCAGGATCGGCCAGCCCAGGTGGCGCACCGCCTCGTGGATCGGGCCGATCTGCTTGCCCAGGTCTTCCGGCATCGACGCCCGGGTCGCCTTGTACTCGGGGTACATGTCGTCGCGGAAGGTCTTGCCTTTCGCATCGAACACGCAGGCAATGTAGGCGGCCGGATAGTCGGCGCGCAGGCGGCGCAGCATGTTGACCATGCCGTGCATCGCCCCGGTCGGGAAGCCGTCGGGGCTGCGCAGGTCGGGCAGCGCGTGGTAGGCGCGGTAGAGGTAGCTGGAGCCGTCAACGAGCAGCAGGGTATTTTGCATAGTGGGAATGAATAGTGGAGCTGGCCGGATGGCCGAAAGTGACTGGCATTATCGCAGAATCCGGGCTGGACCAAAGGGCTGGGCGAAGCTCGGCCTTGTTAACCGAGCAACAAAACGGGTACACTGTTTTTCGCATGGTAGGGCTTTGTTGCACAAACCAG
>DEKZ01000132.1 GCA_002354135.1 Massilia sp. UBA2709 | reverse complement strand
ATCTGTCACGCGCCAGATGCTGGCGGTGGCGGCCGCCGGCGACCGCAGCGAGCTGCTGGCCTCGATCACGGCGCCGACCCTGGTGATCCACGGCGCCAGCGACCCGCTGGTGCCGCTGGCCTGCGGCGAAGACACGGCCGCGCTGGTGCCGGGCGCGCGCCTCGAAGTCATCCAGGGCATGGGCCACGACCTGCCGGCCCAGCTCAACGAGCGGATGCTTGCCTTGATCGATGCCCATGCGCGCGGTAAGATGGCCCCCGACTCAACACCGCGCCTCTTCGTCAAACAGTGATCACCTCCCGAATCGGCGTCGCGATCGTCGCGCCTGCCGGCTATACGCCCGACCAGGCCGCGGTTGCGCGCGGCATCGCCCGTCTCGAAGCCCACGGCTGCCTTGTCCATAACTACTACGACCCCGACGCGGTCCACCAGCGTTTCGGCGGGACCGACGAGGCGCGCCTGGCCCAGCTGNNTCGTGCTGGCGGTACGCGGCGGCTACGGCCTGACGCGCCTGCTGCCCGCCATCGACTTCGAACGCCTGGCCGCCAGCGGCAAGCTGTTCGTCGGCTATTCCGACATCACCGCACTGCAGATGGGCCTGTACACGAAGACGGGCGCACTCAGTTACGCGGGGCCGCTGCTGGCGGGGGACTTCGGCGCCGAGGAGCCCTGCGACTTCACCCTGAGGCAGTTCTGGGATTGCCTGGCCGGCCCCACCCACGGCATCGCCGAGCAGGCCTGCGGCAATCCCCGTGTAGATGTCGCGGGCACGATCTGGGGCGGCAACCTGGCGATGCTGGCCTCCCTGCTCGGCACCGAATGGTTCCCGCGCATCGACGGCGGCATCCTGTTCGTCGAAGACATCGCCGAGCATCCCTACCGGGTCGAGCGCATGCTGCTGCAGCTGATGCATGCCGGCGTGCTGGAACGCCAGGAGGCGCTGGTGCTGGGCGACTTCTCCGGCTACCGGCTGGGCGCCATGGACAATGGCTACGATTTCGATGCGATGCTGGCCCACCTGCGCGCCACGCTGCCGGTTCCGGTGCTGACCGGGCTCACTTTCGGGCATGTTCCGCGCCGCGTGACGATTCCTTTCGGCGCCCAGGCGCGCCTGCAATCGGACGACGCGGGCTTCACGCTCGCACTGTCCGATTACCCGACCCTGCGCTGCGCCTGAGGGCGGGCAGGGCGGCGGTTTTGCCGGGCGAGGCGGACGATGCGGCTCGTCCGTTGCAATTGCGTCCATGTTTCGCCCCCGGGATACCGCCGGCTGCCCTCCATGGGTGGTAAAATAGACGGTTAATTGCAAGCTTCGCGCAAAATCCGCGCGAACTTCGCGCAAACTCCGCTTTAAAGGTTTATACCCGTGCTCAGTACAGCCAATATCACGATGCAATTCGGCGCCAAGCCGTTGTTCGAGAACATTTCCGTCAAATTCGGCGAAGGCAACCGTTATGGCCTGATCGGCGCGAACGGCTGCGGCAAGTCGACCTTCATGAAGATCCTCGGCGGCGACCTCGAACCGTCGGCCGGCAACGTCAGCCTCGACCCGGGCGAGCGCCTCGGTAAGCTGCGCCAGGACCAGTTCGCGTACGAAGACGTGCGCGTGCTCGACGTCGTCATGATGGGCCACACCGAGCTGTGGAACGCGATCGCCGAGCGCGACGCCATCTACGCCAATCCGGAAGCCACCGACGACGACTACATGAAGGCCGCCGAACTGGAAGGCAAGGTCGCCGAATACGACGGCTACTCGGCCGAGGCGCGCGCCGGCGAACTGCTGCTGGGCCTGGGCATCGGCACCGACCTGCACCAGGGCCCGATGAGCGCGGTGGCGCCGGGCTGGAAGCTGCGCGTGCTGCTGGCCCAGGCCCTGTTCTCGGATCCGGACATCCTGCTGCTGGACGAACCGACCAACAACCTGGACATCCACACGATCCGCTGGCTGGAGGACATCCTCAACCAGCGCAACTCGACGATGATCATCATCTCGCACGACCGTCACTTCCTGAACCAGGTCTGCACCCACATCGCCGACATGGACTACGGCACCCTGAAGGTTTATCCGGGCAGCTACGACGACTACATGCTGGCCTCGACGCAAGCGCGCAACCAGCAGCTGGCCAACAACGCCAAGGCCAAGGAAAAGGTCGCCGAACTGCAGGACTTCGTGCGCCGCTTCTCGGCCAACAAGTCCAAGGCCCGCCAGGCGACGTCGCGCCTGAAGATGATCGACAAGATCAAGATCGAGGAATTCAAGCCGTCCTCGCGCGCCTATCCGTTCGTGCGCTTCGAGGGCGAGAAGAAGCTGCACCGCCTGGCGGTGGAAGCGGAGGGCCTCACCAAGTCCTACGACCGCACGCTGTTCAAGAACTTCTCGATCATGGTCGAGGCGGGCGAGCGCATTGCGATCATCGGCGCCAACGGCGCGGGTAAAACCACGCTGCTGCGCTGCATCGGCGGCGGCGAGATCACCGGGCTGGACGCCGACCAGGGCCGCGTCAAGTGGGCGGAAAACGCCAACGTCGGCTACATGCCCCAAGATCCGACCGAGGAATTCGCCACCGACGCGAATCTCACCGACTGGATGGGCCAGTGGACCAAGGAAGGCGACGACGACCAGGCCGTGCGTTCGATCCTGGGCCGCCTGCTGTTCGGCGGCGATGAAGTGAAGAAGTCGGTGCGCGTGCTGTCCGGCGGCGAGAAGGGCCGCATGATGTACGGTAAGCTGATGCTCGGCCGTCACAACGTCCTGCTGCTCGACGAACCGACCAACCACATGGACATGGAGTCGATCGAGTCGCTGAACATCGCCCTCGACAAGTACGAAGGCACCCTGGTCTTCGTGTCGCACGACCGCGAGTTCGTCTCCTCGCTGGCCAACCGCGTCCTCGAAGTCAAGGAGAACGAGGTGGTCGACTTCCGCGGCACCTACGAAGAGTACCTGAAGAGCCAGGGTATCGACTGATTCAGTGTAGTACGTAGCGGGGATGGATCGATGATTCCATACCCGTAGGGTGGACGGCTTTTGCCGTCCACGCGTTCAGGCGGCTGCAAGGGACCCGCACCGCCATTTCGCTCTAATGTGAGATCCACTTTCGCATGAACATCCCCATCAAGACCTTCGAATACGACCACCCGCAGGACGGCGCCGCCTGCACCGCCCACGCCTGGGCCAAGGTTCCCGCCACCCCGACGCCTGAAGAAAAGCGCGAGCTCAAGGAGCGCATCCGGCGCCTCCTGAAAGAGAAAGAGGCGGTCCTGGTCGCCCACTACTACGTCGACCCCGAGCTGCAGGACCTGGCCGAGGAAACCGGCGGCTGCGTTTCCGATTCGCTCGAGATGGCGCGCTTCGGCCGCGACCACCCGGCGAAAACCCTGGTGGTGGCCGGCGTACGTTTCATGGGCGAGACCGCCAAGATCCTCAGCCCGGAAAAGACCATCCTGATGCCCGACCTGGAAGCGACCTGTTCGCTCGACCTGGGTTGCCCGGCCATTGACTTCGCCGCCTTCTGCGACCAGCATCCGGACCGCACCGTGGTCGTCTACGCCAACACCAGCGCCGCCGTGAAGGCGCGCGCCGACTGGATGGTGACCTCGTCGATCGGCCTGGACATCGTCAAACACCTGCACGAGCAGGGCAAGAAGATCCTGTGGGCGCCCGACCGCCACCTGGGTTCGTACATCCAGAAGCAGACCGGCGCCGACATGCTGCTGTGGCAGGGCTCCTGCCTGGTGCACGACGAGTTCAAGGGCATCGAACTCGACCTGCTCAAGGCCCAGCACCCGGACGCGAAGGTGCTGGTCCACCCCGAGTCGCCCGCCAACGTGGTGGCCCAGGCCGACGTGGTCGGCTCGACCACCCAGCTGATCAACGCCGCCCAGACGATGGATGCGACGACCTTCATCGTCGCCACCGACAACGGCATCCTGCACAAGATGCGCATGGCGGCGCCGGGCAAGCATTTCATCGAGGCGCCGACCGCCGGCAACAGCGCGACCTGCAAGAGCTGCGCACACTGCCCGTGGATGGCGATGAACGGCCTGAAGAACCTGGCCGAGGTCCTCGATGCGGGCGCGAACGAAGTCTTCGTCGATCCCGAAATCGGCCGCCAGGCCGTGCGCGCGATCGACCGCATGCTCGATTTCGCCGCCGCCAAGAAAGCGAAGGCGTTGCCGCAGGGCGCGCTGGAGAACAATACCCAACTGTTTTCGGGAGTAGGCCCCGCATGACCACGCTACGCAATCCGCATGACCAGTTCGACGAGAAGCTGCAGGCCGCGTTCGAACAGAACATCCTGGCCGCGCTGCTGGAAGACGTCGGCACCGGCGACCTGACCGGCCTGCTCGTGCCCACGGAGCCGCGCGCAAAAGCACGCGTGATCGTGCGTGAAGAAGCGGTGCTCTGCGGCGCGCCCTGGTTCGAGGGCGTGATGCTGGCCGTCGACCAGGACATCGAGCTCGCCTGGCAGTACGCCGAGGGCGACCTGATGACGGCGGACAGCGTGGTCTGCACCATCGAAGGGTCGCCGCGTTCGCTGCTCACCGCCGAACGCGCGGCCTTGAACTTCATGCAGCTGCTCTCGGGCGTCGCTTCCGCCACCCGCAAGTACGTGGATGTGATCGCCGGGACCAGTGCAGCGATCCTCGACACCCGCAAGACCCTGCCGGGCCTGCGCCAGGCGCAAAAGTACGCGGTGCGCGTCGGCGGCGGCAAGAACCAGCGGATGGCCTTGTACGACGGTATCCTGATCAAGGAAAACCACATCGCAGCGGCCGGCGGCGTCACCCGGGCGCTCGAGAATGCGAATGCCCTGAACGCCAACGTCACCGTGCAGATCGAAGTCGAGACCATCGCCCAGCTCGAAGAAGCGCTGGCGGCCGGCGTGCAGTCGGTCCTGCTGGACAACTTCGACCTCGACATGATGCGCGAGGCCGTGAAGGTGAACGCGGGCAGGGCCTTGCTGGAGGCCTCGGGCGGCATCAATTTGCAGACCGTGCGTGCGATCGCCGAGACCGGCGTCGACCGCATCTCGATCGGCAGCCTGACCAAGGACGTGCGCGCGACGGATTACTCGCTGCGCATCGTCGGCTGAGCGGCTTCAGCCTGGGACAAGAAAGGGCGGGGGCGGCCGGATCGCTCCCGCTCTTTTTTCGTTCAAACCCCGCTTTCCCCCGCCCGCGCCAGCGCCTCGGCGCGCGGGCTGCGCCGCATCACCGGCTCGCCGACCTGCGTCGCGATGGCGTCGACGGCGCGCGCGACCAGTTCCGGATGCGCGTAGTGCACCATGTGGCCCACGCCCGGCTCCAGTTGCAGCTCGCTTGCGTGGCCCTTGTCCTGCAAGGCTTCGTGCAGGCGTTCGGAGTGCTTCGAGCCCCTGACCATCTTGTCCTGGGTGCCGCTCAGAATCTGCACGGGAACGCGCAACTGGCCGTAGCGTTTCGAGAGCGACATCGCCGCCGGCGCCATCAGCGCCGCCTCGGCGCCGCTCGCACGCAGCTGCTTGGGGCGCAGCATCATCCAGACCGGCAATTGGCGGAAACGCTCGGACACCTTCATCGGCGAAAACACGTGCTTCGAGAGCAGCGGCCAGAGCAGGCGCGAGACCAGCGGCGAGACCGTGTAGCGCATGATGTCGCCCAGCAGGGGAATCGCCGGCTGGGCAATGATCGGCACGTCGGGACGCAGCGTCGGGTAGTAGTAGCCCGACAGCAGGACCAGGCCGCGCACGAAATCCGGCACCTGCAGGCCCATCGCCATGGCGACCATCGTGCCCCAGGAGTGGCCCACCACGATGGCCGAATCGACCTTCAGTTCCTGCAGCGCGTGGTGCAGCAGGCGCGCCTGGGCGTCGGGCGTCCACACGGTCGTGCGCGGGCGCTCGCTGTAGCCGTAGCCGGGGCGGTCGAAGGCGATCACGCGATAGCGTTCGGCCAGGCTGTCGACCACGCCGCTGGTCTCGAAATCGTTGGCAACGATGCCGTTGCCGTGCAATAGCACCACCACCGGGCCGCTGCCGCGTTCGAGGTAGTGCAGGCGCACACCGTCGGCCTCGACGAAGCGTCCCTGCGGCGGGTTCTGGCGTTCGGCCTGGGCGGCCTTGGCGCGCACGTAAAAGTACGACGCGGCCAGGGCCAGTCCGCCCACCAGGGCTTTGCCTTGCCAGTTGCTGCGCGCGGCCACGCTCGCGCGTGTCGTCCGGATCGATGTCCTCACAGTTCCCCCTTTTCCTTGATTTCGCTGATCGGCAGCGGCGCGTTATCAGCGCGCAGCCGCTGGACCACCCGCGGCAGCAGGGCCTCGGCCGACGCCTCCAGCTTCAGGGAAATCAGGTGGTCGGCACGGGTGCTCCCGAGGTTGACGGCGGCGATCGGCTTGCCGCTTTCGGCCGCCAGGCGGCAGAAGCGGAAACCCGAATACACCATGAGCGAAGAGCCGACCACCAGCAGGCCGTCGGCCGCCTCCATTTGCGCCAGCGCGCAGGCGGTGCGCGGCGGCGGTACGTTGTCGCCGAAGAAGACCACGTCCGGCATCAGGGTGCCGTTGCAAAGCGGGCACCAAGGCAGGTGAAAATCCTCCAGCGCCTCGGGCTCGACCTGGGCGTCACCGTCCGGCAGCGGCGTGGCCATGGCGGAGCATGATGCTGTTGTCNNTTTGCGTGAGCAGGGAGCCGATGCGGCCGGCGCCTTCGAGCGCGGCGAGCGCTTCGTGCCCGGCGTTCGGGCAGGCCTTGGCCAGCACCGGCCAGCCGATCATGCTGCGCGCCCAGTAGCGCCGCCGCACCAGCTCGGAGCGGCGAAATTCGGGGCCCTGGATGGGCTGGCGGCCGCGGCGCACGCCATCGCGGTCGCGGTAATCGGGTATGCCCGAGGCGGTCGAGAGACCGGCGCCCGTCAGGACCAGGGTCTTCGGATGGCGCGCCAGGAAATCTGCCAGCTTGTCGGCAAGCGCATCAGCCGATGCGGCGGCCCTGTCATGTATCGTGAAACCCTCAGCCATCTTGCTTTCATCCTCCTGTCCGCTGGAAGCTTAGCATTCTTGCCGGGTCGGCTAACACACGTTTCCTGTAGGCGAAATGCGGAAGCGGCTGTGAGAAAACCAGCCGCGGTCCTGTGCTAGCGCGCCGACACCGCAATGCCACCGACGATCAGGAGGAAGGCCAGGGCGTGGTAGAGGTGGGGCGCCTCGCCCAGGAAAGCAGAGGACAGCAGGGCCGTGAAAAGCGGCGTCAGGTTGATGAAGAAGGAGCCCAGGGTCGGGCCGGCGCGCTGCACGCCTGCGCCCCAGCAGCGCATGGCAAGAATGGCCGGGCCGATGGCCACGTACAGCAGGGCGGCCGCCACCGGCCAGCTCCAGGCGATTTCCACGCCAGCGGTGGCCGCTTCGACGCCGGACAGGGCGGCGCACCACAGCACGCCATAGCCGACCTGGATCAGGAGGAATGCCGCCCAGTCGGCGCGCACCGCCGGCACGTCGCGCTGCTGCATCAGCAGCCAGCTGTAGAAGGACCAGGCGATGGTCGCCAGGATCATGTAGAGGTCGCCCGGCACCAGGCGCAGCGCCGCCAGCTGGTGGATGTCGCCGCGGCACAGCACCACCAGGACGCCGACGATGGACAGCACGGCGCCGGCGATCTGGCGCGGCCGTACCTGCACCTTGAAGAACAGCCGCCCGACCAGCAGCATCCAGACCGGCATGCCCGAGGCCACCAGGGTAACGTTGATCGGTGTCGAACTCTGCAGGGCCAGGTATTGGAGCGAGTTGTACAGCCCGATGCCGAACAGGCCGAGCAGGCTGTAGCGGCGCCAGTTCGCCAGCACGCCGCTGCCCTCGCGCAGGGCGGCGCGCCCGAGCGGCAGCAAAATCACCAGCGCAATGGTCCAGCGCAGCAGGTTCAGGGTCATCGGCGACACGGCGTCGCGCACCATGCGCCCGACGATGGCGTTGCCGGCCCAGAGCACGGGCGGCACGGTCAGGAGCAGGGCGGTCGAGGCGGTGAGTCGTCGGTTCATGGGCAACAGGGAAAGCCGCCCGCCGGGCGGCGGGCCGGGAGAGGAAGGATACCGGACTTCAGCGCCGGGGCGGCGTCAGCACGCTCGGCAGCGCCTTGGGCAGGGTGTCCGGATAGTCGCGCGAATAATGCAGGCCGCGGCTCTCGTGGCGCGACAGCGCGCTGTTGACGATCAGGGAGGCCACGTCGACCAGGTTGCGCAGCTCCAGCAGGTCGTGGGTGATGCGGAAGTTGCGGTAGTACTCGTCGATCTCTTCCTTGAGCAGCGCGATGCGGTGCTGGGCGCGCTCCAGGCGCTTGGTGGTGCGCACGATGCCGACGTAGTTCCACATGAAGCGGCGCAGCTCGTCCCAGTTGTGGGCGATCACCACTTCCTCGTCGGCGTTGGTGACACGGCTTTCGTCCCAGGGCGGCAGCACCGGGTTCTCGACGCGCGGCGCGGCCGCGATCTGGCTGGCGCAGGCGCGGCCCACCACCACGCATTCGAGCAGCGAGTTGCTGGCCAGGCGGTTCGCGCCGTGCAGGCCGGTGCAGGCCGTTTCGCCCACGGCGTACAGGCCGGGGATGTCGGTGCGGCCGGCGAGATCGGTGACCACGCCGCCGCAGGTGAAGTGCACGGCCGGGACCACGGGAATCGGTTCCCTGGTGATGTCGATGCCCAGCTCCAGGCAGCGCGCATAAATGGTCGGGAAGTGCTCCTTCAGGAATTCCGGGCTCTGGTGGCTGATGTCGAGGTGGACGTAGTCCAGGCCGCGCTTCTTCATCTCGAAGTCGATGGCGCGCGCCACCACGTCGCGCGGCGCGAGTTCGCCGCGCTCGTCGTGGGCCGGCATGAAGCGCGTGCCGGCCGCGACGCCGGCTTCCGGCGGAAGCTTCAGGACACCGCCCTCGCCGCGGATCGCCTCGGTGATCAGGAAGGATTTCGCATACGGGTGGTACAGGCAGGTCGGGTGGAACTGGATGAATTCCATGTTCGAGACGCGGCAGCCGGCGCGCCAGGCCATCGCGATGCCGTCGCCGGTGGCCGTGTCGGGATTGGTCGTGTACAGGTAGACCTTGCCGGCGCCGCCAGTGGCCAGTACGGTGTGCTCGGCTTCGAAGGTCAGCACCTTGCCGCTGTTTTCGTCCTGGACGTAGAGGCCGTGGCAGCGCGGCTGGCCAACGAGACTGGGAGCCCCGCCGTGCACGCCCTTGCCGGTCAGCTTATCGGACGTGATGACGTCGATCGCGCAGTGGTGCTCGAACAGCGTGATGTTCGGATGGGCGCGCACCTTCTGTTCGAGGGTGACCTGGACCGCGTGGCCGGTGGCGTCGGCGGCGTGGATGATGCGGCGCTGGCTGTGGCCCCCTTCGCGCGTCAGGTGGAAGCCCAGCTCGGCGGAAGCGTCGCGGGTGAAGGGCACGCCCTGTTCGATCAGCCATTCGATGGCCGCGCGGCCGTGTTCGACGATGTAGCGGGTGGCCGCCTCGTCGCACAGGCCGGCGCCGGCGACCAGGGTATCGGCGATGTGCTGGTCGTGGCTGTCGCCTGAATCGAGCACGGCGGCGATGCCGCCTTGTGCCCAGTTGCTCGCGCCGTCGAGCAGTTCACGTTTCGAGATGATCGCGACCTTGCGTGTTTGCGCGAGGTGCAAGGCGACCGACAAGCCGGCCAGACCGCTGCCGACGATTGCGACGTCAAATTTCATGACAACTCTATTATTTGTACAGAGGCATGACTATAGACGATTTGGGCCTGCCCCGTCCTGTCCCCGGGGCGTTTTTGCCCGCCTTCTGGCCTAGTGTTTGCCGGGGTCCTACCAGGAGGTGAGCCAGCTCGCGCTGGCCGCGGCCACGGCTTCGCGCCATGCGCTGCGGCTGAAGGCTCCGTCGGCGCCGGCGATCTCGACGCGCCGGCAGCGCGCACGCTGGCCTTCGAGCAG
>DEKZ01000097.1:22347-23132 GCA_002354135.1 Massilia sp. UBA2709 | reverse complement strand
TGCCGCGCCTGTCCGCGCGCGGTTATGCCGAGGCGGCGGCAGCGGCACCGCCGCAGGAGGCTGCGCGATGAGAGCCGTTCTGCTCGCCGCTTCGCTGCTGGCGCTGCTGGCTGGCTGCAGCGAAAAGCCGGCGCCGGCCGGCGTGCAGGGCGATCCCGAACGCGGGCGCATCGCCCTGGCCCAGCATGCCTGCCGCGCCTGCCACATGATTCCCGGCGTGACCGGCTCCGAGGTCTACGTCGGCCGCACGCTCGAAGACCTCGGCGACCGCCAGTACATCGGCGGCAAGCTGCCGAACAACCAGGCCAACCTGGTGCGCTGGATCCGCGACCCGCAAGCCATCGACCCCGGCACCGCGATGCCTGCGATGGGCGTCAGCGAGCGCGACGCGGTCGATATGAGCGCTTATTTGCTCACCCTGAAAAAATAAGACCGGCTGATCCCTGCGCTGATCCTTGCTATCATGCGCCGCTTTGGCGCGTGCATTCGCGCGCGCGGACAAACGACAGGAGAGTGACATGAGATTGGTGCGCTATGGCCGCCCGGGCAAGGAAAAGCCGGGCCTGTTCGACGAAGAGGGGCGCCTGCGCGACCTGTCCGGCGTGATTGCCGATATCGATGCTTCCGTGTTGAGCGACAAGGCGCTGCGCAAGCTGGCCAAGGTCGACTGGAAGACCCTGCCGCTGGTGCGCGGCAACCCGCGCCTGGGCGTGCCGGTGGCCGGCGTCGGCAAGTTCATCGCCATCGGCATGAACTACGCCGACCACGCGGCGGAGACCGGCGCG
>DEKZ01000097.1:0-22321 GCA_002354135.1 Massilia sp. UBA2709 | reverse complement strand
AGCTGGGCGTGGTGATCGGCACGCGCGCGCAGTATGTGAGCGAAGAGGACGCGCTGAAGTTCGTCGCCGGCTACTGCGTGGTGAACGACGTCTCCGAGCGCGCCTGCCAGTTCGAGATGGGCTCGCAGTGGGACAAGGGCAAAGGCTTCGACACCTTCGGCCCGGTCGGCCCCTTCCTGGTCACGCGCGACGAGATCTTCGACGTGCAGGACCTGGACCTCTACCTGGAGCTGAACGGCAAGCGCATGCAGACTGGGAACACGGCGAACATGGTGTTCACGGTGGCGCAGATCGTCAGCTACGTCTCGCGCTTCATGACGCTCGAACCCGGCGACATCATCACCACCGGCACCCCGCCGGGCGTCGGCATGGGCCGCACGCCGCAGCGCTTCCTCAAGAAGGGCGACAAGCTGCGCCTGGGGATCGCGGGGCTGGGCGAGCAGCAGGCGGAAGTGGTGGCGTTTCCGAAGTAAGATAGGTTCGCGGCGCTTCCCGTAGGGTGGGCACCCCGTGCCCACGCGAACGCATGCGTCGCGGCTGCTCTCTTCGACGCGGATCACCTGATCGTTGGTCAACGGTCGCATTGGCGTATCGTTGACTCATCGTTCCGCGTGGGCACNNGGCACGGAGTGCCCACCCTACTGTTGACGTTAGCGATCACCCCGCCAACGCCGCATCCACCGCCTCGGCCAGCCGCGCCACGATCTCCGACAGGTCCGACGCGCTGACGATGAAGGGCGGCGCCAGCAGGATGTGGTCGCCGCGCTGGCCGTCGATGGTGCCGCCCATCGGGTACACCATCAGCCCGCGCGCCATCGCCTCGGTCTTGATCGCCGCATGCAGCCGGCGCTGCGGCGCGAACGGCTCCTTGGTCGCGCGGTCCCGCACCAGTTCGATCCCGACGAACAGTCCGCGCCCGCGGATGTCGCCCACGTGCTCGTGCTGGCCGAAGACGTCGCCCAGCATGCGCTTGAGCGTGGCGCCGCGCCGCTGTACCTGCTGCAGCAGGCCGTCGCGCTCGATCACTTCCTGCACCGCCAGCGCGGCGGCCGCCGCCACCGGATGCCCGATGTAGGTGTGCCCGTGCAGGAAGCTGCCGCTGCCCTGGCGCAGGCGTTCGACGATGGCGCCCTGCGCCAGCACCGCGCCGATCGGCTGGTAGCCGGCGCCCAGGCCCTTGGCCACCGCGATGATGTCGGGCGCCACGCCATCCTGCTCGATCGCGAACATGGTGCCGGTGCGGCCCATCCCGCACATCACCTCGTCGGCGATGAACAGGATGCCGTGGCGGTCGCAGATCTCGCGCACGCCCGCAAAATAGCCGGGCGTGGGCGGGATCGCGCCGCCGGTGGCGCCGACCACCGGCTCGGCCACGAAAGCGATCACCTTGTCGGCCCCGGCCTTGAGGATGCTTGTCTCCAGCTCGTCGAGCAGGCTGGCGGTGTACTCGGCCTGGGTCTGGCGCGCGCTGCGGTCGCGGTATTCGTAGCAGGGCGCCACGCGCGGCACGTCCATCAGCAGCGGCGCGAAGGGCTTGCGGCGCCACTCGTTGCCGCCGACCGCCAGCGCGCCCAGCGTGTTGCCGTGGTAGCTCTGGCGCCGCGCGATGAACAGGCTGCGCCCATCCTCGCCGCCCTCGACGAAATACTGGCGCGCCAGCTTCAGCGCCGTTTCCATGGCTTCCGAGCCCCCCGAAACCAGGTACACCGACGCGATGCCGGCGGGCGCCTGCGCCACCAGCCTTGCCGCCAGCTCCTCGGCCGCCTCGGTGGTGAAGAAGGCGGTGTGCGCATAGGCGCACTGGTCGATCTGGCGGTGCATCGCCGCGATCACGTGCGGATGGCCGTGCCCGAGCGAGGACACGGCCGCCCCCCCGCTGGCGTCGATATAGATCCTGCCGCTGCTGTCGCGGATGGTCACGCCGCTGGCGCCGACCGCCACCGGCGGTGTCTGGCGCAGGCTGCGATGGATGATATGGCTCATGGCTACCCCCTTCGAGGAAGAATTGACGTTTGACAATAAGCGCGAAGGGGCCGGATTCCTTTGATCTTTGCCGGAAGCTGTGCGAATATTTTTCCACTTAGACACGTTTGCCACGCGACCATGAGCGACCGACTCCGCCCGATCCCGCCAGAGCAGTTGACCGAAGCCCAGCGTCGCGCCGCCCAGGCCGTGATCGAGGGTCCGCGCGGCGCGCTCTACGGTCCCTTCGTGCCGCTGCTGCGCAGCCCCGAGCTGCTGGAGAACGCCCAGCGCATGGGCGAATACCTGCGCTACCGCAGCGCCATCGGGATCCGTCTGTCGGAATTGGCGATCCTGGTGACGGCGCGCCAGTGGAACCAGCAGGTCGAGTGGGCGATCCACGCGCCGATCGCGGCCCAGGTCGGCATTCCGCCGAGTGTGATCAACGCCATCGCGCATCGCCGGCGGCCGGAAGGGATGCTGGTGGACGAATCGGTGGTGCACGACTTCTGCATCGAGCTGCACCAGAACAAGCAGGTCTCGGACCGCACCTATGCCGACGCGCTGGCGCTGTTCGGCGAGCAGGGCGTGGTCGATTTGATGGGACTGAACGGCTACTACACCTTCCTGGCGATGGTGATGAATACCGCGCAGACCGAGGTGCCGGTCTCGAGCGCTGCGCGGCTGCCGGAGTAGGGGAAACTACGCCCGGCTGCGGCGGCGCAGGCGGGTCGCGCCGAAGGCCGCGCCGATCGCGAGCAGGGCCAGGCTGCCCGGCTCAGGCATGCGGGTCGGGACGATGTGGACCATGCCGTCGACCGGGCCGTCCGCCAGGTAGGCGGCCAGTTCGGGGTCGAGATCGCCGGCGACGGCGGTGCCGCCGACGATGCTGCGGTAGGTCGGCTTGATGTCCCACCAGTCTTCGGCATAGTCGACCGGAACCGTGCGCAGCGAGCCGTAGGCGGCGACGCCGCCTTCCTCGCCGTAGCGGAAGCCCAGGTGCAGCATGCCGATCCAGGCGTCGGTCTTGTCCTGCTCCAGGCGGAAGCTGGTCGGGCCGCCCCAGTAGAAATTCACCCGCGCCTTGGTGATGTAGTCCATGTAGTCGGTCGGCTGGAACCAGGCGCTCGGGTTACTGCCCCCTTCGGCGCCGAGCCAGTAATAGACGATGGAATTGTCGTCGGTATCCTGCACGAAGAAGCCTTCGAGCGTGCCGCCGTCGCTGAAGCGCACGTCCGACAGCGTGTACTGCACGAGGCCCGCCGAGGCGGTGGAGCAGAGCAGGGCTGTGGCCAGCCCTGCAAACAATTTCTTCAACATGATTTTTCCCTAGAATGGTTATTGGATGTGCCCGCATCGCACAAAGCAATCGCCATACCAATAGGGGAAAAAGATCAGCGAATCAATTGTTTAAAGAAAGCGGCAAGACAAGGCCTTGCCGGGTTTGTAAAATTTCCTGACATCCATACTGCATAAACAGGAAAACCGCTCAGGCCAGCGCTTCCTTCGCCGCCTCTTCCGGGCTCAAGCCGTCGTAGAACAGGTCCGTGAACCATTCGACCTGCTCCTCGATGTGGTCCTGCGCCTGCTGCTGGGTGGCGCCGCCGGCCACCAGGTGTTGTTCGACCTCGATGCACCAGTTAATCAGCGCCATCGTTTCTTCGTCGAGCTGTTCTTTCTTGGCCATTTTTCGACCCTCCAAATAAAAACGGGAGCCTGGGGCTCCCGGGGATGCGGCTTGTCAGGCCAGTACTTTTTTCAGCCAGGCCGAGATGTCCTGGACTTCCTCGAAACACAGCGAATGCTGCATCTGGTATTCGTGCCACTCGACCTGGTAGCCCAGGCCTTTCAGCACGTCGCGCGACTGTTCGGCGCGCACGAAAGGCACCACGTGGTCCTGGCGGCCGTGGGCCATGAAGATCGGGGTGTCGATGCTTTCCTCGGTGCGCTCGTGCTCCACGTGGGTGTGCAGCGGCAGGTAACCCGACAGGCAGAGCATGCCGGCCAGCTTTTCCGGATGGCGCAGGCCGGTCTGCAGCGTCATCGCGCAGCCTTGCGAGAAGCCGGCCAGGATGATCCTCGAGGCCGGGATGCCGCGCGCCTTTTCGCGCGCGATCAGGGCCTCGACGTCGCGCTGCGAGTTGCGCAGGCCGGCCTCGTCCTCGCGGCGGGTCAGCTCGGCGCCGGTGATGTCGTACCAGGCGCGCATGATGTAGCCGCCGTTGATGGTGACGGGGATGGTATTCGCGTGCGGGAAGACGAAACGGATGCCCGGCAGGCCTTGCAGGTCGAGCTCGCGCACCAGCGGCACGAAGTCGTTGCCGTCCGCACCCAGGCCGTGCAGCCAGATGATCGCGGCCGTGGGATGCGGCGCGGTTTCGATTTCGATGTTTTGCAGCAGTTCGTTCATGCCTTGTCCTGGGTTGGGGCCGCCGGGCGCTGGGCGTTCTTCGGACGCCAGGCTTTCGTTACGGCCGGATTGGTTTCCATGTAGGGGCCGCCGATCAGGTCGATGCAATACGGTACGGCGGCGAAGATGCCGTTGACGAGCACCTTGCCGTCGGCGTCCTTCAGCCCTTCCAGGGTTTCCTTGATCGCCTTCGGCTGGCCGGGCAGGTTCATGATCAGGGCGGCGTGCTGATCAGTCTCGCGGATCACGGCGACCTGGCGCGACAGGATCGCGGTCGGCACGAACTGCAGGCTGATCTGGCGCATCTGCTCGCCGAAGCCCGGCATTTCCTTGGTGCCGACAGCCAGCGTCGCCTCGGGCGTGACGTCGCGCCGCGCCGGACCGGTGCCGCCGGTGGTGAGCACCAGGTGGCAGCCCACGGCGTCGACCAGCTCGACCAGGGTCTTCTCGATCTGTGCGCGCTCGTCGGGGATCAGGCGCGGCTCGATCCGGTAGGGCGTGGTGATGGCGGACGCCAGCCAGTCCTGCAGGGCAGGGATGCCCTTGTCCTCGTAGACGCCGCCGCTGGCGCGGTCCGAGACCGACACCAGGCCGACCACCAGTTCTTCCGGATTATTCGTCTGCGGGCTCGTCGTCATCGGATTCCTCGTCGCCGCCAGCGTTCTTGTTCTGCTTGCCCAGCTCCTTCAGGATCTGGAACAGTTCGCGGTAGGCCTTCGGCGGCTTGTTTTCCGCCTGTTCCTTGCGTGCGTTGCGGATCAGAGTGCGCAGGTGCTGCACGTCCAGTTCCGGGTGCTCGGAGAGCAGCTCGGTCAGCGCCTTGTCGTCGGTGAGCAGCTTCTCGCGGCGGCGCTCCAGGGCGTGCAGGGCGGCCGTCTCGGCCTTCGATGCGCCTTTCCAGCTGTCGATGGTGCGCTGGATGACGGCCACTTCCTCGTCCGAGAGGGTGCGCATCATCTTGCCGACGTACTGCAGCTGGCGGCGGCGGCCCTCGTGGTTGGTGATGGTCTGGCACATCAGGATGGCGTCCTTCACCTCGTCGGGCATCGGCACGCGCTTGACGCGGTCGCGCGGCTCGGCAACGAGTTGGGCTCCCAGCTTCTGTAACTCTTCCATCTGGCGCTTGAGTTCAGACTTGGAGGGACGTTCGTATTCTTGCTCGAACTCGTTGGACTGGAAGCCCACCGAGCCGCGATTTGCATTAGGCATGATATGGATGATCCGATTGGCGCTGGGCCGATCAGTGAAAACAGTAAACGGCTGCTATGATAACTGTTTTAGGGCTCGCTACGAAAAACACGACATGAACGACTCCGTTTTTACCCACACCCAGGACCAGTTGAAGGAGCTGGCGCGCAACGTGCTCGCTTTTGCCCGCGAACAGGGCGCCACCGACGCTTCGGTGGAGATCAGCGAGGGTAGCGGGTTGTCGGTGTCGGTACGTCGAGGCAAGATCGAGACCATCGAGCAGAACCGCGACAAGGGCATCGGCGTCACGGTCTACAGCGGCCAGCGCCGCGGCAACGCCAGCACCTCGGATTTTTCCGAGGCCTCCCTGAAGGCGACCGTGGAAGCGGCCTGGAACATCGCCCGCTTCACCGCCGAGGACGACTGCGCCGGCCTGCCCGACGCCGACATGCTGGAAATGAATCCGCGCGACCTGCGCCTGTGCTACCCGTGGCAGATCTCCACCGAGGAAGCGGTCGAACTGGCCCAGCGCTGCGAGAACGCGGCCTTCGACGTCGACCCGCGCATCACCAACAGCGAAGGCGCCAGCGTCTACGTGCAGCAGTCCCACTTCGTGGCCGCCAACACCCGCGGCTTCATCGGCGGCTACCCGTTCTCGCGCCACACCATGTCGGTGGCGCCGATCGCCGGCAAGGGCAATAAAATGCAGCGCGACGACTGGTACACCTCGGCGCGCGACCCGAAGAAGCTGGCCAAGCCGGAAGCGGTGGGCCGCTACGCCGCCGAGCGCGCCCTGGCGCGCCTGAACGCGCGCAAGCTCGACACCCGCACCTGCCCGGTGCTGTTCGAAGCGCCGCTGGCCGCCGGCCTGCTCGGTGCTTTTGTCCAGGCGGTGTCGGGCGGCTCGCTCTACCGCAAGTCGACCTTCCTGCTCGACACCCTGGGCAAACCGGTCTTCCCCGACCACATCCAGATCGTCGAAGACCCGCACCTGATCGGTGAAGTCGGCTCCTCGCCCTTCGACGAAGAGGGCGTGCGCACGGTGCGCCGCAAGGTCGTCAAGGACGGCGTGCTGCAGGGTTACTTCCTGTCTTCCTACTCGGCGCGCAAGCTGGGCATGCAAACCACCGGCAACGCCGGCGGCTCGCACAACCTCACCATCACGTCCGATGAAACCAAGCTGGCCGACACCTTCGAGGGCATGCTGCGCAAGATGGGCACCGGCCTGCTGGTGACCGAGCTGATGGGGCAGGGCGTGAACTACGTCACCGGCGACTATTCGCGCGGCGCCTCGGGCTACTGGGTCGAGAACGGCGTGATCCAGTATCCGGTCGAGGAGATCACGATCGCCGGCAACATGCGCGAGATGTTCCAGCAGATCGTTGGCGTCGGCAACGACGTGCTACAGCGCGGTAACAAGTCGACCGGGTCGATCCTGATCGAGAAGATGGTCGTGGCAGGTAACTGATTCACTCAACAAGGAAAGCCATGAGCAAATTCGTTCGTATCGACAAGGAAAACAATCCGAAGAAAGCCCAGCTGCTGAACCTGGACCTGGTGGCGTCGGTCGAGCTCTCGCCCCAGTCCGACCTGCTCAGCTCGGCCGACGAGAAGCGCGTTTACGCCAGCTGCCTGGCGCACGACAAAACGGTGATCGCCACCGTGCACTTCGATACCGTCGAGGATGCCCACGCCTGGGTGAAGCAGCACCTCGGCGTGCAGCTCTAATCGGGGCGTGTATTGCGCCTGAAGTCGGCGCTTGAAATTGGCAACTGAGGTCCGCAACTGAGGTCGGCAACAAGCCGGTAACTGAAGGCGGCGCTTGAAGTCAGTCACTGCCGCCGGCTAGCCCCTGGCCGCCCCGCCGGCCGCTTTCTCGTTTTTTCCCAGCGCCCGCTCCACGCTCGCCGCCAGTTCGGCCAGCTGGAAGGGCTTGCGCAGCACCATGTCTTCCGCAATCACTTCTTCGATGGCGCGCATGTCGGCATAGCCGGTGGCGATCATCATCGGCACGTCCGGGAAGCTGCGCCGCGCCCGCTGCACCAGTTCGGCCCCGGTAATGCCCGGCATCAGGTAATCGGTAATGATCAGGTCGGGCCGCGCCTGCTGCAGTTCGCGCAGGCCCGCTTCGCCGTCGGCCGCCTGCGCCACCGTGTGGCCGAGCGCCTCGAGCGACTCCACCATCGACTGGCGCACGAAATCGTCGTCCTCGACCACCAGGATGTGGCCGCTGCGGCGCGGCGGCGGCAACATCGTTGCGGGCGCCGCTGCCGCGTCGTCTTTTCCTCCCGCCGCGCGCAGCCAGATCTCGACCGTGGTGCCGACGCCGGCTTCGCTCAGGATGCGCGCCGCGCCGCCCGACTGCTGGGCCATGCCGTAGACCTGGCTCAGGCCCAGGCCCGTTCCCTTGCCCACGCCCTTGGTGGTGAAGAAGGGCTCGAAGACGCGCGCCGCGATCTCCGGCGGCATGCCCTGGCCGCTGTCGGTGACGGCGATGCGCACATAGTCGCCCGCCGGCAGCAGGCCCTGGGGCGGCATGGCCGCGCCCGCCGAAAAGCGCAGCTCGCCGCCGCCGGGCATCGCGTCGCGCGCATTGATCGCCAGGTTCAGGAGCGCCATCTCCATCTGGTTGGTGTCGGCCATCACGCCGGTGCCCGGCGTATCGACCTCGAACTGCAGGCGGATGCTCGAACCGAGCGAGGTGGCGACCAGCTCGCGCACGCCCTCGAACAGGGCGCCGACGTCGAGCCGGCGCAGGTCCAGGCTCTGGTTGCGCGAGAAGGCGAGTAACTGGCTGGTGAGCTTGCCGCCGCGCTGGCAGGCGCGGCGCGCGATCTCGGCGCGCTTCTTCGCGGCCTCGTCCTTCGAGGTCAGGAGGATCAGGTCGATGCTGCCCTGGACCACGTTGAGCAGGTTGTTGAAGTCGTGGGCGATGCCGCCGGTGAGGCGGCCGACCGCCTCCATCTTCTGGAACTGCACCATCGCCTGCTGGACGCGCTCGCGCTCGATCACCTCGTTCATCAGGCGGTCGTTGGCCTGGGCCAGGGCGCGCGTGCGTTCCTCGATGCGCATCTCCAGCGTCTCGTTCAGGTTCACCAGCGCCTCCTGGCTTTGCAGCAGGCTGGCGGCGGTGCGCTCGCGGTCGGCCAGCACGTCGCGCGCCTGGTACTGGCGGCGCCGCGCGCGCAGGGCCGAGGCCACGGCGCTGCGCAGGGTCTGGGTATTGATCGGGCGCTCGAGCAGGATCACGTTGCCGAGCTCGTGGATGCGGGCGCGGGCACCCTCCGGCGCCGGGCCGATGGGCTTGCCCAGCAAGATTACGAAGGGGAAGTCCGACCAGGGCGGCTGCTGCCCGAGCCA
The DNA here is from genome assembly GCA_002354135.1 of Massilia sp. UBA2709. Taxonomy (GTDB): domain Bacteria; phylum Pseudomonadota; class Gammaproteobacteria; order Burkholderiales; family Burkholderiaceae_D; genus Telluria. The sequence goes on along the minus strand of DEKZ01000097.1, from coordinate 13,401 downwards.
GGCGCGCAGGCGCGCGAGGTCGACGCCGGCCAGCGCTTCCTCGGCGACGACGGCCGCGCCGGCGCCGGCTTCGATGCGTTCGACGAAGGCCCCGAAATCGGCCACGGTGGCGCAGCCGAAGCCCTCGGCCGCGAGGACCGAGCACATGACTTCGGCATCGCGTCCGCGCGGCGCGAAGATCAGGACGCGTTCGTCGACAGTGCTAGCGGACGGCATCGGAATTGGGCGCCATCATCGGCGTCTTGCCGCGATAGGTCGGCAGGCCGGTCAACACGCCCTCGAACCCCTCGAGCGGCTCGCCGATGCGGATGCCGTCGGCACCGAGCTGCAGTTCGTGGATCGTGAGCGCGTGGGTCGCGGTGCGGCTCTTGATGACGGTGAGCGCGCGGCGCAGGCGCCCGTCCGATTCGAAGAAGCGCATCAGCACTGTGGTGTCGGACAGGTAGCTCAGGTCGACGTCGCTGCGCACTTCGCCGATCAGGCCATGCTGGCCCAGCACCAGCACCGTGGTCACGCCCTGCTGGTTCAGGTAGGACAGCAGCTCGTGCATCTGCAGCGTCAGGTACTGCTCGCCCGGCATCGCCTGCAGGTAGGCGTTCAGGCTGTCGATGACGATGAAGCGCACGTCGTGCAGCTCGACCGCGTCGCGCAGCATCTGGGCGAATTCACCGGGTGAGAGTTCGGCCGGGTCGATGTGGGAGATGCGCAGCTGGCCGCTGTCGGCATAGGGGCGCAGGTGCATGCCGAGCGCCGCGCTGCGCGCGAAGAAGGTACCCAGGCCCTCGTCGAACAGGTAGAAGGATGCCTTTTCGCCGCGCTCGAGCGCGGCCAGCAGGCAGCGCACCGACAGGGTGGTCTTGCCGATGCCGGACGGTCCGACCATCAGGGTATTCGTGCCGCGCACCAGGCCCCCGCCCAGCAGGCGGTCGAAGCCGATCGCGCCGCTGGAGCTGATGGCCGGGGCGAAGTCGCGGATGTGTTCCGCCGCCACCAGGCGCGGGTAGATGACGATGCCGCCGGTGTCCAGGTTGTAGTCGTGGAAGCCGCCGCGGAAGCGGATGCCGCGCATCTTGACGATGTTCACGCGGCGCCGCTCCTTGCCGAACTCCTTGGCGATCTGCTCCAGGCTGATGACGCCGTGCGCGATGCTATGCAGGTGCTGGTCCGAGGCGCTGGATTTATCGTCGAGCAGCAGCACGGTGCAGGCGCGCGCCGCGAAGAACTGCTTCAGTGCGAGGATCTGGCGCCGGTAGCGCAGGGGATTCTGGGCCAGCAGGCGCATTTCGGACATGCTGTCGAACACCACGCGCACCGGCTTCAGGCTGTCGACTTCGTCCATCACCTTGCGCGTGGTCTCGCCCAGCTCGACCTCCGACGGGTGGAACACCGACTGCTGGGAATCGAGATCGAGCGCCTCGTCGCCGGCCAGCTCGTGGATCGCCAGCGCGTCGAGCGACCAGCCGTGGCTGGCAGCGACGGCGCGCAGTTCGTCGGCGGTTTCCGACAGGGTGATGTACAGGCCGCACTCGCCCCTGGCCACGCCGTCGAGCAGGAATTGCAGGCCCAGCGTGGTCTTGCCCGTGCCCGGCGTGCCCTCGACCAGGTAGACCCGCTGCGGGGTCAGGCCGCCGCCAAGGATGTCGTCGAGCCCCGGAATACCGGTGGACATGCGCGGGGATGCGTCCGGGAGCACACTGTGCGAGGGAGATGCGGTATTCATGAAACGGCCTATGGATGGGACGGGATCGACTGCTGCGCCGCTGGTGGCGTGGAGCCGTCGCATGCCCGACCGGTTGTGATGGCGCCGCCGGCATCTGCCGATAATGCATTATAGAGTGCTTCGGCGAACGCAGGCTCCCGCGACGCGTTGCCTAACGGCCACAATACCTGCCGTTCAGGCGGCCTCGATACGGCTCAGGCGCTGGCCGTAGATACCCCAGGTAACGTCGACGCCGTCGACCTGGCCGCGCAGCGCCCAGCCGGTGCCGATCTTCTCGACCGTGATCTCGGTCTCGAGTTCCTTGGCGACCTTCTCGGCCCAGCCCCGGGCAGCGCCCTGGCCCTTGAAGAGCTCCTGGCCGTTATAGATGACGGTGGCGTCGAAGACGGGTGCGGCGAAAACGGACATGATGTGCTGGTCGTGAAAAGGAAAATGAAAATGCCCCGGCAGGCGGGGCATCGTGGATTTGCTTACTTGATCGCGCGGATCGACTGCAGCACTGGCTGCAGCACGGCGGCGCCGAGGCGGGCGCTGCGCGCGCCGTCCCAGCCGACCTGCGGATCCGGATCGTTGGCGTTGTCCTTGAACGGCAGTTCCAGGGTCAGCGACAGGCAGCCGAAGGCGTGGGTGATGTGCGGCGAACCCATGGTCAGCGTCTCTTCGGTGTAGGGCGATTCGCCGTAGCCGTGCACGTCCTGGAAGTCCGGGCTGGCGATCTTGAAGTCGGCGATGAAGCGCTTCTGCGCCGCATCCTGCTCGGGCGTGAAGTTCGGCAGGGATTCGCTGCCGGCCACGAAGACATAGGGCAGGCCTTCGTCGCCATGCACGTCCAGGCAGAGATCGACGCCGGTTTCGTGCATCTTCTGCTTGACCAGGAAGACTTCGGGGCTGCGCTCCATGGTCGGGTTCAGCCACTCGCGGTTCAGGTTGGCGCCGGCCGCGTTGGTGCGCAGGTTGCCGCGGACGGAACCGTCCGGATTCATGTTCGGGACCACGTAGAACACGGTTTCATTCAATAACTGACGCCCGAACGGGTGGGCCGGGTCGAGCAGGGCGTCGAGCATGCCCTCGACGAACCACTCGGCCATGGTCTCGCCCGGGTGCTGGCGCGCGATGACCCAGACTTTCTTCTTTTCGGGCGAGGGTTCGCCGATGACCAGCATGTTCAGGTCGCGGCCGTCGACGGTCGAACCCAGGTCGACCATGCGCACGTGCTCGCTCATCTGGGCGCGGTCGAGCAGCTCCAGGTGGCGTTCCCACGAGTAGGGCTCGAAGTAGGCGTAGTAGACGCTGTCCATGCCCGGGGTGTGCTCGATGGTCATGACCTGGCCGTCGAACGAGGTCGGCACGCGGAACCAGTTGACGCGGTCATAGCTCGCCATCGCCTGGTAGCCTTCCCAGCCGGCCGGATAGGCGGCCTGGCCGGCGTTCAGGAAGCGGATGGTGCAGGCCTGGCCTTGCGCGCCCTGCAGGCGGAAGTAGAACCACTGGATGATGTCGGCGTGCGAATCCTTGCGGATGTTCAGGTCGATGGCGTTCGCGCTTGTGGCGTTCACGACCTCGATGGCGCCAGCGTCGAACTGGCTGCTGATCTTGATAGACATGGTGTGTCCCGGATGAATGGCGTAAAGCCGAGATGATACCCGGTTTCGTATTCGGTGCGAGGGCGTGTTTCATGGCGCCGATCATGCAAACGGTGAGACCGCGTGGGCTCAAGAGCCCACCCTACGAAAACCCGCTCGTGCGCATGGTGGCGGCCTGATCGAAGGGCGTAGGGTGGGCACTCGTGCCCACGCGGTCTCACCGCCCGATCAGCCGCGCAAGCCCCCAAATCGCTGATAAAACGCCTCATCGGCAGATGGCGCCGCCTCGTCCTCGCGCCGCAGCACCGCATCGATGTGCAGCTCGGCCTGCGCATACACCAGCAGGTAGACCGCGCGCGCCACCTCGTAGGCATCCGACCCCGGCCAGGGCTCGGGCAGCAGCTCGATCGGCAGCAGCGGGTCGTGCAGCTGCAGCCGGCGATAAGCGTGGATCAGCAGCGAGCGGATCGCAAACGCCGCCTCCGGCGTCACCTCGCCTTCGTCGCGCAGCAGGGCCAGCAGCGGCGTGAAGCGGGCGATGAAGTCGCGGTAGCTTTGCGCTACGGCGGTCAGGTCCCAGCCTTCGCCCACGAGCTCGCGCAGCGGGCGCGAGCCGGCGTCCGGCAATTCGGAGGCCGTCAACACGAACACCTTGCCGTTCGCCCCGGTGCGTTCCAGCGCGTCAGCCAGGCCGTCGACGTCGGCCGCCGGATGCGCCAGCAGGCCCGGCCCCAGCATGGCAAAACCTTCCCACTGCAACTCTTTTCTTACCGCCGTGCGCAGCTCGCCGTCGATGCTGCCGTTCGGCGCCAGCACCAGGGTCCAGCGGCCATCCCAGTGCAGGCCGGGCGGGGCGTAGATGCGGCGGTCGGCGCGCTGGAAGCGCGGCAGGGACTTCGCATCGAAGGCATAGCGGCTGCGCCGGCCCTCGCGGCTGGCCGTCAGCCAGCCTTCCTGCACCAGGCGGAACACGCTGGTGCGCAGCAGGCGGTCGGTCACGCCGAGGGGGGCGAGCAGCTCGATCAGGCTGCCCAGCCAGGCCGCGCCGCCGTGGGGCGCGATGGCGTCACCCATCACGGTCATGACCAGGGATTTCGAGCGCGGCGGATCGATGGCGAGACAGTGGGCAATCCACTCTTGGCTAGTCATTTGCTTCATGGAATCCCGTGGTTTGTCCTGTCGCTGTTGCTTCTCAATATGATTCAAAATTTCGGTGTACATCTCTTTTTTTGTATCGTATTATCCTTTCACGATGTTTGCAATGGGAGACAGACCATGTACGCGCAGATGGTGGAAACGGGCCTGAAAAAGGTCCAGACGCAAGACGACATGAGTGCCGAGGAACAGGCATTCCAGGCCCGTATCGACGAGGGCATCAAGATCGAGCCGAAGGACTGGATGCCCGAGGCTTACCGCAAGACCCTGATCCGCCAGATCTCCCAGCACGCGCACTCCGAGATCGTCGGCCAACTGCCGGAAGGCAACTGGGTCACGCGCGCACCGACGCTGAAACGCAAGTCCGTGCTGCTGGCCAAGATCCAGGACGAAGCCGGGCACGGCCTCTACCTGTACAGCGCCGCCGAAACCCTGGGCGTCTCGCGCGACGAGCTGCTCGCCGCCCTGCATTCCGGCAAGGCCAAGTATTCGAGCATCTTCAATTACCCGACCCTGAGCTGGGCCGACATGGGCGCGATCGGCTGGCTGGTCGACGGCTCGGCCATCATCAACCAGATCCCGCTCTGCCGCTGCTCCTATGGCCCTTATGCACGCGCCATGATCCGCGTCTGCAAGGAAGAGTCCTTCCACGCGCGCCAGGGCTACGACATCATGATGAGCCTGGCCAAGGGCACGCCCGAGCAGAAGGCGATGGCGCAGGATGCCCTGAACCGCTGGTGGTGGCCGTCGCTGATGATGTTCGGCCCGTCGGACGCCGAATCGGTGAACAGCGCGCAGTCGACCAAGTGGCGCATCAAGCTGTTCTCGAACGACGAACTGCGCCAGCGCATGGTCGACCAGACCGTGCCGCAAGCCGAATACCTGGGCCTGACAATTCCCGACCCCGACCTCAAGTGGAACGAGGAAACCGGCCACTACGACTTCGGCGAGATCGACTGGAGCGAATTCCACAACGTCCTCAAGGGCAACGGCCCCTGCAACCGCGAGCGCCTGCGCACCCGCGTGAAAGCGTATGAAGACGGCGAGTGGTTCCGCGACGCCCTGGTCGCCCACGCCGAGAAAAAAGCCGCCAAAAAAGCCGCAGCATAAATAGCTGCGGCGGCTAACCGTAGGGTGGGCACTCCGTGCCCACGCGGTACNNGTGCCCACGCGTTACGCACGGCTCCTTGCACCGACGGCGTTAAAACGTCGCCCGCAAAACGGGCAGCACCAGAACAAACACCAGCATCACTGGAGACAACCATGAGCAAAGAATGGCCCCTGTGGGAAGTTTTCATCCGCAGCCAGCACGGCCTCGCCCACAAGCACGTCGGCAGCCTGCACGCCCCTGACGCCGAGATGGCGATCAACAACGCACGCGACGTCTACACCCGCCGCAACGAAGGCGTCTCGATCTGGGTCGTGCGCGCCGCCGACATCGTCGCTTCCAGCCCTTCTGACAAGGAAGCGCTGTTCGAGCCGGCCAACAGCAAGGTCTACCGCCACCCGACCTTCTTCCCGATGCCGGAAGAAGTCAAGAACCTGTGAGCACGGTCATGGATGCAAAGATCGAGTATGTGCTGCGCCAGGGCGACAACGCCCTGATCCTCTCGCAGCAGCTCTCCCAGCTCTGCGGCAAGGGCCCGGCCCTGGAAGAAGACATGGCCCTGACCAACGTCGCGCTGGACTTGTTGGGTCAAACGCGCATGTGGCTGACCTGCGCCGGCGAACTCGAAGGCAAGGGCCGCGACGAGGACCGCATCGCCTTCCACCGCGACGCCCACGACTACCGCAACGTCCTGCTGGTCGAGCAGCCGAACGGCAGCTACGCCGACACGATGATGCGCCAGTTCTTCTTCGACACCTGGCACTACTTCCTGATGCAGGGCCTGCTGAAGTCGGGCGACCGCCGCATCGCCGAGATCGCCGAGAAATCGGTGAAGGAAGTGACCTACCACCTGCGCCGCAGCGGCGATTTGGTGGTGCGCCTGGGCGACGGCACCGACGTCAGCCACGCGAAGATGCAGACGGCGGCCGACGAGCTCTGGATGTACACCGGCGAAGTCTTCCTCTACGACGAGATCGACAACGCGATGGTCGAGCAGGGCATCGCCCCGCCAGTCGAAGGCTTGCGCGCCGCCTTCCTCGAGCACGTGAGCGAGATCTTCGCCGAGGCGACGCTGACGATGCCTTCGCCCGACGCCTGGATGCAGCGCGGCGGCAAGCAGGGCCGCCACAGCGAACACCTCGGCTACATCCTGGCCGAGATGCAGTTCCTGCAGCGGGCCTACCCCGGAGCGGAGTGGTGATGATTGCCCAGGGCGTCAGCATCGAGCAGGTCTGGTCCTGGCTCGGCGAGGTGCCCGACCCCGAGATCCCGGTGATCTCGGTGGTGGACCTGGGCATCGTGCGCGGCGTCGCGTTTGACGGAGACGAGTGCGTGGTGACCATCACGCCGACCTATTCCGGCTGCCCGGCGATGCAGGTGATTTCGGACGCGGTGAGCGACACCCTGCATGCGCGCGGCATCGAGAAGCTGCGCATCGTGACCCAACTTTCCCCAGCCTGGACCACCGACTGGATGAGCGAGTCCGGCAAGGCCGCCCTGAAGGGCTACGGCATCGCGCCGCCGGTGCAGCAGGCCATCGATATAAGTGGACTGCGCAGCGGCCTGCACGGCGGTATCAAGCGCAGTGCTTTCGTCGAGCCCGAAGTCGCCTGCCCGCATTGCGGCTCGAAGCATACCCAGCTGACCAGCCAGTTCGGCTCGACGCCCTGCAAGGCCTTGTACAAATGCCTGGATTGCCGCGAGCCTTTCGATTACTTCAAGTGCCATTAAAGCTAGCGCATTAAAGCTTAAACCATGAGCAAATTCTATCCACTGACCGTCGCCAAGGTGAAGCACGAGACGCGCGACGCCATCGCGGTCACCTTCGCCGTGCCGCCCGAACTGAAACAAACCTTCGCCTACCAGCAGGGCCAGCACCTGACCCTGCGCGCCATGATCGACGGCGAGGACGTGCGCCGCTCCTATTCGATCTGCTCGGCGGTGCAGGACGAGCAGCTGCGCGTGGCGATCAAGCGCACCCCGGGCGGCCTGTTCTCGAGCTGGGCCAACGAACACCTGCAGCCGGGCGCCACCCTGGAAGTGATGCCGCCGATGGGCCACTTCAACGTGCCGCTCGAGCCCGAGAGCGAACGCCACTACCTGGCCTTTGCCGCCGGCAGCGGCATCACGCCCATCCTCTCGATCATCAAGACCACCCTGCAGGCCGAACCGAAGAGCCGCTTCACCCTGGTCTACGGCAACCGCGCTTCCTCGTCAGTGATCTTCCGCGACGAGCTGACCGACCTGAAGGACATGTACATGGGCCGCCTCAAACTGGTCTATGTGATGAGCCGCGAGCAGCAGGACATCGAGCTGTTCAACGGCCGTATCACCGGCGAGAAGTGCAGCGCCTTCCTCAAGCACTGGATCGACATCAACGACATCGATGTCGCCTTCATCTGCGGTCCGGAAGACATGATGCACGGCGTCTCGAAGTCGCTGCAGGAAGCGGGCATGGCGAAGGAGAAGATCCGCATCGAGCTGTTCGCCGCCAGCATTCCCAAGCACGAGCACAAGCCGCGCAAGATCGAGGTGGGCGCCGCGCACCAGACCGAAGTCACCGTGATCATGGACGGCAGCGCCGCCAGCTTCACGATGGACAAGGACAAGGAATCGATCCTGGACGCCGGCCTGCGCGCAGGCATCGACATGCGCTACTCCTGCAAGGGCGGCGTCTGCTCGACCTGCCGCTGCAAGGTCGTCGAGGGCAATGTCGAGATGGACGTGAACTACGCGCTGGAAGACTACGAAGTGGCGCGCGGCTTCGTCCTGTCCTGCCAGGCCTTCCCGATCACCGACAAGGTCATCGTCGACTTCGACCAGCACGAGTAAAAACCAATAACGAGACTTGGAGGAGACATCCATGAGCTACGAATCGATCAAACTCACCATCGAAGACGGCGTCGCCGTCCTGACCCTGAACCGCCCCGACCGCCTGAACAGTTTTACCCAGGCCATGCACCTCGAAGTGCGCGATGCACTGGACAAGCTGCAGGCCGACAAGTCGGTGCGCGTGCTGGTGCTGACCGGCACCGGCCGGGGTTTTTGCGCCGGCCAGGACCTGGCCGACCGCGCGGTCGCGCCGGGCGCCCCGGGCGTGGACCTGGGAGAGTCGGTGGAAAAATTCTATGCGCCGCTGGTCATGGCGCTGCGTTCGCTGCCGATGCCGGTCATCTGCGCCGTGAACGGCGTGGCCGCCGGCGCCGGCGCCAACCTGGCGCTGGCCTGCGACATCGTCCTGGCCGCCAAGTCCGCCAGCTTCATCGAAGCTTTCTGCAAGCTCGGCCTGATCCCCGACACCGGCGGCACCTGGCATCTGCCGCGCCTGATCGGCCATGCCCGCGCTACGGGTCTGGCCATGCTGGGCGAGAAGCTCACGGCCGAGAAGGCCGAGGAGTGGGGCCTGATCTGGCGCTGCGTGCCGGACGAGGCGCTGATGGACGAAGCCCTGGCCATGGCCGATCACTTTGCCAGCGCGCCGACGAAAGGCCTGGCCTTCACCAAGAAGGCGCTGCAGGCCAGCTATGCCAACACCCTGCCGGAACAACTGAAGCTGGAAGGCGAGATGATGCGCGAGCTGGGCTACAGCCACGACTACCGCGAAGGCGTCGCCGCCTTCATCGCCAAGCGTCCGGCCCAGTTCAAGGGAGAATGAGGATGGAGGCATTAGCCAAGGGCAGCGTCGTGGCCGTGATCGGCAGCGGCGCGATGGGTTCCGGCATTGCCCAGATCGCCGCCGCCAGCGGCCACGAAGTACGCCTGTTCGACACGCGGCCCGAGGCGGCCGCGAAAGCCATCGATGAGATCGGCAAGGTCTACGACAAGCTGGTCGAGAAGGGCCGCATGGGCGCGGTCGACGCCGACCTGGCGCGCGAGCGCCTGAAAACGGTCGACACGCTGGCCCAGGTAAGCGATGCTTCGCTCGTCATCGAAGCCATCGTCGAGAACCTGGACGCCAAGCGCAAGCTCTTCAACGAGCTGGAAGGCATCGTCGACGCGCGCTGCATCCTGGCGACGAATACCTCTTCGATCTCGGTGACCGCAATCGCGGCGCCGCTGCGCCGTCCCGAGCGCCTGGTCGGCATGCACTTCTTCAATCCGGTGCCATTGATGGCCCTGGTCGAGGTGATCAGCGGTCTCGCCACGAGCAAGCAGGTGGCCGACTCCGTCTACGCCACCGCCGCAGCCTGGGGCAAGGACCCGGTGCACGCGAAGTCCACGCCCGGCTTCATCGTCAACCGCGTCGCGCGTCCCTACTATGCCGAAGCGCTGCGCCTGCTGCTCGAGCGCGCCGCCGACCCGGCCACGCTAGACGCGATCATGCGCGATTGCGGGGGCTTTCGCATGGGGCCGTTCGAGCTGATGGACCTGATAGGCCACGACGTGAATTTCTCGGTCACGCAATCGGTGCACGCCGCCTACTATGGCGACCAGCGCTACACGCCGTCGATCCTGCAGCAGGAGCTGGTGAATGCCGGCTTCCTCGGCCGCAAGACGGGACGCGGCTTCTACCGCTACGACCTGGATGCCGCGAAACCGGCGCCCCAGGTCGAGCCGCAGCAGGAGCGTCCGAGCACGGTCGGCATCAGCGTGCGCCGCGAAATCACCAACAGCATCCTGAGTCCGATGGAAGCGCGCCTGGGCGCCGCCGGCTTCACCGTCACCCACCGCGAACCGCTGGCCGGCGCCGAAAAGCACGAGGCCCCGGCCTTCCACTGCAACGGCGCAGCCATCTTCCTCACCGACGGACGCAGCGCCACCGAGCGCGCCGCCGCCAACAACCATCCGAACACGGTGGTCTACGACCTGTTGCTGGACCATGCGAAAGCCACGCGCATCGCGCTGGCGCGCGCCGACCAGTGCAGCGACGAAGCGTATTACTCGGTGGTCGGCATGTTCCAGGCCGCCGGCTTCGAGGTCTCGCGCCTGGACGACGTGCCCGGCATGGCCGTGATGCGCACGGTGGCGATGCTGGCCAACGAAGCGGCCGACGCCGTCAACCAGGGCGTGTGCAGCGCCATCGCGGTCGACATTGCGATGCAAAAAGGCGTGAACTATCCGCGCGGGCCGCTGGCCTGGGCCGATTCCGTCGGCATTCACCACATCGTGACGGTGCTGGCGAACCTTGCCGCCACCTATGGCGAAGACCGCTACCGCGTCTCGCCGCTCCTGCGCCGCAAGCTGGCCGCCAACCCGACCGGAGCCCGATTCCATGCATAGCGTCCAGACCAGCAACCAATTGCACGACCCGCAGGCACTGGCCGAACTGGCCGGCAAGACGATGTACGAACGCGACCCGGCCAGCCAGGCACTGGGCATGACCCTCGACGCGATCCGCCCCGGCTATGCGCGCATGAGCATGCGCGTGCGCGCCGACATGCTCAACGGGCATGCGACCTGCCACGGCGGCTTCATCTTCATGCTGGCCGACAGCGCCTTCGCCTTCGCCTGCAACTCGCACAATTTCAACACGGTCGGCGCCGGCTGCACCATCGATTACCTGTCCCCGGGACGCGAAGGCGACCTGATGACGGCCGAAGCGGTGGAGCGGGCGCTTTCCGGCAAGACCGGCGTCTACGACGTCACCGTGACCAATGCCGAAGGAAAGACGATCGCGCTCTTCCGCGGCAAGTCGCACCGCGTGAGCGGGATGGTGGCCGAGGTGAACGCGTAGTTCGACATTTGATAGGCGCCGCCTGAAACACAGCTGAGAAGGAGACACAGATGGTCCAACGCATTCCCTCGCCCGGCGAGCTGGAACCGATCGAACGCGCCAGCCGCGACGAACTGCAGGCGCTGCAGCTCGAGCGCCTGAAATGGTCCTTGAAGCACGCCTACGAGAACGTGCCGCACTACCGCAAGGCCTTCGACGTGGCAGGCGTGCATCCGGAGGACCTGAAAACCCTCGCCGACCTGGCGAAGTTCCCGTTCACCGAGAAGAAGACCCTGCGCGACAACTACCCCTTCGGCCTGTTCGCCGTGCCGCGCGAGCAGGTGGTGCGCGTGCACGCGTCCTCCGGCACCACCGGGCGTCCAACCGTCGTGGGTTACACCCAGCGCGACATCGACACCTGGGCCGGTGTGGTCGCGCGCTCGATCCGCGCGGCCGGCGGCCGCCCTGGCGACATGGTCCACGTGGCCTACGGCTATGGCCTGTTCACGGGCGGCCTGGGCGCCCACTACGGCGCCGAGCGCCTGGGTTGCACGGTGGTGCCGATGTCGGGCGGGCAGACCGAGAAGCAGGTACAGCTGATCTGCGACTTCCAGCCCTCGATCATCATGGTCACGCCGTCCTACATGCTGAACATCGTCGAAGAGTTCAAGCGCCAGGGACTGGACCCGGCGCAGTCTTCGCTGAAGGTCGGCATCTTCGGCGCCGAGCCCTGGACCAACGCCATGCGCGCCGAGATCGAACAGAAGGCCGGCATCGATGCGGTCGACATCTACGGCCTGTCCGAAGTGATGGGACCGGGCGTGGCCAGCGAGTGCATCGAGAGCAAGGATGGCCCGGTGATCTGGGAAGACCATTTCTACCCCGAGATCATCGATCCCGAGACCGGCGAAGTGCTGCCCGACGGCGAAGAGGGCGAACTGGTGTTCACCTCGCTGTCGAAGGAAGCGCTGCCCATCATCCGCTACCGCACGCGCGACCTGACCCGTTTGCTGCCGCCGACCTCGCGCTCGATGCGCCGCATGGGCCGCATTACCGGCCGCTCGGACGACATGCTGATCATCCGCGGCGTGAACGTGTTCCCGAGCCAGATCGAGGAACTGGTGCTCAAGATGCCGGCGCTGGCGCCGCAGTACCAGCTGGTCGTCGCCAAGGACGGCCACCTGGACACGCTGGAAGTGTTCGGCGAACTGCGCGACGCCGCTACTCCGCCGGACACGGTCGACGCCCTGTGCCGCGAGCTGCAGCACTGCATCAAGACCTATGTCGGCGTGACCACGAAAGTGACCCTGACCCCGCCGATGGGCATCGAGCGCACCATGACCGGCAAGGCCCGGCGCGTGGTCGACAAGCGCCCCAAGAACACCTGAATACGAGGAGACATTCAATGACCGACGCATTCATCTGCGACGCCATCCGCACCCCTTTCGGCCGCTACGGCGGATCGCTCGCCTCGGTACGCGCCGACGACCTGGCGGGATTGCCGATCGCCGCCCTCATCGAGCGCAACAAGGGCGTGGACTGGACCATGGTCGACGACCTGTACTGGGGCTGCGCCAACCAGGCCGGCGAAGACAACCGGAACGTCGGCCACATGGCGGGCCTGCTGGCCGGCCTGCCGCCCGAGGTGCCGGGCAACACCATCAACCGCCTGTGCGGCTCCAGCCTGGACGCGGTCGGCATCGGCGCGCGCGCCATCCTGTCGGGCCAGGCCAACCTGGTCATCGCCGGCGGCTCGGAAAGCATGACGCGCGCGCCTTTCGTGATGAGCAAGGCCGACTCCGCTTTTTCCCGCGCGGCCAAGATCGAGGACACCACCATCGGCTGGCGTTTCGTCAACCCGCTCATGAAGGCGAAGTACGGCATCGACTCGATGCCGGAAACGGCAGAGAACGTGGCCAAGGACTTCAACGTCAACCGCGCGGACCAGGACGCGTTCGCGATCCGAAGCCAGCAGCGCTGGGCGCGCGCGCATGCCGCCGGATTGTTCAAGGACGAAATCGTCCCGGTGACGATCCACTCCAAGAAGGGCGACTCGCGCGTGTTCGACACCGACGAACATCCGCGTCCGGACACCAGCATCGAAGCGCTGGCGAAACTGAAGGGCGTGGTCACGCCGGACGGCACCGTCACCGCCGGTAACGCCTCGGGCGTGAACGACGGC
>DEKZ01000456.1 GCA_002354135.1 Massilia sp. UBA2709 | reverse complement strand
CGCGAGCGCGGCACCTCGCGCAGCGTGGCCGGGGCGCCGGCGCGCCACTGCGGGAACACGATCCAGGAAGGCAGCGCCGGATCGAGCGCGCGCGCGACGCTGTCGCTGGACGCGCGCATGTGGGCCACGGTGCCTTTGACGGTGTCGGCCACCGGGCGGGTGAACGCGGCCGCGGGCGCAAAGTCGCGGATGATGCCGATCGAGGCGTTCTTCAGGCTCACCGGGCGCGGCAGCGGGTCAATGTACCCGTCGTCGAGCCGCACCAGGGTCAGTTCGTCGGACAGCAGGCGCCAGCCGCGGTTGACCAGGGCGGCGCACAGGGTGCTCTTGCCGGAACCGGGCGGCGCGGGCAGGATCGCCGCGCGCCCGTCCTTCTCGATCACGGCCGCGTGGATCACCAGCCAGGAATGGGCCTGGCTCGAGACGCACCAGTTCATCGCCCATTCGAACATGGGAAAAGCCTGGTCCAGGGGCAGCGGCTGGAACGGCGTCATGCCGTCGTAGTGGAAGTGGACCTGGGGCCGCACCAGGCGGCGCAGTCCGCGCGAAGCGGACAGGCGCACGTGGAAGTCGGCCAGCGCGCCCTCTTCCAGCACCGGATAGTCGGCGTACATGTCGGCGAGGGTGTCGACCAGGGGCGATAATGCGCTCTGCACGCAGGTCACGAAAGGGCCGGTCTGCAGGCGCAGGCCAGGGCCGCGCAGGCGCGCGCCGAGTTCGCGGCGGCCGAGAGCGGCAACGGTCAGCATGGGACCGCCTCGACCAGGTAGAGTGCGGCCAGGCTGGACAGCAGCTCGTCGAGGGCGGCAAGGGTGTCGGGATCGGCAGGCTCGGGAGAATCGGCGCCGCCATCCGCCAGAGCACTGGCTGACTGCGGCGCCTCGGCCAGCGCCTGCAGCAGGCCGAGGGTGAGCTCGTCCACCAGGTGGGTGTCGCCCGAGAGGTCGTTGAAGAGCACGCATTCGCCGTCGTGGCAGCGGTGCACCAGGCGCTGCCCGGGGGCCAGGCGCCAGATCGGCGAACTACGCATGCGTCACGACGGGCCGCCCATCCTAGCGGAAGGTGGTCTCGAGGTAGCCGGCGATCTCGGCGCCGGTCCAGGGGGTGGCGCTGCCGGTCGGTTTGTAGCCGCCCGTCAGCGTGAATTCGTCCCACATGGCGACGACCTTGTCCTCCGGCAGCACGCTCGGGATGCCGGCACGGGCCGAGGAGCGCGCATTGAGCAGCGCGGTGACGATCTGCATCGCCACGTTGTTGCGGTCGATCTCCTTGATTTCCTTGGCCTCCTTGGGACGCTCAAGGACTTGCATCAGCGTGTAGTTCGCCAGGCCGGCATAGTCGCCGCGCGCCGCCAATACATCGCCGAACTTGGCATCCGGGTTGGTGCCGGCGCTCGACATCCAGGCGCTGCCATGGTTCTTCCAGTAACCGTGCGAACGGTTGTTGCTGCAGGAATTCTGCGGATTATGGCTGGCGGTCTTGATCGACATGAAGCCGGACGGCGTGGCGCAGGTGAGCACTTGCTCCGCTGCCATGCCAGGCTGGCTGTGCAGGGTCAGGATGACGCCGGCCGCACCGACGCCGGCACGCGTGAAGCGGCGCCGCGCGGCGCCGCGGGCGTCGAGCTGCGGCACATCGTGGGGCCCTTGTGCCTGGGGCGGATTCACATTGCGGTCTGCTTGATGTTCCATATCGACGTTTTCCTGATTCATCGAAAGTATGCCATAGCCGCGTCCGGTGACGCGCTTTATTCACCGTTGAAGCAAGCCCCATACCAGCCGAGCGGAATTAACCAAATGCAACAACGAATCAAGCACTTAGCCGGGCGGAGCAGTGGCAGGACCAAAATGCAACGACGCCGCCAGGGCGTCGTTGTAAGAAAACCCGACAGCTAATCAGGTCAACGTTAGCCGATCAGAAGAAGCTTTCCGGGATCACGAGGATGTCGCCCGGACGCATCGGCATGTTGGCCGAGATATCGCCTTCCTTGATCAGGTCGTCCAGGCGCACGTTCAGCTTTTCCTGGCGGCCGTCGATGGTGCGGATGATGCTGGCTTTGTTACCCGATGCGAATTCGGTGACGCCGCCGACGGCGATCAGCACATCCATCAGCGACATGTCGCGGCGGTAGGCCAGGGCTTGCGGCTTGGCGGCTTGGCCGATCACGCGGATCTGCTCGCCGTAGTTGCCCACGAAACCGGTGACGACGACGGTCACGACCGGCTGCTGGATGAACTTGGCCAGCGCCTTTTCGATGTCGCGCGCCAGTTCGGTCGAGGTCTTGCCGGCAGCGGGCAGGTCCTCGACCAGCGGGGTGGTGATCTTGCCGTCCGGGCGCACCGGCACCGACATCGACACCTCCGGGTTACGCCAGACGATGATGTTGACGGCATCGCCCGGTCCGATCAGGTAGTCGGCCGGTGCGGCCTGGGCCATTGCGGCGGCCGAAGGCGCCGGCGGCTTGCTCGCGCAGCCGGCCAGGGCCAGGCCACAAGCGGCGACCAGCGCCAGTTTCGTCAGATTCGTCATGATCTTGCTCACGTCAATTCCTTTCCCGGCATGCAGCGACCGGCAGCGCCCCGCTGTTATGAATGCCACAAAATTGTTATTTAGCCATCAAACCGGCGTATTGTATCGTAATCGTGCTTTTGAAAAAGGCGTGCACGATTGAAATACTTTTCTTTTTTCACTTCCGTTGCAGGAGCTCCTGCACATACTGGGCCGGCACCGCATAGGTGATGCCGCTGGGGGTGGAGATCGCCGTTTCCTTCAGTCCCTTGACGAACACCATATTAATAACAGCCAGCACTTCGCCCGTGTCGGGGTTGTAGACGGGGCTGCCGCTGTTGCCCGGATAGGCCGTGCCGTCCAGCTGGAAGATGCTGAAAGGCGCGCGGCGCAGCTGGGCAATGGCGCGCGCGTCGATGCGGCGCGAACTCATCGAGGGCATGACGATCGGGGTGATCGCCGACAGCGTCGCGCGGTGGGTCACATGGTTCAGGCCGAGCACCATGCCGAGCGGGAAGCCGGTGAAGGCCAGCGCCTGCCCTTCCGCGACGCCGCGCGAATCGCCCAGCGCCAGCACCGGCAGCGGCGCACCGCCCTCCAGGCGCAGGTGGGCCAGGTCGTGCTCGCGGTCGAGCGCCACCAGCTGGGCCGGGCGGAAGCTGAAGTCCTGGCCGCTGCCGACCACCACGCCGAGCTGCTCCATCTTGGCGCCGTCGAGCTGGTTCGGCACCACGTGGGCATTCGTCACGATGCTCAGGCCGTCGCCGACGGCAAAGCCGGTGCCGGTAAACATCACCGAGGGACTGCGCGTCTTCAGGAAGGTGCCGACCCCGACCACCGAAGGCTTGACTGCTGGGATCGTGCGCACCAGGCCGTCCGCGCGCGCCGGCGCGAGAGGCAGCACCAGCATCCCGGCCAGGCCCAGCAGCATGGCGCCGAGCATGGCGCGGCGTGTCCGCAGCGTCGTCAATGAGGTTGCCATTTCATTATTTCGAATAGGAATCAATCGTGCAGACCCTTTTGTATTTTAAACATTACAATACATCAGCTTGATGTTGAGCAAAGTAACCCGTAGGACTTTTCCCCGAACCTTCACGGTTGACCTAGTGCAACATTTGCAGCCCGGCGAAGTTTGCTTGACGACAATAATACAGCGTCAAGCAGCCCTAAACCGGGTTTTTTATGCGTTGCAGATAAGAATTTGTGTTGTAAGCGGTGCCATTCGGCGCGTTTATTAGCACAATTTTCCGGCACGCAATTGCAATTGCACAAACAACAAGCGATGATGCGGGTTCTTTGTTTTGATTGTTGTGCCCGACGCACCCGCGTCGGGTGTTCATGGCGAGACTGACGAGATGGCAGAAATAACAGCCCTTATCCTGAATTTCCTCAAGGCCATCGGTAAATACCGTTGGCACGCAGTGATCATCACCTGGGTGGTGGCGCTGATCGGCTGGGCAATCGTGCTCAGGATGCCCAACCAGTACGAGACGACCGCCCGTGTCTACGTCGATACCCAGAGCATGCTCAAGCCCCTGCTGTCGGGCATGACTTCGCTGCCGAACCTGGACCAGCAGGTCATGTTCATGCGCCAGACCTTGATCAGCCGGCCGAACATCGAGAAGGTCATGCGCATGACCGACCTCGACGTCAAGGCGCGCACCGCCGACGAAAAGGAAAAGATGATCGACAACCTGATGTCGAAGATCACCCTGGCCGGCACCGAGCGCGACGACATCTATACCATCAGCTACAAGGCCACCGATCCCAAGCTGGGCAAGGACGTGGTGCAGTCGCTGCTGAGCATCTTCATGGAAGGCAGCTTCGGCGGCAAGAAGCAGGAATCGGACAAAGCTGTCCAGTTCATCGACGACCAGATCCGCAGCTATGAAGAAAAGCTGGCCGCCGCCGAGAACACGCTGAAAGAGTTCAAGATCAAGAACATGGGCCTGCTGCCGCGCGAAGGCGCGGACTTCGGCAGCAAGGTGGCGAACGCCAACGACGCCCTGAGCCAGGCCCGCCTGGAGCTGGCCGAGGCCGAGCAGGCGCGCAATGCGATCCGCCGCCGCATGACCGGTGGCGGCAACGACGGCTCGGGCCCGGTCGATCCGGAACTGGCGGAACGCATCGCCACCACGCAGAAGAACCTCGACACCCTGCGCCTGCAGTACACCGAGCAGCATCCCGACATCATCGCCACCCGCCGCCTGCTCGAGCAGCTGCAGCAGCGCAAGAAGGAAGAAGCGAAGAAGGGCGGCGCCAATCCGAACCTCGCCGCCAGCCCGATGATGCAGCAGCTGAACGTGTCGCTGTCGGACGCCGAGTCGCGTGTCGCCTCCCTGCGCGCCCGCGTCAACGAATACCAGCAGCGCGTCACCACCCTGCGCAACCAGAGCACCACCGCGCCGGAAGTCGAAGCCCAGCTGGCCCAGCTCAACCGCGACTACCAGGTCAACCGCGAGAACTACCAGCGCCTGGTCGAGCGCCGCGAGCAGGCCCGCCTGTCGGGCGACCTGTCCTCGGCCACCGACATCCTGAGCTTCCGCGTGATCGAACCGCCGGCGGCGCCGCTGGTGCCGACCGGCCCGAACCGTCCGGTGCTGTTTACCGCCGCCTTCATCGTCGCGCTGCTGGCCGGCCTGGCCGGCGCCTTCCTGATGAGCCAGTTCCGCCCGACCTTCCTGAGCCAGGCGGCGCTGCGTGAAGTGACCGGCGTGCCGATCCTCGGCACCATCAACATGCACTGGACCGATGCCCAGAAGGTGCGCCGCAAGAAGCGCCTGTATGGCCTGGCCGCCACCGTGGCGCTCTTGATCGGCGTGTACGGCGTTGGCGTGGCCACGATGGTGGCCCGTCCGGGCCTGTAAGAATTCTAGGAGCGAATGTGAGCATTATCGAAAAAGCGGCAAGCCGCATTGACCACACCCGCAACACCGCGCCGGCCACCCCGGAACACGCCTCGTCCAATGTGCCGGCCAACATCCCGGCCGACCTCGAGGCCGAGATCCTTGCCCTGAGCCCGCAGCTTGCGCCGCACGCCAGCCCGGCGCCGCATCCGGCTCCGCACCCGGCGCCGATCGAGACCTTCGCGCCGACCCCGGC
>DEKZ01000460.1 GCA_002354135.1 Massilia sp. UBA2709 | reverse complement strand
CCGGGTCGGCCGGCGGCCAGGCGCTGGACGTCCACAGGCGGCCGCGCGCGCTGTCGGCGTAGCGGATGCCGTCGACAGTCTTTGCCTGCGCCAGTTCCGGGAAGGCAGCCGCATCGGCCACCCACCACAGCGGCGCGCGCAGCGAGGCCGGCGGCGCCTCGGGCTTGTTCCAGACAATCAGTTCGGTTTTTGCATCTGGCGTATCCTCGACCACCACGTGTACCGGACCGTTCAGCGCGGCGAACATGCGGCGCCACGGCCCCGCCTCGCCGACGACGGCGACGCGCACCTCGCTTGGGGCAACCGGCCTGGCCTGCGTGCGCAGTTCTACCGGATGGATGAACTGCGGCGGCGTGGCCGGCATCGGAATGTCGCCCAGCACCAGCAGGCGCGCATCCGGCTTCCATTCGCGCTCGTGTGCACGTATCCAGGCCAGTGCTTCGCCGGCAGGCAGGGGCAGGCGCGCCGTCTCGCCAAACCCGGTCTCCTTGACCTGGCGCTCGACCCACTGCGGGTCAGTCCCGTCAGCGACGACCACCGTATTGCCGCGCCACGGCAGCACCGGATCGGCCAGCCAGGCGATCAGGCAGGCCAGCAGCAGGCAGCGCAGGATGAGCAGCACCACGTCCTTCCACCGCCAGACCCGCATCTGGCGCGGCTCGGTGCGCGGCAGGAAGCGCGCGCTGGCCAACGGCTCGGCGGCAACCTGGACGCGCTTCTTCCTGTGCCACCAGATCGGCAGCAGCAGGATCGGCAATGCGAACCACCACAAGCTGTTCATCGGCGCACCGCCTGGCGCAGCCACTGGCGCAATACTTCACCAGGCGCTTGTTCGATGCGCGCGGCCACGAACGGCACGTCGCCGGCGCGGCAGGCCGCCGTCACCGCTGCAAAGTGCCGTTCACGGTTGCGCAAGTATCCCTCGCGCAGGTCGGCGCCGAAGCGGAACACGCCGGCGTCCTGCTCGGGGTCGCGGTAGGCCGGGCCGGCGTCGAAACCGCCCGTGCACTCGGCCTCGGTCTGCAGGCAGGCCAGCCGCACGTCGTGGCGCATGTGGCGCAGGCGCAGCAATGCTTCCGACAGTGGCGAAGGAAAATCGAGGAAGTCGCTGGCGGCGAACACCAGCGCCGGCGACTGCGCGAAACGCAGGCTGGATTTCAACACAGCCGCGTCGGGCAGTTCGCCCTCGGCCCTGGCCGCGTTCAGCCTGGCCAGCACGCGCTGCAACTGGCGCGGCCCACGCGCGGCCGGCACGAACTGCGCACGTCCGCCGGACAACACGACGAGACCAAAGGCGTCACCCTGGCGCTGGGCGATGGCCGCCACGCAGCCTAGCAGCGTACGCGCATAGGCCAGCTTGTCCAGTCCCGCAATGCTGCGGCTGGGCTCCATCATCGAGGCGCTGGCGTCCAGCACCAGCCAGACGGCGACGTGGCTGTCGCGCTCGGCCTCGCGCACGTAGTAGCGGTCGGCGCGCGCCAGCAGTTTCCAGTCGACGCGGCGCCACTCGTCGCCCGGCGCATAGGCCCGGTACTCGGAGAACTCGACGCCGGCGCCGCGTTCGCGGCCGGCGTGGATACCCTGCCCCAGTCCCGCCAGCACATGGCGGATCACGAGGTCGAGGTCGGTCGTGTGCGCGATCAGCGCCGAACTAGCAAGCCCCAATTCAGTCGACCTTGATCTCGCTGCGCAAGGCCTGCAGGATGTCGGCCATCGCCACGCCGTCGGCTTCGGCCTCGAAGTTGCGCAGCACGCGGTGCGCCAGCACCGGCAGCAGCATGGCCTGGATATCGTCGCGCGTGACCGCCAGGCGACCCTGCATCAGCGCGCGCGCTTTCGATGCCAGCACCAGGGCCTGGCCGGCGCGTGGACCGGCGCCCCAGCCGACGTGTTTTTTCACCGCGGAGACGGTGGTCTCTTGCGGCCGGGTGGCGCGCACCAGGCGTGTGGCGTAGCGCACCAGGTGGTCGCCGATCTCGATGTCGCGCACCAGTTGCTGCAGGCGCAGCAGCGAGGCCAGGTCCATTGCGGCTTCCGCATCCTGCAGGCCGGCATGGGTGGTCTTCGCCACCATCATGACTTCCTCGTCCTCGGTCGGATAGCCGACGTCGATGCGCAGCAGGAAGCGGTCGAGCTGGGCTTCGGGCAGCGGATAGGTGCCGGCCTGTTCGATCGGGTTCTGGGTCGCCAGCACGAAGAAGGGACGCGGCAGTTTGTGGGTCTGGCCGGCGAAGGTGACCGAGCGTTCCTGCATGGCCTCGAGCAGCGCCGATTGCGTTTTCGGCGGCGCGCGGTTGATCTCGTCGGCCAGCAGCACCTGGGTGAAGACGGGGCCAGGCTGGAAGCGGAAGGAACGCTGGCGCGTGACCTGGTCTTCTTCCAGGATCTCGGTGCCGACGATATCCGAAGGCATCAGGTCGGGCGTGAACTGCACCCGGCGGAACTGCATGTCGGTGGCCTGGGCCAGGGACTTCACCAGCAGGGTTTTACCCAGCCCCGGCACGCCCTCGACCAGGGCATGGCCGCCGGCCAGCAGGCAGGTAATCAAGAGCTCGACCACGTCTTCCTGGCCGACGATCACCCGGCCCATGCTGGCCTTCAGGGCCGCCGTCTTCGCGACCAGCTCGGCCACTTCCGCTTCATTCCACGCTACTACATCCTGTTCAGCCACCGCTCACGCTCCCAACGCATATTGAATGATGTTCACCGCAAAGCGGGTATTGTCGACCGCGAGAAAACGTTTATTACGGAAGTCGTAGTCCCACTCGCAGCCATAGTCCTTGTTCGAGTACAGCACGCGCACGCGCCCGCCGATCTCGATCGCCTTCAGGTATTCGTGCACCAGGTCGTCGCCCCAGCCGTTCAGTTCCACCGAGGTGTTCGGCGGACCGTCGAACTTGAAGAAGCTGGAGTAGATCGGGTGATTGTTCGGTATCTTCTTCAAGGCTGAGGGACCGAAGATCTTCGCCATCTCGGCCTCGAACGACTTGGCGAACAGGCCGTCGATGTCGTGGTTGCAGTCGTCCACGAACACGAAGCCGCCGCCCTTCACGTAGCGCTCGAAGTTGCTGCGCTCGGCTGGCGTGAACTGCACCAGCTTGTGCCCCGCCAGGTAGCAGAACGGGGCTTCGAGCATCTTCGGGTCGGCGAGCGACACCATCCGCTCCGTCGGGTCCACCTTCAGGGTGGTGTACTCGACCAGCGAATTGAGCACGTTGCTGGGCATGCGGATGTCCACATCCCAGTCGCCCGATTCATACATCAGGCGTGTGAAGTAAAAGTCGTAACGGGCCATCTTGAATGCTGCTTACACCGCGTCGGACAGCGAGGTGAAGTTGAAGTCGCGGACTTTCATCGGCGGCAGCACCATCTGGTAGGGCACTTCGTCCGGCGCGATCACCTCGGCCTTGCCCAGCTCCTCGACGTTGTTGAGCAGGGTGACCGGGCTCTCGTTGAAGCGGAAGTTCTTGATCGGGTACTTGATCTTGCCGTTCTCGACGTAGAAGGTGCCGTCGCGGGTCAGGCCCGTGATCAGCAGCGACTGCGGATCGACCATGCGGATGTACCAGGTGCGGGTGACGACCACGCCCTTCTTCGTCGATTCGATCAGCTCCTCGAGCGACTTGGTGCCGCCGCCCATGATCATGTTGCCGTGGCCGGCGGTCGGCGCCACGCCCTTCTTCTGCGCCCAGTAGCGCGAATACTCGAGCGAGGCGATGCGGCCGTTCTTGATGATGTCGGTACGCTGGCGCGCCAGGCCCGAGCCGCCGTCCCAGGGCATCACCGGCACGTCCGGATTCCAGGGGTCGGCCCAGACGTTGATGCGCTCGTCGAACAGCTTGTCGCCCAGGCGGTTCTTGCCGCCGGCCTTGGTGAGGAAACTGCGGCCCTCGTCGGCGTCGCGCGCATCGAACGCGGAGAACATATTGCCCAGCAATTCGGAGGTCGCGGCCGGCTCCAGGATCACGGTGTAGCGGCCCGGCTCCAGCGCTTTCGCATCGACCGAGCGCAGCGCCTTCTCGATCGCCACGCCGACCGCCTCGCGCGCGTCGAAGCGGCGCGCGTCGACCGCCGCGCGGCTCACCCAACCCGAACCACGGCCATCCTCGGTACGCGCGGTGCAGGTGTAGGTGAGATCGGTGAGTTCCTGGAAGCCGAACACGCCGTTCGAGTTGGCGATCGCATTGAAGCGCGTGCTGTCGTTGAAGAAGCCGGCCGTGACCAGGCCTGCCTTCTTCGCCGCTTCGATGCTGTAGGCGGCGACCTGGGCGCGGAATTCCGGGTCGATGTCGGCCGTCGAGCGCACGAACGTCGGCGTGGCCTTGTACTGCTGCTTGCCGACCGCCGGCATGAATTCCGGGTTCTCGGGCGCCAGGCGCGCCAGCTCCTCGGCGCGGCGCACGGCCTTTTCCAGCGACTTGTCGTCGAACTCGTTAACCTGCGCAATGCCCGACTTCTTGCCGAAGGCGACCTGCACGGTCAGGACCATGTCCTCGTTCAGGCCGGCGGTCGAGATGCTGTTGCGCGCGAAGCGCACGTTGCCCGAGCGGTTGCCGCTGATGTCGACGCTGCATTCGTCGGCCTTCGAGAACGAGAGGACACGGTCGCAGATGCGTTTTGCTTCTTCCTGGTTCAGCTGTTTCATCGTTTCTCTCCTCAACCGATCTTGCGTGCGGTGTTGATGACATTGATGCCGTTGAAGCGCGTGGTGCTCGACCCGTGCGAGACCGCGCTGACCTGGCTGGGCTGGCCCTTGCCGTCGAAGAAGGAGCCTCCCATGCGCCAGTCGCGCTCGTCGCAGATTGCGCTGCAGGCATTCCAGAATTCCTGGGTGTTCGACTGGTAGGCCACGTCTTCCAGGGGGCCGGTGATCTTGCCATTCCTGATCTCGTAGAACAGCGTGCCGCCGAACTGGAAGTTGTAGCGCTGCTGGTCGATCGAGTAGGAACCGCGGCCGATGATGTAGATGCCCTTCTTGACGTCGGCCACCATCTCGTCCGGCGTGAGCCTGGCCTTGCCGGCCGCCAGCGACACGTTCGGCATGCGCTGGAACTGCACGTTGCTCCACGAGTCCGCATACGAGCAGCCGTGCGATTCCTTCTCGCCGATGATGTGAGCCTGATCGCGCGTGGCCTGGTAGTTCACGAGCACGCCGTCCCTGATGATGTCCCACTCTTTCGCGCGCACGCCTTCGTCGTCGTAGCCGATCAGGCCCAGCGAGCCCGGCGTGGTGCGGTCCGCCACGAAGTTCACGCGCTCGGAGCCGAACTTGAATTTCTTCGTCTGCCATTTATCCAGGGTGGCGAAGCTGGTGCCGGCGTAGTTGGCTTCGTAGCCGAGCACGCGGTCCAGCTCCGTCGGGTGGCCGACGGCTTCGTGGATGGTCAGGAACAGGTGTTCCGGCGCCAGCACCAGGTCGTACTTGCCCGGCTCGACCGATTTCGCGGACAGCTTTTCGCGGGCCTGCTTGCCGGCCAGGCGCGCGTCTTCCACGACGTCGTACGACTTGGTGTAGAGCGTGGTGACTCCGCCGGCGGCGCGCACCTTGTCCTGGGCGCGCACGTCGAAATATTCGTAGCCCATGCTGACCGGGGCCCCGAGGCCGCCGCGCGAGCGGAATTTACCGGTCGCCTTGTCGACCGCGGTAGCATTGATCGGCGCCCACAGGCGGTGGATGTCCTGGTCGATGTAGGAACCGTCGGTGGAGGCGAAGTATTTCTGCTGGTTGATCTGGAAGAGGTTCGCGGTCATGAAGCTCGCGCCCGCTTCCAGGCCGGCCTTGTTGGCGGTGATCAGCATCTCGGCCTTTTCCTTGACCGGGACCGCGCGCCAGTCCTTGGTGAACGGCGTCGCCCAGCTGACCTCGCCCACGCCTTTTACGGGAGCGAGTTGCACCGGTTCGGTCTGCAGCCTGGCGTTCGCCTTCGCAATGGCCACGGCCTGGCGTGCGGCGCCGGCGACGGCGTCCGGGTTCATGCTGTTGGTGGCGGCGAAACCGTAGGCGCCGTTCGCGATCACGCGCACGCCGACGCCGGTCGACTCGGTGTTCGTGATGCCCTCGACGTTCAGGTCGCGGGTCGTGATGAACTGGTTCAGGTAGCGGCCAATGCGCACGTCGCAGTAGGAAGCGCCTGCTTGGGTAGCTGCGTTCAGGGCGGCGTCGGCCAGGGCTTTCTTGAAGCTGAGCGCCATCGGGTTGAGCAGGTCTTCGGCCGCGATCGCGTTGCCGAAGACCGGAACCAGCATGGCGCCCGCCGTGCCGGCGCCGATTTTGAGGAAGGTACGTCGTTCCATCTTGTCTCCGTTGCTGCGGTCGATGCGACCGCATTTTTCGTAGGGTGGGCTCTTGAGCCCACGCGGTACGGCGCTTGCATGTCGAAACCGTTCCGCATGGCGCCCGTATCGGCGCCCATGAATTCACGGCTGTTCTGAAGTTCAATCCGCGTGGGCTCAAGAGNNAAGAGCCCACCCTACAAAAGCGCGTCAGCGCCTGTTCTTACACCGCGTCCGACAAGGACGTGAAGTTGAAGTCCCGCACCTTCATCGACGGGATCACCATCGGATCCGGACCTTCGTCGCCGCCGATCACCACCGGCTTACCGATCTCTTCGATGTTGTTGAGCAGCGTGACCGGGCTTTCGTTGAAGCGGAAGTTCTTGATCGGGTGCTTGATCTTGCCGTTCTCGATGTAGAAGGTGCCGTCGCGGGTCAGGCCTGTCAGCGCCACCGATTGCGGGTCGACCATGCGGATGTACCAGGTACGGGTGACGAGCACGCCCTTCTTGGTGTTCGCGATCAGCTCGGCCGTGGTCTTGTCGGTGCCGGCCATGATGAAGTTGCCCGGGCTGCCGATCGAGCGCGCGCCCTTCTGCTTCGCCCAGTACTGCGAGTAATCCATCGCGGCCACGCGGCCGTCCTTGATCAGCGAAACGCGTTCGCGCGCGCGCATGTCGTTATCCCAGGGGAGCACCGGCACGTCCGGGTTCCAGGGATCGGTCCAGATGTTCACCTTCTCGTCGAACAGCTTGTCGCCGAGGCGGTTCTTGCCGCCGGCCTTGGACAGGAAGCTGCGGCCCTCGTCGGCGCGGCGCGCGTCGAAGCCGTTGAACATGAAGGCGAGCAGATCGCTGGTGGCGGCCGGTTCCAGCACCACGGTATAGCGGCCCGGCTCCAGCGCTTTCGCATCCACCGAACGCAGCGCCTTTTCGATGGCGACGTCGGCCGCCTCGCGCGGATCGAAGCGGGCCAGGTCGCGCGCCGAGCGCTTGACCCAGCCGGAGCCGCGGCCGTCCTCGGTGCGGATGGTGCAGGTGAAGTCGAGCGAGGTCAGGTTCTGGTGGCCGAACACGCCGTTCGAGTTGGCGATGGTTTCGAACGAGGTGGTGTCGAGCAGGAAGCCTGCGGCGACCAGGCCCTTCTTGCGGCAGGCCTCGATGCTGTAGGCGGCGGCCTGGGCGCGGATCTCGGGGTCGATATCGGCGGTCTTCTGGACGAAGGTGTTCGAATCCTTGAAGTCGGCTTTCGAGACGGCCGGCATGAACTCCGGATTCTCCGGCGCCAGGCGCGCCAGCTCCTCGGCGCGGCGCACAACGCGCTCGAGCGATTTGTCGTCGAATTCGTTGATGCTGGCGGTGCCCTGGCGCTTGCCGAAGGCGACGCGCACGGTGAGGGTAGTGTCCTCGGTCAGGCCGGCGGTGGAAACGGCGTTGCGGGCGAAGCGGATGTTGCCGGCGCGTTTGCCGCCGATGCTGACGATGCACTCGTCGGCTTTCGACAGCGACATCACACGGTCGCAGATGCGTTTGGTTTGTTCCTGGGTCAAGATGCTCATGTCGTTCCCTGCCTTAGCCGATCTTGCGAGCGGTGTTGATCACGTTGATGCCGTTGAAGCGCGCGGTCGACGAACCGTGCGAAACGATGCTGATCTGCGGAGGCTGGCCCTTGCCGTCGAAGAAGGAGCCGCCCATGCGCCAGTCGCGCTCGTCGCAGATGGCCGTGCAGGCGTTCCAGAATTCCTGGGTGTTGGCCTGGTAGGCCACGTCTTCCAGCATCTGGCCGATCTTGCCGTCCTTGATCTCGTAGAACAGGGTGCCGCCGAACTGGAAGTTGTAGCGCTGCTGGTCGATCGAGAACGAACCCTCGCCGACGATGTAGATGCCCTTCTTGATGTCCTTGACCATCTCGTCCGGGGTGAGCTTCTTCTTGCCGGCGGCCAGCGAGACGTTCGGCATGCGCTGGAACTGCACGTTGCTCCAGGAGTCGGCGTACGAGCAGCCGTGCGATTCCTTCTCGCCGATGATGTGGGCCTGGTCGCGCGTGGCCTGGTAGTTGACCAGGATGCCGTCCTTGACGATGTCCCACTGCTTGCACTTGACGCCTTCGTCGTCGTAGCCGACCGCGCCCAGCGAACCGGGGGTAGTCTTGTCGGCCACGATGTTGACGATCGGCGAGCCGTACTTGAAGTTCTTCGACTGCCACTTGTCGAGGGTGGCGAAGCTGGTGCCGGCGTAGTTCGCCTCGTAGCCGAGCACGCGGTCCAGTTCCGTGGGGTGGCCGACCGATTCGTGGATGGTGAGGTAAAGGTGCTCGGGGGTGAGCATCAGGTCGTATTTGCCCGGCGCGACCGATTTGGCGGTCAGCTTCTTCCTGGCGTCGCGACCGGCGGCGCGCGCGTCCTCGATGATGTCGTAGGAGTTGGTGTACAGGGTGGCGACGCCACCGGCGGCCTTGACCTTGTGCTCGGGGCGGGCATCCAGGTACTCGTAGCCCATGCCGACCGGCGCGCCCAGGCCGCTGCGCGAACGGAACTTGCCCGTCGCCTTGTCGACCGCGGTGGCGTTGATTGGCGCCCACAGGCGATGCAGGTCCTGGTCGATGTAGGAGCCGTCGGTGGAAGCGAAGTACTTCTGCTGGTTCACCTGGAACAGCATCGACTGCATGAAGTTCGCGCCGCCGTCCATGCCTGCCTTGTTGGCGGCGATCAGCAGGTCGGCCTTCTCCTTGATCGGCACGGTGCGCCAGTCCTTCTTGATCGGCGTGCTCCACGACACCTCACCGACGCCCTTCACTGGTGCGAGCTGCACCGGTTCGGACTGCAGCCTGGCGTTGGCTTTCGCGATCGCGACGGCCTGGCGCGCGGCGCCGGCGATGCCGTCCGGGGTCATGTCCGAGGTCGCGGCGAAACCGTAGGCGCCGCCCGCGATCACGCGCACGCCGACGCCGGCCGACTCGGTATTGACCACGTTCTCGACGTTCAGGTCGCGGGTGGTGACGAACTGGTTCAGGTAGCGGCCGATGCGCACGTCGCAGTAGGAAGCGCCGGCCTTGGTGGCGGCGTTCAGCGCGATGTCGGCCAGCGCCTTCTTGGCCGATGCGGCCATGGGATTGATCAATTCCTCGGCCGCGATCGCGCGTCCGGCGACCGGGATAAGCATCGAGCCAAAGGCGATGGTGCCGATGTTGAGAAAGGTACGACGTTCCATTGTGTCTCCTGAATTCAACCTGCTTCGGGGGCGGCGCGCACACGGGCAAGCCGCGTATGTATATGTAGAACTCGTGGCTGTCGTCGCAGCGAGCGCGACGGCAAACTGCTAAACATTATCAGCAACTAAAGATTTTGGATAGGCAATCTTTATACCAGCGGGGCGAACCGCGAAACGGCTGGCCCACGCCGATGTCCGCACGGTGTCCGGGTGTCCGCACGGACAGCAAACGGACAGTACATACGTTCTATCCCCCGTATTGACGCAGGCCTGAGGTGTGCGCGCGGATTTGCTTGACTGGCAAGATGGCTTGCCCGATCATCGGGCGCGACGGCATCGGCCTTGACCGGGCCTGCAAGCACATACACCACCACGGAGACCTTGACCCATGAAACGACTGATCCTGGCCGCCCTGCTGGCCACCGGCATGGCCGGCGCCGCCCAGGCCGACGATGCACTGAAGGCCGTCATCGCCGGCGAACACCGCGCCGAAAGCAACCGTGCGCGCGACGTCTACCGCCACCCCTACGAAACCCTCACCTTCTTCGGCATCAAGCCGAACATGACGGTGGTGGAACTGGTGCCGTCCGGCGGCTGGTACACCGAGATCCTCGCACCCTACCTGCGCGAGAAGGGCAAGCTGATCGGCGCGGGCGAGGCGATCGAGCCGGGCAAGCGCTATGGCCAGGCCTTCCGCAAGAAACTC
The DNA here is from genome assembly GCA_002354135.1 of Massilia sp. UBA2709. Lineage (GTDB taxonomy): Bacteria > Pseudomonadota > Gammaproteobacteria > Burkholderiales > Burkholderiaceae_D > Telluria. The sequence goes on along the minus strand of DEKZ01000460.1, from coordinate 12,810 downwards.
GATTCGAACCCGGCGCTGTACGACAAGGTGGTGCCGGCCGTGTTCGAACCGCCGACCCGTTACGAGATCGCGCCCGCCAGCAGCGTCGACATGGTGCTCACCTTCCGCAACCTGCACAACTGGGTAGGCAATGGCGACGAGGCGGTGAAGACCACCTTCAGGGAAATCTACAAGGTCCTGAAACCGGGCGGCGTGCTGGGCGTGGTCGACCACCGTCTGCCAGCCTCGATGAAGCAGGACGAGAAGGCCTCGAGCGGCTACGTGCACGAAGCCTATGTGATCAAAATGGCCGAGAGCGCCGGCTTCAAGCTGGCCGGCAAGTCGGAAGTGAACGCCAATCCGAAGGACGCGGCGAACCACGAAAAAGGCGTGTGGACCCTGCCGCCGGTGCTGGCGAACAAGGACAAGGACCGCGAGAAGTACATGGCGATCGGCGAGAGCGATCGCATGACGCTGAAGTTCGTGAAGCAGTAAGGAAAACGGGGCCGATGGCCCTGTTTTTCGGCTTGCGTAGGGTGGGCGGCTATACCCGAACGGGTGAATGTCCTGCTCTTTCCGCGCCGCCCACGCGTTCAATCATCGCTTGCGTGGACGCGATGTTTCAACGGGTGGTTGAACGCGTGGGCGGCGTCGAAGGCACAGCTGATCGCGCCATCGCGGTGTAGCCGCCCACCCTACGGGTAAGGTGTTCGCGCCGCGGGCAGGATCAAAAAAACGGGCCATCGGCCCGTTTCGTTTTACTGCTTCGCCTTCGCTTTCACCGGCGTAAACAGCAGATCGTGGAAGTCGTAGCTGAAGTCGGTCTCCTCGGACACCGCCTTCATTTTCACGTGGTCGATGCTGCCGTCGTGGTCGAGCGAGAAAGTGACGTAAGCGTCGGCGTTGAAGTTGCGTTCCTTCCAGCGCACGATGAAGGTATCGTGCTGGAAGTGCTCCATCTCGCCGGTCAGGTCCGGCGTACGCGAGAAGGACATGAACAGCTTGTTGCCGTTGCGCTTGACGTTCATGATGCCGTACCACGGGTCCTCGTACTGGCCTTCGTAGGAAGCCAGCGCCAGCGAGGGCTTGGAGGCGGCCGCGCGCGTGGTCGAGGCCGTCTTCAGGCGCGCCAGCTCCTTCGCGTGCGCTTCTTCCTCGAGGTCGGCAACCAGCTTGATCCAGTCGGTCGGCGCCGCGCCGGTCATGTACTGGTCGAGCAGGCGGTACTGCAGGGCGCTCAGCGCCCCGCCGCTTTCGGCATTCGTCAGGATGGCGATGCCCAGTTTCGATTCCGGCACCAGCAGCACGCGCGAATAGAAGCCCTGCAGCGCGCCGCCATGCATGGCGACCAGCTGGCCTTTATAGTCGCGCAGCTGGAAGCCCAGGCCGTAGGCGTAGAAGTTCGGTTTCGTCGCAGCCAGCGGCGGCTTGGGCGTGTTGATCTTCATCGGCGTCTGCGCGGTCCACATCTCGCGCGCCTGCGCTTCGCTCCACAGGCGCAGCTCCTTGCCGTCCGCGCCCTTGGCGCCGGCCACGCGGCCGTTATCGAGCAGCACCTGCATCCATTTGGCGATGTCCTCGGCATTGGTGTTGATGCCCACCGCGCCGACCGCGTTCGCCACCGGCATCGACTTCACGGCAGTGATCTTGTCCTTGATCTTGCTGTGCGCGCTCGAGGCGTTCGGGTTGCCTTCGTTTTCCGCCAGGCTGGTGGTCGTGCTGTTCATGCCGACCGGCTTGAGGATGCGCTCGCGCACCGTGTCGCCCCAGGATTTGCCCGACTTCTGGGCGATGATCTTGCCCGCGACAATGTAGAGCAGGTTGTCGTAGGCGTAGCTGTTGCGGAAGCTCGTGGCCGGACGGATGTAGCGCAGCTTCTCGATGATCTCGTCGGTGCTGAAGGTCGTGGTCGGCCACCACAGCAGGTCGCCCGCGCCCAGGCCCAGGCCGCTGCGGTGGGTCAGCAGGTCGCGCACGGTCATCTCGCGCGTGACATAGGCGTCGTACATCTGGAAGTCCGGCAGGTGCTTGACCACCGGGTCGTCCCATTTCAGCTTGCCTTCGTCGACCAGCATCGCCAGCGCGGCGGCGGTAAAGGCCTTCGAGTTCGAGGCGATCTCGAACAGGGTCTTGCCGTCGACTTTTGCCAGCTCGCCGAGCTTGCGCACGCCGAAGCCGCGCGCGGCGATCACCTGCCCGTCCTTGACGACGGCGATCGCGATGCCGGGCACGTCGAAGGCCTTCATGGTGCGGTTGACGTCCTGCTCCAGGTCGTAGCCCGATGCGGCCGGGCGCGCGATGGGTGGCGCGACCGCGGTCTGGGCGTATGCGCCGGCGGCGGAGAAGGCGATCAGGATCGCGGCTGCAAGGTGTTTCATGTTCTGCACTCTGGGCTTCCTTTACTGTTTGGCCATCGTCTTGTCGACGCTGCTTTGCGTTTCGGGGTGGTAGCGTTCGCGGGCTGCCTTGTAGACGTTCTCGGCCCAGGCACGGTCCTCAGGATTCGCGCGCAGCGCCGCATACAGCGGCACCACGAACTTCTGGCGACCGACGCTCATCAGGAATTCCCGCATCTGCGGACGGACGTCGCGGTAGCCCGCGTGCACGGCTGCGCGGTAGAAGCGGAACGCGACTTCCTTGTTGCCGGTCTTCGCCAGGCCGAAGGCGGCGTCGAGTTCCTTCAGGCGCGCAGCATCCGTCTTGTTGTCGATATCGTTCAGGAACTTCATCCACTCCGCGGCGGTCCAGTTCTTCGTGTCGAGCTTCGCGGTCGGCAGCTCGCCCTTGAGCCAGGCGCCGGTTGCGGCGTCGAGGGCGCTGAGGCGCTGCGACTTCGCATACTTCGCGCTGGCCGGGATGCCGGGGCCATGCAGCCATTCGGCCAGTTCGGCTTCGCTCATCACCTGCGGATGCTTGGCCAGCAAGTTGGTGCGCAGGTAGGCCACGAACTGCTCGGTGGTCACGCTCTGGAAGGCGTGGCTGTCGAACCAGCCGCGCAGGAAGGGATCGAACACGGCGCGGCCGGCGCGCTCCTCCAGCGTGCGCAGGAACCAGGCGCCCTTGGGGTAGGCCAGGCCTTCGTCGGTGTAGGTGCTGGAACCGGTATCCGGGTCGCGCGTGACGAGCACCTGCTTCGCCGGGGGAATGTCCTTCAGCGACTCGATCGCCTCTTCCTGCTCGAGCTGCAGGTTCATCAACGCGACTTCCTCGCCGTACAGCACCTCGAGGATGCGCGTGGTGACGTAGGTAGTAAAACCTTCGTTCAGCCACCAGTGCTTCCACGATGCGTTGGTCACCAGGTTGCCCGACCAGCTATGCGCCAGCTCGTGGGCGATCAGGTCGACCAGGCTGCGGTCGCCCGCGATCATGGTCGGCGTAAGAAAAGTAAGGCGCGGGTTTTCCATGCCGCCGATCGGGAACGAGGGCGGCAGCACCAGCATGTCGTAGCGTCCCCAGCGATACGGACCGTAGAGCGACTCGGCAGCTTCGACCATCTTCTCGGTGTCGGCCAGTTCGTATTCGGCGGCCTTGATGCGCAGCGGCTCGGCGTAGACGCCGGTGCGCCCGCCCAAGGTGCGCGCTTCGAGTTCGCCGATCCCGATCGCCAGCAGGTAGGAAGGAATCGGCTGCGGCATGTTGAACTTCCAGCCGCCCTTGCCGGTCGCCTTCGGGTCGTTATCGGCGCTCATCACCACGCGCAGGCCTTCGGGCGCCTCGATGCGGGCCGTGTAGGTGAAGCGCACCGAGGGCGTGTCCTGCACCGGCACCCAGGAGCGCGCGTTGATCGACTGCGACTGGCTGAACATGAAAGGACGCTTGCCCGACAGGGTCTGGGCCGGGGTCAGCCACTGCAGGGCGCTGGCGGTCGGCGCGGTGCGGTAATGGATGCGCACCTTCGGCGCCTGGCTGGCCAGGTGCACGTGCAGGGCTTGCCCCTTCTCCTCGTCGAATTTGTCGAGCGTGTATTTCACCGGCGTCCAGCGGCCCTTGGCGTCCTGGGCTTCGATCTTGGCGATGGTGAGTTCGCGCGTGTCGAGGTCGAGCGTGCGCGCGGATTGGTCGAGCCAGTCGAGGCTCAGTTCGGCGTAGCCGGACAGGGTCTTCTTCGCGAAGTCGGCCTTCAGGTCCATGTGCAGGGCGCGCGTGCGGACCTGGTCGTAGTTGGCGTAGCTGAGAGGGTCGAGCGCAAAGGCATGCGCGCTCCACGTGCCGAGGATGGCGCACGCGGTGGCGCGCAGCAGGGAACTGGTTTTCATGGTGTCTCGTCGATGGTGAGGCGGCCCGGTCTGGCGCCGGGGAGAGCAGCTGAGCAGGATAGCACTTTCGATCGGGGGGTGAAAGCGCTGGCAGGAGCCGGTGGGTGTGCACGCGCCGTACCGGTGGGTTCGAGAACCCACCCTACGACATCGGGGGTGGGGTGATCAGGCGCCCTACCGCGTGGAGTCATTGAAGCCGGGGCTTCAATGACGAGTCCACCCTGCAAAAACAGGAACCGCCAAGTATTGACGCGCTGCGGGCGCGCCGACTCTGCTATGATCCGCGCTTTTGCCCGCACCACCCTATGGATGCCTTCCTGGTCGCCACCGGCATCGTCGGCCTCGCTGAAATCGGCGACAAGACGCAGCTCCTGGCCTTCCTCCTCGCCGCCCGCTTTCGCCGCCCGCTGCCCATCGTCGCCGGCATCTTCGTCGCCACCCTGCTGAACCACGCATTCGCCGCCGCCGTCGGCGCGCTGGTGAGCGAGCTGCTCGGGCCATCGGTGATGCGCTGGGTGCTCGGCCTGTCCTTCCTGGGCATGGCGGTGTGGACGATGATTCCCGACGAGGTCGACGAGACCGAAGCCTCGCTGGCGAAGTTCGGCGTGTTCGCCACCACCGTGCTGTCCTTCTTCATTGCCGAGATGGGCGACAAGACGCAGGTCGCCACCGTGGCCCTGTCCGCGCGCTACCAGGACATCGTGGCGGTCGTGGCCGGCACGACCTTCGGCATGATGCTGGCGAACGTGCCTGCCGTGTACTTCGGCGAGCGCATCGCCAACAAGATTCCGCAGACCCTGGTGCACGGGATTGCGGCGCTGATCTTTGCGGGGCTGGGGATTGCGACCCTGCTGGGCGCGGGCGAAAGCTTCGGATTCTAAGAATTACCCGTAGGGTGGGCGCTCCGTGTCCACGCGTGAACGATGAGCAGTGTTGGTCCACGTTGATGCGCCAACACCATGCGAGCGTCACGCGTGGGCACGGGGGCGCCCACCCTACGTCATGGCGCGATGATACTCAACGCCAGCGCGCCATCCACTTGTCGTAGAAGCCCAGGTCGCGCGGCACGGCGCCGGAAATGGCGCAGATCGCGCCGGCGAATTCGTTGGCGCGCGCCAGCGTCAGTTCCAGAGGCCAGCCGCGCATGCGGCCCAGCAGGAAGATCGCCGAGAAGGCGTCGCCCGCCCCCACCGTGTCGATGACGAAGGGCGGCGCGGGCGTGTCGCGGGTGTCGATCGCGACGCCCTCGCGGCCGAAGTAGACCGAGCCGCGGTGCCCCAGCGTGACGATCAGCGCCTGCAGGCCGAACATCTGCACCAGGCCGGCGCAGGCCGAACGGGTCTCGTCGGCGGCCATGGGCGGGTCGTTGGGGCCGAGCTGGAAATACCAGCCGAACAGCGCCTGCAATTCCTCCTCGTTGACCTTGACGATGTCGGCTGCGTGCAGCGCGTGGAACACGGTGCGTTCGCCGACCTGGCCGTCGCGCAGGTTGAGGTCGAGGAAACGGATGGCCTGCGCGCCCGTCGCCGACAGCAGCGCCTGCAGCGTGCCGCGCGAGCGCTCGCCGCGCTGGGCCAGGGTGCCGAAATAGATGGCGGAAGGCGTGACGCCTGAGAGCGCCTTGAGGGCCGCCTCGCGCTCGATGTAGTCGTAGGCCTGGTTCGGGACGATCACGAAGCGGTGTCCCTTGGGCGTGCGCTCCACCAGCACGCGTCCGGTCTCCTCGATGGCGTCGCGCTGCAGGCCGGCCTGCGACATCGCGAAGCGCTCGAACTCGGCGCGCACGCTCTCGCCGTTCCTGTCCTCGCCGACGCGGGTGATCATCAGGTTCGGCGCCATGAAGGCGGCCAGGTGGCGCGCAACGTTGAAGGGCGCGCCGCCCACGACCTGCTCGGTGGCGAAGTCGTCGACCAGCGCTTCGCCGAAGACGACCGTGGTGTCGGACGCGGTATTGGCCATCTTGTCAGGCGCGGCCAAGGCTCAGCCTTCGAAAGGCACGGTGTCCTTGAAGGACGCGCGCTCGGCCAGCTTGTCGTGCAGGCGCGCCAGGTTCGGGTGGGCGCCGCGCCAGTCGATGTCGGGGAAGCGGAAAGTCAGCCAGCCCAGCGCGCAGCCGACGGCGACGTCGGCCAGGGTGTAGTGGTTGCCCATGCAGAATGCGCCGTCGCCGAGCTTGTCGGACATCACCTGCAGGCCGGCGCGCACCTTGCCGAGCTGGCGGTCGATCCACTGCGGGCTCTGCTGCTCCTGGGGACGCAGGGTTCTTTCCAGGCGCACCAGCACGGCCGCGTCGAGCACGCCGTCGGCCAGCGCTTCCCAGACCTTGACGTCGGCGCGGTCGCGTCCGTTCGGCGGCAGCAGCTTGCAGACCGGGGTGAGGGTGTCGAGGTACTCGGCAATCACGCGCGAATCGTAGATCGCGCTGCCGTCTTCCATCATCAGGCAGGGCACCTTGCCCAGCGGGTTGGACTGCAGGATCCGGGTGTCGGCGGCCCAGACGTTCTCGAGCTCGAAGGTATAGTCGAGCTTCTTTTCAGCCATGACGACGCGGACCTTGCGCACATAAGGGCTGGTGTTCGAACCGATGAGTTTCATAGATGCTCGGAAATGAGAATTTAATAAGAGTATAACATTGGCCCGCCGCCAAAAAACCGCCGTGGCCGGCGTGTTCGCTGCGTCCGCAACAAGGGGCGGCGGGCCGTCCGGTGGTAAAATCCGCGTTTTTGCACGGACGCCCGCCATGACCGCTACCGCCCCACTTTCCTCCCTGTCGGCCCTGTCGCCGCTCGACGGCCGCTATGCCGCCAAGACCGACAAGCTGCGCCCGATCCTGTCCGAAGCCGGCTTCATGCACCATCGTGTAATGGTCGAGATCGCCTGGCTGCAGGCCCTGGCCCAGGCCGGCTTTGCCGAGATCAAGCCGTTCTCGGTCGAAGCCAGCACCCACCTCGACGACCTGGCCGCCGGCTTCGACGAAGAGGACGCCGCACGCATCAAGGAAATCGAGGCGGTCACCAACCACGACGTGAAGGCGGTCGAGTACTGGCTCAAGGAGAAGGTGAAGGACGTGCCGGAGCTGGTCGCGGCAAGTGAATTCATCCACTTCGGCTGCACCTCGGAAGACATCAACAACACCAGCCACGGCATGATGCTGAAGGCCGCGCGCGACACCGTGCTGCTGCCGGCCCTGCAGAACATCATCGCCAAGCTCACCGAGATCGCCCACGTGAACGCCGAGCTGCCGATGCTCTCGCGCACCCACGGCCAGACCGCCAGCCCGACGACCCTCGGCAAGGAATTCGCCAACGTGGTCGCGCGCCTGCAGCGCGCCGTCAAGCGCATCGCCGACGTCGAGATCCTCGGCAAGATGAACGGCGCCGTCGGCAACTACAACGCCCACCTGTCGGCCTACCCGGGCTTCGACTGGCCGACGTTCTCGAAGGACGTCATCGAAAACCGCCTCGGCCTGACCTTCAACCCCTACACCATCCAGATCGAGCCGCACGACTACATGGCCGAGATGTTCGACGCCATCGCGCGCGCCAACACCATCCTGCTCGACCTGAACCGCGACATCTGGACCTATGTCTCGCTGGGTTACTTCAAGCAGAAACTGCGGGCCGGCGAGATCGGTTCGTCGACCATGCCGCATAAAGTCAACCCGATCGACTTCGAGAACTCGGAAGGCAACCTGGGCCTGGCCAACGCCGTGCTGCGCCACATGGCGGAAAAGCTGCCGGTCTCGCGCATGCAGCGCGACCTGACCGATTCGACCGTGCTGCGCAACATCGGCGTCGGCTTCGGCTACGCCCTGCTGGCCTACGACAGCTGCCTGCGCGGCCTGAACAAGCTGGAAGTGAACGCCGCCCGCCTGGAAGCCGACCTGGACGCGAGCTGGGAAGTGCTGGCCGAGCCGGTGCAGACCGTGATGCGTCGCTACGGCATCGAGAACCCGTACGAGCAGCTGAAGGAGCTCACCCGCGGCAAGGGCATCACCCGCGAGGCGCTGCAGGAATTCATCGGCAAGCTGGCAGTGCCGCAGGAAGCCAAGGACCTGCTGCTGCAGATGACGCCGGCGAACTACACGGGCCTGGCGGCCCAGCTGGCCAAGGCGATCTGAGCCCGGCGTACCGCCTGAAAGCAAAAGCCCGCGTCAGCGATGACGCGGGCTTTTTTGTTTCTATGGTTCGGCGAACCCTACTGCTGCCACACCAATTTGACAGCCACCGTGCGCGGAATCTCGGAGCGGGTTGCGATGCCGCCATACTCGGCATGGCTGCCGTTCAGGTTCCTGCCCACGACCGACAGCTCCAGGTTCGGCCGCAAGCGCCAGCCGAAGCGCGCATCGAGCGCCGTGTAGCCGGGCACGGCCGGGTTGTCGAGATCGTCCACCTTGCGCACCGCCACCTCGAACTCGCGCGCGGCGTCGATGCTGTAGTTCGAGCGCAGCTGCCAGACGTGCGATGGGTCGAGCCCGACGCGCCGCAGTCCGCCGACATCGTTGCTGCCCTGCTTCAGGCGCAGCCGCTCGCGCATTGCCGTCAGCCCGCCGGACAGGCGCCAGGCCTTGGTCGCCTGGAAGCTGCCCCACATCTCGACGCCCAGCGCATGCCCTTCCATCAGGTTGGCGAAGCTGACCTCGGTGAGGCTCGGCGCCAGCTCCTGGGTACGCAGGTGGTCGTAGTCGTTGTAGAACAGCGTCGCCGAATACGACAGGCGCGACAGCGGCTGGCCGCGGTAGCCCAGTTCGAAGACCTTGGCCACTTCGGACCGCACGTTTTCTCCGCCCGCGAGCACGTAGGGCGGGCGGCCGGGAATATAGGTGTCGGCATCGATGCGCGAGGGCGCCCGCACCGCGCGCGAAGCCGCGGCCCAGAACGCGTGGCCCGGCGCCGCGCTCCACGACAGGCGTGCGCTGGGCAGGAATTCGGCGCCGGTATAGGGATTGCGCTCGACGCGTGCGCCGATGGTGGCGCGCAGGGCCGGCGTGAGCGTGATGTCGTCCTGGGCGAACAGGCTGAGCCAGGTCTGGTTCAGGCGCTCCGGCAGGAAGGCGACGTACTGGCTGCCTTCCGTCCGGTCCCAGCTGTAGCGGGCATTCGCGCCCCAGGCCAGGCTGTGCGCGCCGATGGGGGCGAGCGTGTGCTGCATCTGCAGGTCGACGATGTCGAGCGACTGCATGAAAGTCGGCGGCACCCGGCGCCGCGTGTAGTCGTAGTAGAGCTGCACGTTGAGGTTGCCGCCGTCCTCGAGCGTGTGCACCCATTCGCCGGTGAGGTTCACGCCGCGGGTGTCCACCGTGTCCAGGCCGGGGTTGACGCCCGAGACGGCGATCGATCCGGTCGCCGGCTGCTCGAAGGCGCCGCGGTTGGCATTGCCGATGAAGCTGAAGCGGTCGGCGCCGCGCTCCCAATCGGCGCGCAAACCCACCTGGGCGGCGTGCCAGGCGTCGTCGATCGGGGCGCCGCTGGCCAGCTCGGTGTGCCCGCGCGCCTGCGCCTTGCCGTACACGCGCCAGCTGTGTTCTCCACTGCGGCCGCCCTGGCGGAAGGCAATGTCGCCGCCGTTGCTGGCGCCGCGCAGCATGGCCAGGCTGCCTTGCGTGTCGCGCGCCGAGCGCGTCGTGATGTTGATGACGCCGTTCACCGCGTTCACGCCCCACAGGGTGCCGCCCGGGCCACTGATCACCTCGATGCGGTCGATGTCTTCGAGCATGACGTCCTGCACGTCCCAGAACACGCCGGAAAACAGCGGCGTGTACACGGAACGGCCGTCGATCAGCACCAGCAGCTTGTTCGGCGCGCTGTTGCCGCCGCCGTTCAGGCCGCGCGCCGTGATGGCGTAGCTGGCGCCGTTGACCTGGGCCACCTGCAGGTTGGGCGCGAGGCGCAGCGCGTCGGGCAGGCTGGAAGCGCCGGCGCGGCGGATGTCGTCGGCGGTGATGACGAACACGGACGCCGGCGCATCGAGCAGGCGCTCCGGCTTTTTCGATACCGAGGTGACCTGGATATTGGCCAGTTCCTCGATCGAGAGATCGGCAAATTCGCCCTGGGGCACGCCCTGGGCGGACGCGTCGTCCGTCGCGGTGGCGAGACCCGGCGCGGTCAGGCCCAGCGCGGCGGCGCCCAGGAGGATGGCCAAGGCACGCGGACGCGAGGGGAACGATGGGCAGTGCATAGCTTCCTTTGACACGGTGCGACGGGGCCGCGTTTTAATCATGACTTCGCGCTCGCCTCGATTTTACATTCGGCGGCTTTGCGGCTGTGCACGTTTAACAATCCATGATAGTGTACAGAAAGAAATAGTGACCTTTCCAGCATCTTCTGGGCTTTTTTGCTATAGTTTTTTTCTAACAAGTACTACTCCGGACTATTCATCATGCAGCGTTACTCTTCCGTCGCCATTGCCTTGCACTGGCTGATCGCCGTGCTGATCATCGGCACGTTCACGCTCGGCCTGGTGATGACCGACATTCCCGGCCTGACGCCGACCAAGCTGCGCTACTTTTCCTGGCACAAATGGGCAGGCGTGACGGTGCTGGCCCTGGCCGCGCTGCGTCTCCTGTGGCGCCTGCGTTCGCGCCCGCCGGCCTACCCTGGCACGATGCCGGCCTGGCAGCGCAACGCCGCGCACGCCCTGCACGGCCTGTTGTATGTGCTGATGTTCGCCGTGCCCCTGTCCGGTTATTTCTACAGCCTGGCGGCCGGCGTGCCGGTGGTCTGGTTCGGCGTGTTCCCGCTGCCGGTGCTGATCGAGGCCGACCAGGCCCTGAAGCCCGTGCTCGGCGCCCTGCACTACTGGCTCAACATGCTGCTGGCGGCCCTGGTCGCCTTCCACGTGCTGGCCGCATTCAAGCATTTGCTGCTTGACCGCGACGGCGTGATGCAGCGTATGCTGCCGCTGTCTTCCAAATGAGTTCACGATAAGGAATCCCAGAGATGAAACCCATCCGCGCCCTGCTTGCCGCCGCCGTGCTCGCCGCCGCAGCCGCCCATGCCGTCCCACTCAAGACCGACCCGGCGAAAAGCAGCGTCTCGGCCGTGTTCAAGCAGATGAACGTGCCGGTCGAGGCGAAGTTCAAGACCTTCACGGCCCAGATCGACTACGACGCGGCCAAGCCGGAAGCCTCGAAAGCCGCGGTCGACATCGCCACCGCCAGCATGGACCTGGGCGACGCCGAGTACAACCGCGAGGTCGCCAAGAAAGAATGGTTCAATACCGCACAATTCCCGAAAGCGACTTTCGTATCGACCTCGATCAAGCCGGCCGGCGCCGGCAAGCTGAACGTGTCCGGCAAGCTGACCATCAAGGGTAAAACGGCCGACGTCGCCTTCCCGCTCACGGTGAAGACGCAAGGAAAAGAACAGGTTTTCGAAGGGCAGTTGCCGATCAAGCGGCTGGCTTTCAACATCGGCGAAGGCGAGTGGAAAGACACGAGCATGGTCGCCGATGAAGTTGTCATCAAGTTCCGCGTGACTGCGGGCCAATGAATTCATCCAGTAAGTCAACCAACCAGGGAACGTAAGCAATGAAACTCAAGTGCCTGATCGCTGCCACGCTGGCCACCAGCGCCAGCTTCGCCTTTGCCGCCGCCGACACCTACCAGATCGAGCCGAACCACACCTACCCGAGCTTCGAAGCCGACCACATGGGCATCTCGGTCTGGCGCGGCAAGTTCACCAAGACCTCGGGCACCGTCGTGCTCGACCGCGCAGCGAAGACCGGCAGCGTCGACATCACGGTCGACATGAACAGCGTCGACTTCGGCCATGCAAAGATGAACGAGCACGCACGCAAGCCGGATATCTTCGACGTCGAAAAGTATCCGACCGCGACCTTCAAGGGCGACAAGATCCGCTTCAACGGCGACACGCCGGTGGCAGTCGACGGCATGTTCACCCTGCATGGCGTGACCAAGCCGCTGACCCTGACCATCAACAAGTTCAAGTGCATCGACCACCCGATGCTCAAGCGCGAAGTCTGCGGCGCCGATGCCTCGGCCACCTTCCAGCGCAGCGACTACGGCGTCAACTTCGGCCTGCCGCGTTTCTCGCCGGAAGTGAAGCTGGCGATCCAGGTCGAAGCAGTTAAACAATAAGCGAAGCGCATTATTCGTAGGGTGAACGGCTCCGCCGTCCACCCACGCCCCATCGGAAGCGCTACCTCCCGGTCGACCAAAGAAAAAGCCCCGCTACCGAACAGTAGCGGGGCTTTTTTACATCACGAACCGATTACTTGCCGTCGCGGTCCAGGTCACCCGGGATCGCGCGCTCGACGCGGTCCCAAGCGGCGCGGCTGGCGACCTTGGCGTGGTCCCACGACAGGCGCGAGTGGCCCTTGGTGGTTTCCCACTCGTCCGCCAGGTGGCGCTCGTTCTGCTCGTAGCTGCCCGGGTAGCGGCTCTTGGCGTTGTAGCCCAGCGCGTAGGCCGGCTGGTAGTCGTCGTAGGTGTAGCCCGGGGTGTAGTGCGACTGGGTCTGGTAGTTGTCGCGCCAGTAGGCATCTTCGTGCGCCGGGTTGACCATGCCGCCGACGCCCTTGCCGGCCATGCCGCCCACCGCGGCGCCCACGCCCG
>DEKZ01000316.1:1012-2867 GCA_002354135.1 Massilia sp. UBA2709 | reverse complement strand
TCGACAACAGCCGCGCCCAGGGCCAGCTCGAGCAACTGCGCTCAGCCCTGCCGCCACTGGAAGCGCAACGCCGCACCGCGCTGTACCGGCTGGCCGTGCTGACCGGCGAGGTGCCGGGCAAGTTCCCGCAAGCGGTGGCGCAGTGCACGAAAGTCCCGCAACTGGCCTCGGCCATTCCCGTCGGCGACGGCGCGGCCCTGCTCAAGCGCCGTCCCGACATCCGCCAGGCCGAACGCGCGCTGGCCGGCGCCACCGCGCGTATCGGCGTGGCCACCGCGGAGCTGTATCCGTCGATCAACCTGGGGCTGTCCGTGGGCAGCACCGGCACCCTGTCGGGCTTTGGCGAAGGGAACACCTTCCGCTACAGCCTGGGCCCGCTGATCTCCTGGACCCTGCCCTCGACCGGCAACGCGCGCGCGCACATCGAACAGGCCGAGGCCGGCACCGCCGCCGCCCTGGCGCGCTTCGACGGCGTGGTGCTGAACGCCCTGCGCGAAACCGAGACTGCGCTCACGGCCTATGCGCGCGAGCTCGACCGCAACGCGGCGCTCAAAGCCGCACGCGACCAGAGCGCGCTGGCATCCCAACAGGCGGCCAAGCTGTACCGCTTCGGTCGCACCGACTTCCTCACCACGCTCGACGCGGAACGCACCCTGGCTTCGGCGCAGGCGGCGGTGGCGGCGTCGGATGCGAAGCTGGCCAGCGACCAGGTGGCGCTGTTCCTGGCGCTGGGTGGGGGTTGGGAAAAGGCGGAGTGAGTGTAGGGNNGGGCGCCCCGTGCCCACCATTACGTGCACAAACCCTGCGCAAATACTTTCCACCTGCGTCGAACCATCCTCGCGAACATCGAACACAAGCGCTAATGACAGCCTGATAGTCCCTCGGACGCGTGCGTAACGGTGGGCACGGGGCGCGCACCCTACGGATGACGCGTTCGCAGAGATATACCGACGCGGTATAGCCGGCTCTGGTTGAACGCGTGGACGGCGCGCAATGCGTCGCCATGCACGCGCCCCGGTAGAGCCGTCCACCCGACGACGGCGCCATTTGGCGGTTACGTTACAACAGCTTATCGAGCGTAATCGGCAAGTCCCGCACCCGCTTCCCGGTCGCGTGAAATACCGCATTCGCCACCGCCGCGGCCACGCCGGTGATGCCGATCTCGCCGATGCCCTTCGCCCCCAGCGGATTGACGTGCGGGTCGTCCTCGTCGACCACCTCGACCTCGATGCTGCCGATGTCGGCGTTCACGGGTACGTGGTACTCGGCCAGGTTGCCGTTCACCGCGCGCCCGTTGCGCAGGTCGAACACGGTTTCCTCGAACAGCGCCATGCCGATCCCGCCGACGATCCCGCCCATCAGCTGGCTGTGCCCGGTCTTGGCATTCATCAGCTTGCCGACACCATACACGCCGACCACGCGCGGCACCCGTACCGTGCCCAGCGCTTCGTCGACATGCACCTCGACGAAGACGGCGCCGAAGGCGTGCATCGAGAACTTCTTGCTGGCGTCGCCGGGGTCGGCATCGGCCTGGGCCTCGACCGGCGCGCCGCCGTGGCGCACGACGATGTCGGTCATCGATTCGCCTTTGGAGGGATCGCCGCGCAGGAACAGCATGCCCCCAATCATCTCGACCTCATCAGACAGTGCGCCATGCAGCGGCGAGCCCTCGTCCGCCACCGCGATGCCGACCAGTTTCAGTTTCAGCGCCCTGGCGGCGGCCTGCACCGCCGGGGCCACGCTGGCGACCGTGGTGGAGCCGCCCGAGACCGGCGCCTCCGGCAGGCGCGAGTCGCCGAGCTCGAAGCGCACGCGTTCGACGGGCAGGCCGAGGGCATCGGCGGCGACCTGCGTC
>DEKZ01000316.1:0-965 GCA_002354135.1 Massilia sp. UBA2709 | reverse complement strand
GGCCATGCCCCAGCCGACCAGCTTGTCGCCCTCCTTCATCGAGCGCGGCTGGGGGTTGCGCCGGCTCCAGCCGAAGCGTTCGGCGCCGCGTTCATAACACTGGCGCAGCGATTTGCTGGAGAAGGGCAAGTCCTTGCCGGGGTCGCGTTCGGTGTAGTTCTGCAGGCGCAGTTGCAGCGGGTCGATGCCGAGCTCACAGGCCAGCTCGTCCATCGAGGACTCCAGCGCGAACGAACCCGAGGCCTCGCCGGGCGCACGCATGAAGGTCGGCGTGCCGAGGTTCATGCGCGCCAGCCGGTGCGTGGTCTCCTCGTTCGGCGCGCCATACATCATGCGCGTCATCAGCCCGCAGGGCTCGATCCAGTCCTCGATCATCGAGGTGTAGGCGACAGTGTCGTGGGCGGTGGCCGTGAGCCTGCCGTCCGACATGGCGGCATGGCGCAGGCGCTGGTCGGTGATCGGGCGCGCCCCCACCGGGCCGAACATCTGGTTGCGGTCGAGCACCAGCTTGACCGGACGTCCCGCACCTTTCGCGGCCATCGCCGCCAGCACCACGTGGGACCATACCGAGCCCTTGCAGCCGAAGGCGCCGCCGACATACGGGCACAGCACCGTGACCTTCTCCGGTTCGATCCCGAGCGTACCGGCCACGGTGCGCTGCACGCCTTTCATGTACTGGGTCGAGTCGTAGAGCAGCAGGTTGTCGCCGTCCCAGGCTGCGATCGTTGCATGTGGCTCGATCGGGTTATGGTTCTCGATTGGCGTGCGGTAGGTGACGTCGATACGTGCGCTGCCCGACAGCAGGCCGGTCTGCAGATCGCCGCGTTTGGTGTCGGTGGACTGGGTCAGCACCTTTTCGGGCGGATGGGTACGTTTTTTCGCCTGCTCGAAGTCGAGCAGCGCCGGCTCGGTGTCGTACTCGATGCGCAGCCGCGCCGCCGCCTCGCGCGCCTGCTCGAAGGTCT
>DEKZ01000321.1 GCA_002354135.1 Massilia sp. UBA2709 | reverse complement strand
ACGACGAGGTGAACCATGGAAGCGGACCACGGCCTGATGCGCCTGCACGACCTGCAGCATTTCCTCTCCAGCGGCAGCCTGGAAGACAGTTTGCAGGGCCAGGCCCAGCAATGCGCGCGCATGCTGAACGCCGACAGCTGCTCGATCATGCTGCTCAGCGGCGGCAGCGGCGAAGACTTGCGCCTGCGCGTGCACGCGCGCGCCGGCGACCTGCCCGACGCCGTGCTGGCGGCCGACATCGGCCGCGGCGAAGGCATCAGCGGCCAGGTATTGGCCAGCGGCCAGGCGCTGCTGGTCGAGGACATCGGCAACTCGGCCTATGCCTTGCTGGCGCGCCGCCCGCGCGTGGCGGGGCGCAGCCTGATGTCGGCCCCGATCCGCATCGAGGGACGTACCGTCGGCATCGTGAACGTCGCGGGCAGCGCCTTCGTCCAGGACGACCTGGCGCTGCTCGAAGTGATCTGCCTGTTCATCGGCAAGAGCATCCAGGTGGTGCAGCTGCAACGCCTGCTCGACTCGCGCTTCGCCCAGATGGCCCTGGCCCACGAAACCGGGGAGGCGGACCGCACCGCCTACCGCAATCCGGAAGAGGTGGCGCGCATCCTCGCGCGCTCTTTCTTCAAAGAATTGGTAAAGGCCGGTTTCGAGGCGCCGCAGATCGTCGGCGCGGCCAGCGAAATCATCGATCAGCTCAACAACAAATTGCATGAAAAAAAATAACAATGCCTATTGACATTTTCTTAAAAGAAATGTATGTCGGTATTTTTTACACAATAGTTGAAGAAATTTTAACAACCTTCAGTAAGTGATTGATTTCTAAAGAAACATGAAAGCTGGCACGGCCATTGCTAATAGATGGGTGTGTTTGCCAAAAACCGATCAACCACAGAACGAGGATACCAATCATGAAATTTCTGAAGAAACTGACCTGCGCAGCAGCTGTAGCAATGTCGATGGCTGGTGCCGCTCACGCCGGCCCGGTCCTGAATGACTGGGTCTTCAACCCGAACGGCGGTGGCTACGAAGAAGGTCAGACCATCAACGAATACCTGGATGTGAACGGCAATGCGTTCATCGAGCTGACCCCGACCGGTGGCACCAGCTTCTCGTTCCGTGAACACGCTGTCTTCAACATCGTCCAAGCCGACTCGAACGGCGCCCTGTTCCCGCAGAACTTCGCTGGCGGCAACATCACCGCGACCTTCGAAGCGTTCGGCACCGGTAACTTCAGCGGCGCCTTCTCGTTCACCGGCGGCACCATCCGCATGTACCAGAACCCGACCGACGGCCAGTACGCCGGCACCGATGGCTACTACGGCGCCAACCTGGGCAACCTGATCGCCGAGTTCAACGTGCTGGCTGGCGGCGGCGGCCTGGTCGATGCAAGCGGCTCGCCGGTCAACAACGGCCAGGTGACCGTCAACGCCAAGGCAATGCCGGGCATGCTGGAAGCAGGCTACTTCTTCAACGCCAACGGTGAAGACCTGTCGATGGAATCGATCCTGTCGTTCGCCTTCACCAACGCCAACACCGTCGGCGAGCCGCAAGGCAACCTGGTCAGCGAAGTGGCTTGCCAGTTCGCCGGCTTCGGCGGCGCCGGCTGCAACGGCGAAGCCTACGCCAACGCTCCTGGCCAGTACTTCTTCGTCTCGAACAACGGTCAGTTCAAGCTGGCTGAAGTTCCAGAGCCGGGCTCGCTGGCTCTGTTCGGCATCGCCATGCTGGGCGCCGGCGTCGCTGCACGCAAGCGCGCCAAGAAGGCCTGATAAGTCGGGCTTTAGCGCATGAAAAAGAGCGGGCTTGCCCGCTCTTTTTCTTTTTCGCTTCCCATTTCCGCTTCCGCGCCGCCGCGGCATCCAAGCAGCTGGATCAGCGAACAGGGATAAAAAAACGGCAAGCACTGCTTGCCGTTTTCTTTTGCGATTGGACTGATCGCTTCAGCGCTTCATCAGCTCCGCCACCGGACGGCGCACCGAGCGCGAGGTCGGGCGCGGCCCGTAGCCCATCCGTCCCATGTAGACCGGATGCCCGGCGCCGTCGAAGATCAGCGCCTCGGTCTGGCGCTGCAGGTCACGCGCGGCCTGTTCCAGGCGCGCGTTGGACGTGAAGCGGGTACGCTCGCGCGCGTATTTCGAGAAGATCAGCGGCGTCATTTCCGGCTGCATGTACAGGCCGAGCGTCGTCATCGTCAGCCAGAAGCGCTGCAGGCTGCGGCCGGCAGCCACGTAGTCGTCGATCGATTCCGGCGGGCGCTTCGCTTTCAGCACGAAGTGGGCGGCGCAGGCCATGCCGGGCGCCAGGTCCATCTGCAGGCGCGGCGCCCAGGTACCCATCAAGGTGTTCACGGTCGACATGCGGCGCCAGCTGACCATTGCCCACTTCATGAGATGCAGGGTCATGGCGTCGACTCCGAGCGCGTTGGCCGGCACCTTGTCCGGGCTCTCGACGCGGTTTTCCCAGTCGATGATGCTGCGGTGGGTTTCAAAAGCCTCCGGCATCGTCAGGCGCAGCTTGGCGTTGTTGTACATCAGCCGGGCAGCCTGCCACTTCTGTTCGCGGCTCTCGAGCCAGGACAGGGTGTAGTCGGGCGCCACCGCCGCTTCCAGCAGGCGCTTGTGCTCGGCGCTGAGCGGCGTGGTCTTCATCGGGCGGCGCTGCACGCGGCGCTCCTCGATCGCCGCCAGCAGCGGGCTCGGTTTCACTGCCGGGTCGGGGTGCAGGCGCACGTCGAATTCCGGATGGGTCTCGCGTCCGGCCGGGCGGCGCGTGATCTCGGCGCGCAGGCCGTGGCCGCTGGCGGCGATCGCGATGGTCTCGAGCAGGGTGCCGAAGGCGATCTGGCTCGGGTGGCCGTCGAGGTCGTAGACGCAGTGGTCGCGCGTGTCGTAGGCGTGCACCACCAGGTGGTCGGGCGCTGCGATCTCGAAGCGCCAGGTCTGCATGTTGTCGCCGCTGGGCGCCCAGCGCGCCAGCTCGAGGATTTTTTCAATGGTCGTGCTCATTGCTTCACTCCTGCGGCTGCGAGATCCTTGGCCAGCTGCTGCTTGCCGATCTTGATCATCAGGCGGTGCAGGGGATTCCTGTTGCCGCCCGGGCGCCAGGTACGCACCAGCTTGTTGCGGTAGGCGTCGAACTGCACGCCCCAGGGCGCGGCCAGCACCTTGCCGCGTCCGAGCAGGATCTTCAGCGCCTCGGTGCCCATCACGCCGGCGCACAGCTGGCAGGCCATGATGGTCGAGGGGCCGCGCCGCTCGACGAAATTCACCGCTTCCGGCACCACGAGATAGGGGCGGTGCAGGCCGGCCGGCGCCAGGCCGACCACGAAGTGCACCGCCTTGTCGGTTTCCGGCAAGTCGCCCCACTGGAAGTATTCCTCGAACGTCATCTGTCCCGGCATGAAGTTCAGCAGGGCCGCGCCCATCCCCAGCGGCGCCACCGTGCTGGCGGGGATGCCGAGCCTGGCGCACAGGGCGAAGGTCTGCTGGCGGATGTCGAAGGCGAAGAAATCGAGCGCGTCGACGTACATGTCGACGCCCTGCAGGAAGGCGTCCAGGTTGCCGGCGTTGATGCCTTCGCCGAAGACCACGACCTCGCATTCCGGATTCACGTCGAGCAGCATGCGGCGGATCACCTCGGCCTTCGGCTGGCCCAGGGTCGAGACCATGGCGCCGACCTGGCGGTTAAAGTTGGGCACGTCGAAACTGTCGAAGTCGGCGATGTGGAATTTGGTCACGCCCAGGCGCGCCAGGGTCATTGCGTGCACGCCGCCGACCCCGCCGCCGCCCGCGATCGCGACGCGCTTTTGCCGCAGTCTTGCCTGTTCCTCCTTCGTGACCCAGCCAATATTTCGGGAAAACGCCTGCTCGTAGGGGAAAGGAGTACTCATGTGCGGAAAAAGAAAACGGCGGGAAGAAGAATGGGCGCACGTGGCGCCCGATGGATGGAATTACGCGACCTGCTGTTCGTCGATGCGGCGCAAACGGTTGATAATGCCTTGCTCCTCGCGCGGCGAGAAGAAATACGGATAGAACGAACGCTCGCTGGTATTCGTGCTCCAGGTGCCGCCGAGATTCTTGATCTGCTCCGTCACATATTCGAGGCTGATGCGCAGGAGATAAGCCGGCGCATTCACGCGCGGATTGGTCTTCAGGTCGCCGACCCGTTCGAAACCGAGCATGTGCTCGTAAAAGCGCCGATGGCGCGGATTGACTTCGATGACGATATCGGTGCAGTCGTGGATATCGCGTGCATAAATCACGGCCAGGTGAAACAGGTTGGCCAGCGAGGTTTTCGAGCGTACCGTCGGGTCAAATGCCAGCTTGGTGAATTCGCACAGCTTGGCGCCCCGGCCGCGGTACACGTCGAGTTCTTCCTTGAAAATCTGGTCGGCCATCAGGCCGATCGGCGAGTCGATCCCCAGCGTCAGCGTGCCCACCACATCGCCCTTGTCGGTGGCGGTGAGGGTGATGCGGTTGGGATCGTCCGTGAACTGGTGCGTCCCCGCGTAGCCGCGCCAGGCGTACATTTTGTTGACCAGCATGCTGGCCGAATTGCGTCCTTTCGCCGTATCGGTAAGCCGGATTCCATATGAATCTTGGTTCACGATAACATCCTCTAATCCTGAGTTCGCCATATTATCGCGATCCTCGGAAACATGAGCGTTCGATAGAATTTCGACGGAAACTTCCCCGTTTTCCTTCACATCTTCGGAATTTGTCATCGCGGACACCTTCGTTTTGCGGCGCCACCGCTGCTGCGGCGGCGTCCCGTTTGGCCCAATACCGCGCTCGATCCGGTCCCGGAAAAAGCGCGGTCCTGTCGGTTTTCATTCGCTCAAATAGTAGAGCGTTACAGGGTTTTTAGCAACGAACGCGCTTCGTCCAGCTGGGCGAATGGCTTGTTCTGGGCAAGCAGGGTTTCCAGCTCCTTGCGTGCGCCTTTCTTGTCGCCCGATTTATGCAGCCCGACCGCCAGGTGATAACGGATTTCCGGCGCATTCGGATTGGCGCCGACCGCTTTTTGCAGCAATGGCAGGCCGCGTTCGACATTGCCCTGTTCAATCAGCATCCAGCCCAGCGTGTCCATCACCGCGGCATTGTTCGCCGCGACCTTGTAGGCCTGTTCGGCGGTCGCCAGCGCACGCGGGTCCTTGTCCTGCTGGTAGGCCCAGGCCAGGTTGTTCAGCGCCGCGCCGTTGTTCGGGTTGCGCTTGACCAGGCCTTCGAGGATGGCGATGGCCGGCTTGTACTGCTTCTCGGCCATGTGCGACTCGGCCAGGTACATCTGGACCGTCGCGTCCTCCGGGTTCTGCTTGGCCCAGGCCGCGATGCGCTGCTGCGCTTCCTTGGTCTTGCCCATCTTGCGCAGCGTCTCGGCACTGCGCATCAGGATCGCGCCCGACTTGGTGATCGCGAGCGCCTTGTCGTAGGCGGCCACGGCCAGTTCCGGTTTCTTCAGCGTCTGCTGCAGGTCGCCCTCGAGCAGGAAGCCGACCGGCGAACCCGGGGTCTTCTGCTGCAGGTCGCGCGCCATCGCCAGCGCCTCGTCGTGGCGGCCGCGGCGCATCGCCAGTTCGACCTGACGTACGCGCGCCTGCAGCAGGTCCGGCTGCAGTGCGACCGCGCGCTTGAGCGCATCGGCGGCGGCGCTGTCGTTCTTCAGCTCGGTATAGGCGTTGGCCAGGCGCATCTGCGCCAGGGCCGATTTCGGCAGCACGTTAACCAGCTTGCTGTAGCTGTCGAGCGCTCCCTGCGCGTCGTTATTCGCCAGTTGGGCCTGGCCGAGCAGGTCGAGCAGGTCGGCGCTGGCCGGGTTCGAGGCCTGGAACTTGCGCGCCAGCGTCAGCGCCTTCTGCTCCTGCTTGGTGGCCAGGTAGTGGCTGCCCAGCTTCAGCACGGCCGGGATCGCGTCCGGGTTCTCGGCCTGCGCCTTTTCCAGCCAGGTCGTCGCTTCGTCCGGCTTCTGCTGCAGCATGGCCAGGTCGGCCAGCGCGGCCATCGCACCGAAGTTCTTCTTGTCCTTTTCCAGCAGCGCTTCGAAACGCTTGCGGGCGGCGTCGGGCTTTTGTTCGCGCAGGTCGAGCTGGGCCAGGTTGGCGGCAGCCGGGAAGAAGGTCGGCTGCAGCTGCAGCGCCTTCTCGAAGGCGGCGCGCGCGGCCGGCACATCGCCCTTGGCGAGGTACACCGAAGCCTTCAGGTTCTGGGTCTGCGGATTTTCCGGCTGCGCCTGTTCAAGCTTGGCGACAGCGGCCAGGGCCTTGTCGTAGTGTTTCAGGCCGAGTTCGGCCTGCACCAGCGCGGTCAGCGCGCGCGGCGACTTCGGATCGAGTTCGGCGGCGCGTTCGAGTTCATCGATGGCCTTGGCGTTGTCGCCCTGGCTCAGCCGCGACAGGCCGAGCGAGGTATGCAGTACGGCGGCATCCGGCGCCAGCTTGGCGGCCTTTTCGAACAGCGCCGTGGCCTTGCCGAAGTCGCGCGCCTGCATGTAGGACTCGCCGGCCAGCGCCAGCAGCTGCGGGTCGTTGGTGTTGTCCAGGGCCGGCGCCAGCGCCGCGACCGCGTCGCCGGGCTGCGAACCCTTGAGCAGGGCCTGGGCCAGCAGCTTGCGCGCGTACAGGTTGTTCGGGTCGGCCGCCAGGTATTTGCGCAGGTAGGCCTCGGCCTGGCCGTTCGCACCCAGGTTCAGCTCGACTGCGCCCGACAGCAGGATGCTCGGCAGGTGTTCCGGCGCGCTCTTGAGGATCTTCTGCAGCGATTCGCGCGCTTCCGGATACTTGCCCTCGGTGTAGTCGACCAGCGCCTGGGCATGGATCACGGTCAGGCTGTTCGGCGCGGCCTTGCGGCCGGCTTCGATCTCGGCGCGCGCTTCGGCGTACTTGCCCTGCTCGATGCGGATATAGGCCTTCTCGACGTTGGCATTGCGGTCCTGCGGACGCAGCGCCAGCACCTTGTCGAAGGCTTGCACGGCCTCGTCCGCCTTGCCGGTGGCGCGCAGCATGCCGCCGCGGAACATCCAGACTTCGGGGTTGTTCGCATCCTTGGTGGTCGCCTCGACGGCGTAGCGCTCGGCGGCTTCGCCGTCGCGGTTGACCAGCGCGTGGCGCGCCAGGCCGGTCAGCGCGGCGCCGCTGTTCGGCTGCAGCGCCAGCGCCGCTTCATACGCTTTCTTGGCGTCGGCCTGCTGGTTCTGCGCCAGCAGGGCGTCGCCGCGCAAGGCCAGCAGCGGCGCCGACTTGGCGACCAGCTCGGGCTTGAGTTCGTCGAGCGCTTCCTTGAACTTGCCTTGCATCTGCAGGGCGCGCGCCAGTTCCGGCAGCACGCGCTCGGCGGCGCCGCCCAGGCTGGCAGCCTTGCGCAACTCCTTCTCGGCCGAGACCGGGTCGCCGGTCTCGACATACAGAGTGCCGAGCGCCATGCGCGCTTCGACGTCTTCGGGGCTCTTCGCGACCGCGTTCTTCAGCTGGATGAGGGCGGCCTTCTGGTCGCCTTTCTGCTGGTATTGCTTGGCTTCGGCGAGCAGGGTGGCGGTCGATTCGTCGCGGCTGCAGCCACCCAGACCGGCGAGCAGCAACGCGCTCGTCACGACGGCGGTGGTGAGTTTGATCTTGGAGACTTTACGGGACATGGGTTCCTCAGGTGTGTGCTGACGCCGTCCGGAAGGGGGCGACGCGTTTCCTAACTATCAATAATACCTCAAGGAATGGCTTGTATCCCGCACAATGGGAATCGTGTTGCATAAGCGCGATTTCTCTTTGGAACAATGCGCCATACGGCCGTGCGCGCTCAGCCACGCGTCATGGTGGCGCGTGGCGGGGGCAGGAAACGAAATAAAGGAGGGCTTACTCGGCCCCGCCCTTGCGCAGGCGGCTCAGCAGGGCTTCGACGTTGTCGCCGACCGGCAGGCCATGCCGGCGCAGCAATTGCACGTGCAGCACCAGGTTCTCCAGCACCAGCTTGGCGGATACCGCGAGCAGGGTCATCAAACGGTCCTCGGTGCTGAAGTTTTCCATCGCCGCCGCCATCTCGCACAGGTGGCTCGCCACCAGCTGGCGCAGGTCGTCCTCGGCAAAGGGCAGGTCGGCAAAGTCGATCGGGTCTTCCTGTTCGACTTCGCGCATCAGTTCCGCAAGGTGTTCGGGCTTGATTGGCATCCTTGGCTCCGCAGGTGGTGGTGAGGCCATTGTAGGGGAGGCGGCGTGCTCGTGGCCACGGGACTGGCAGGGGTGCAGAGTAGCATCGCGGCGCTGCCTGCAAAAAAAATCCCTCCGGACGCGCTGAGGACGTTGCGGAGGGATTGGGCTGCCGGCACGTGGCCGGCTGCGCAGGGATTACATATTGCGGCGATACTGTCCGCCGACCTCGAACAAGGCGGTGGTGATCTGCCCCAGCGAGCAGACGCGCACCGCGTCCATCAGCTTCTCGAACACGTTCTGGTTGTCGATCGCGGCCTGTTGCAGGGTGGCCAGGGCGGCCGGGGCCTCGGCGGCGTGGCGCTGATGGAAGTCTTCCAGGCGCTTCAGTTGCGACTGCTTTTCGTCGTCGGTCGAACGCGCCAGCTCGATCGTGGCCGGGGCGCCGGCGCCCTTCGGGTTGCGGAAGGTGTTCACGCCGATGATCGGCAGCGAGCCGTCGTGCTTCTTGTGCTCGTACAGCATCGACTCTTCCTGGATCTTGCCGCGCTGGTAGCCGGTCTCCATCGCGCCCAGCACGCCGCCGCGCTCGGCAATGCGCTCGAATTCCTGCAGCACCGCTTCCTCGACCAGGTCGGTCAGCTCGTCGATGATGAAGGAACCCTGGTTCGGGTTCTCGTTCTTGGCCAGACCCCATTCGCGGTTGATGATCAGCTGGATCGCCAGGGCGCGGCGGACGGATTCGTCGGTCGGCGTGGTGATCGCCTCGTCGTAGGCGTTGGTGTGCAGCGAGTTGCAGTTGTCGTAGATCGCGATCAGCGCCTGCAGCGTGGTGCGGATGTCGTTGAAGTCGATCTCCTGCGCGTGCAGCGAGCGGCCCGAGGTCTGGACGTGGTACTTGAGCTTCTGCGAGCGGTCGTTGGCGCCGTACTTGTCGCGCATGGCGACGGCCCAGATGCGGCGCGCCACGCGGCCCAGCACCGTGTATTCCGGGTCCATGCCGTTCGAGAAGAAGAACGACAGGTTCGGCGCGAAGTCGTCGATGTGCATGCCGCGTGCGAGATACGCTTCGACAAACGTGAAACCGTTCGACAAGGTAAACGCCAGCTGCGAGATCGGGTTCGCGCCCGCCTCGGCGATGTGGTAGCCCGAGATCGACACGGAATAGAAGTTGCGCACTTGGTGGTGGACGAAGTACTCCTGGATGTCGCCCATCACCTTCAGCGAGAACTCGGTCGAGAAGATGCAGGTGTTCTGGCCCTGGTCTTCCTTCAGGATGTCGGCCTGCACCGTGCCGCGCACGTTGGCCAGTACCCATTCCTTGATCTTGGCCGCTTCGTCGGCGGTCGGCTGGCGGTGGTTGTCCGCCACGAACTTGTCGATCTGCTGGTCGATCGCCGTGTTCATGAACATGGCGAGGATGGTCGGCGCCGGGCCGTTGATGGTCATCGAGACCGACGTGCTCGGGCTGCACAGGTCGAAACCGTCGTACAGCACCTTCATGTCGTCCAGGGTGGCGATCGAGACGCCCGAGTTGCCGACCTTGCCGTAGATGTCCGGGCGCAGCGCCGGATCGGCGCCGTACAGGGTCACCGAGTCGAAGGCGGTCGACAGCCGTTTTGCATCCATGCCGGTCGACACGAGCTTGAAGCGCTTGTTCGTGCGGAAAGCGTCGCCTTCGCCGGCAAACATGCGGGTCGGGTCTTCGCCCTCGCGCTTGAAGGCGAACACGCCGGCCGTGAACGGGAAGGAGCCCGGCACGTTTTCCAGCATCAGGAAGCGCAGGATCTCGCCGTGGTCTTCGAACTTCGGCAGGGCGACTTTACGGATGGTGGTGCCGGACAAAGTTTTTTGCACCAATTTGGTGCGAATTTCCTTGTCGCGGATTTTGACGACGTAGTCGTCGCCGGCGTAGGCCGCCTGCATGTCGGGCCACATGGCCAGCAGCTTTTTCGCGCCGCCGTCCATCGCGTTCTCGCGCTCGGTGATCAGGTCGTCCAGGACAAGGGGAGGATTAACGTCTGCGCGGTTGGCCGCAGCCAGCATGCGCTTGGTCTCGCTCAGTTGCTGGCGCTCGCGGGCGAGCTTCACCTGTTTCGCGGTGTTCTTGTGGTAGCCGCGCACGGTGTCGGCGATCTCGGCGAGATAACGCGCACGGGCGGGCGGGACGATCACGTTCTTGCCGCTCGAGTGCTTCTGCGACGGCGCGCCCAGTTTCGAGGGCTCGACCGGCAAGCCCAGTTCCGCCAGTTTCGGCAGCAGGCCGTGGTACAGGGCGGTGACGCCGTCGTCGTTGAAGCGCGAGGCTTGCGTGCCGAACACCGGCATCTCGTCCGGGCTTTGCGACCACAGTTCGCGGTTGCGCTGGTACTGCTTGGCGACGTCGCGCAGCGCGTCCTGGGCGCCCTTGCGGTCGAATTTGTTGATCGCGATGAAGTCGGCGAAATCGAGCATGTCGATCTTCTCCAACTGCGAAGCGGCGCCGAATTCCGGGGTCATCACGTACATCGAGGCGTCGACGTGCGGCACGATCGCCGCGTCGCCCTGTCCAATGCCCGAGGTTTCGACGATCACGAGATCAAAGCCGGCGACCTTGCACGCTGCGATGACGCTGGGGAGCGCGGCCGAGATTTCCGAGCCGGCCTCGCGGGTCGCGAGCGAGCGCATGAAGACGCGCGCCTGGCCGTTCCACGGATTGATCGCGTTCATGCGGATGCGGTCGCCCAGCAAGGCGCCGCCCGACTTGCGGCGCGACGGGTCGATCGAGATCACCGCGATGTTCAGGCGGTCGTTCTGGTCGAGGCGGATGCGGCGGATCAGTTCATCGGTCAGCGAGGATTTGCCGGCGCCGCCGGTGCCGGTGATGCCCAGGGTCGGCACCTTCAGCGTGTCGGCCACTTCCAGCACCTGCTTGCGCAGGCCTTCGTCGGCCTTGCCGTTCTCCAGCGCGGTGATCAATTGGGCCAGCGGGCGGTGGCGCTCGGCGATGTCGCCCGCGCGCAGCGCGTCGATCGAAGTCGGGGCATAGGTCGACAGGTCGACGTCGCAGGCTTCGATCATCGAGCGGATCATGCCGACCAGGCCCATGCGCTGGCCGTCTTCCGGGCTGAAGATGCGCGCCACGCCATAGGCGTGCAGTTCCTCGATCTCGTGCGGGACGATGACGCCGCCGCCGCCGCCGAAGACCTTGATGTGGGCGCCGCCGCGTGCTTTCAGCAGGTCGATCATGTACTTGAAGTACTCGACGTGGCCGCCCTGGTAGCTGGAGATGGCGATGCCCTGCACGTCTTCGGCCAGGGCCGCGGTGACGACTTCGTCGACCGAGCGGTTGTGGCCGAGGTGGATGACCTCGACGCCGTTCGACTGCAGGATGCGGCGCATGATGTTGATCGAGGCGTCGTGGCCGTCGAACAGGGAGGCGGCGGTGACGAAGCGCACCTTGTTGGCCAGCTTCGGTTGCTCAGGCAGGTCGAGCTTGGCGGCGGGGGTGATGTCGTTCATGGTGTTCCTTCTGGAATCGGAAGCGGACAGGTTCGATTTGTACGGTATATGACGTTAACGTTAACGTCAAGTATGAGGTGTGGGTGTGATCAAGCGGCGGAACCGGTGGGCACAGGGGCGCCCACCCTACGGTAGGGTGGGCGCCCCGTGTCCACCGGTTCAGACGCCAACAATCATGCGGCGCGCTTTTTGATGTTGCCGCTGAGCAGCTCCGCCTTGCGCAGGCGGAAGGCCTCGACCGCCTTTTCCTTCACGTGGCCGAAGCCGCGGATCTGCTCCGGCAGGCTGGCCAGATCGACGGCGTTGGCATACGAAGCCGCATTCAGCGACGGCAGCAGCGCTTCGATCATCTGGCGGTATTCCGCGATCAGGGCGCGCTCCATCTTGCGCTCGGCCGTGTAGCCGAACACGTCGAAGGCGCCGCCGCGCAGGCGCTTCAAGCTGGCCAGCAGCTTGAAGGCGCCCATCATCCACGCGCCGAACTCCTGCTTCACCAGTTCACCCTTGGTGTTCTTCTTCGCGAACAGGGGCGGGGCCAGGTTGAACTTCAGTTTGACGTCGCCTTCGAACTGCGATTTGACCTGCTCGAGGAAGCGGCCGTCGGTGTACAGGCGCGCCACTTCGTACTCGTCCTTGTAGGCCATCAGCTTGAAGTAGTACTTCGCCACGGCCGTCGACAGCTTGTTGCCGAGGCCAGCCGCGCTTTCCGCCGCGCGCACTTTCTCGACCAGGTCCGCATACACGCCGGCATAGGCCGCGTCCTGGTAGCCGGTCAGGAATTCGACGCGCTTCTTGATCACGGTCTCCAGGCTCTGCGGCATCTGCACCAGCACGGCCTGGGTTGGCGTCGCGGTCTTCTCGACGCGCTTGAAGTCGACGGCGGCGCGGCGGCCCCACAGGAAGCTCTTCTTGTTCGATGCCACTGCCACGCCATTGAGTTCGATGGCGCGCAGCAGGGCAGCTTCGGTCAGCGGGATGCGGCCCTTCTGCCAGGCGTAACCCATCAGGAAGAGGTTGGTGGCGATCGAGTCGCCCATCAGCGCAGTGGCCAGCTTGGTGGCGTCGACGAAATCGGCGCCGCTCGCGCCGCCCACGGCTTCCACGATCAGGCCGCGCACGTCCTCGGCCGGGAACTGCCAGTCGGCGTTCTGGGCGAAGGTGCCGGTCGGCTGCTCGTGCAAATTGACGATGGCCAGCGTGCGGCCCGGACGCATCTTCGAGATCGCGTCCGCCGCGCCGGTGGTCAGCATGTCGCATCCCAGCACCAGGTCCGCTTCGCCGGTGGCGATGCGCTGGGCGCGCAAGCGCTGCGGCGACATCGCGATCTTCACGTGCGAGGTGACGGAGCCGTTCTTCTGGCTCATGCCGGTCATGTCCAGCACCGAAGCGCCCTTGCCTTCGAGGTGCGCGGCCATGCCCATCAGCGCGCCGACGGTGATCACGCCGGTGCCGCCGATGCCGTTGATGAGAATGTTGTACGGATGCTCGACGCTCGGCAGCACCGGCTCCGGCAGCGCGCCCCAGCCATCGTCGTCGCCCTTGCTGACGCCGGCCTTGCTCTTCTTGAGCGTGCCGCCTTCGACGGTGACGAAGCTCGGGCAGAAGCCCTTGGCGCACGAATAGTCCTTGTTGCAGGAGGACTGGTCGATCTGGCGCTTGCGGCCGAACTCGGTTTCCTTCGGCAGGATCGAGACGCAGTTCGACTGGATGCCGCAGTCGCCGCAGCCTTCGCAGACGGCTTCGTTGATGACCATGCGCTTGGGCAGGTCGGGGAACTCGCCTTTCTTGCGGCGACGGCGCTTCTCGGCGGCGCAGGTCTGGTCGTAGATGATGACGGTCACGCCCGGCAGTTCGCGCAGTTCGCGCTGGATGTCGTCCATGTGCTTGCGGTCGTGCAGGGTGACGATGGCCGGCAGCGCGCTGCGGTCTTCGTAGCGCGACAGGTCTTCGGTCACCAGGGCGATGCGTTTGACGCCTTCGGCCGCCATCTGCTGGGCGATCATCGGCACGGACGTGGTGCCGTCGACCGGCTGGCCGCCGGTCATCGCGACCGCGTCGTTGTACAGGATTTTATAGGTGATGTTCACCTTGGCCGAGACGGCGGCGCGCACGGCCAGGTAACCCGAGTGGAAGTAGGTGCCGTCGCCCAGGTTCTGGAACACGTGCGGCACCTTCGAGAACGCGGCCTGGCCGATCCAGGGCGCGCCTTCGCCGCCCATGTGGGTGGTCAGCTTGTTCATCTCCGGGTAGATCGAGGTCGCCATTACGTGGCAGCCGATGCCGGCCAGCGCGAAGGAACCTTCCGGCACCTTGGTCGAGGTGTTGTGCGGGCAGCCGGAGCAGTAGAAGGCCGGGCGGAAGGGCGTGGTGATCGCCTTTTGCAGCACGGCGTCCTTCGCATCGAGGAAGGCCAGGCGCGCCTTGATCAGGTCGCGCGTGGTGTCGTCGGTGATCAGGCGCGCGATGCGGCCGGCGATCACGCGTGCGACCTGCGCGACTGAAAAATCGGCCTTCGGCGGCAGCAGCCAGTCGCCGCGCGGCGCGACCCATTCGCCCTTGTCGTCGAACTTGCCGATGATGTGAGGACGCACGTCGTCGCGCCAGTTGTAGAGCTGTTCCTTCAACTGGTATTCGACGACCTGGCGCTTTTCCTCGACCACCAGGATCTCGTCCAGGCCTTGTGCGAATTCGCGCACGCCTTCCGGTTCCAGCGGCCAGATCATCGCGACCTTGAACAGGCGCAGGCCGACTTTCGCGGCCATGGCTTCGTCGATGCCCAGTTCTTCCAGCGCTTCGAGCACATCGAGGTAGGATTTGCCGGAAGCGATGATGCCGAGCTTCGCGTTCGGGCTGTCGATCGTGGTGTGGTTCAGCTTGTTTTCGCGGGCGTAGGCCAGGGCCGCGTAGATTTTATAGTCCTGCATCAGCGCTTCCTGGGCGCGCGCCTGCTGGCCCAGCGGCACCGACGACAGTCGGGTATTCAGGCCGCCTTCCGGCATGACGAAGTCTTGCGGGATTTTGACCTGCACGCGGTGCGGGTTGGCGTCGACCGAGGCGCTCGACTCGACCGTGTCGGCCAGCGCCTTGAAAGCGACGGCGCAGCCCGAGAAGCGCGACATGGCCCAGCCATGCACGCCGAGATCGAGGTATTCCTGCACGTTGCAGGGGTAGAGCACCGGGATCATGCAGGCCGAGAAGATGTGGTCGGACTGGTGCGGCAAGGTCGAGGAGTAGGCGCCGTGGTCGTCGCCCGCGACCAGCAGCACGCCGCCGGTCTTGCTGGTGCCGGCATGGTTCATGTGCTTGAAGACGTCGCCGCAGCGGTCCACGCCCGGGCCCTTGCCGTACCACATGGCGAACACGCCGTCGTATTTCGTCGGGCCGATCAGGTCCACCGTCTGCGTGCCCCAGACGGCGGTCGCGGCCAGGTCCTCGTTCACACCCGGTACGAACTGCACATGGTTCGCTTCCAGGTGGTTCTTCGCTTTCCACAGGGTCTCGTCGAGGCCGCCCAGCGGCGAGCCGCGGTAGCCCGACACGAAACCGGCCGTGTTGAGGCCAGCGGCGGCGTCGCGCTCGCGCTGCATCATCGGCAGGCGCACCAGAGCCTGGATGCCGGACAGGAAGATGTTGCCGGTCTTGGCGGTGTATTTGTCGTCGAGGGTGACGGTGGTCAAACGGGAGGTGTAATCCTGCGCGGGCTCGCGCGGCGCGACGGTATCGGGCATGTAAGTCTCCAAGCTTTGTAGTTGGTTGTTCCCGCCACGGCGTAACGTCGGGTAGATGCTTGCTGTGGCGGGGAAATGTCGCGGTAGCGACTTATTCTTGTGCTGACGAACCGCGAAGGTTCATCGGTCGGCGTGGAGTGTATGGCCTTACCGGAGGAAGGGGAAATACGGAATCGGGATAGGGGTATAAGAAAAACTGATAGCAGTTATTCAAGAAGCTGAGCGCCAGGCCATTGATCATTTGTGCACAGCATTTCGGTGACCTGGCGCACCAGGCGGCTGATTGCGGCTGCCGCATTCGTCAGGGGGATATTGCGCGAGGCGCAGAGGGTGACGTTGCGCCGGATTGAGGCGTTCTGTAGAGGCGTGGCGATCAGGGCGCCGCTGTCGATCTCGGCGCGCAGCGGCGCCAGCGGCAGCAGGGTCGCGCCCATGTCGGCCAGCAAGGCGGATTTCAGGATGGCGATCGAATTGATCTCGATGATATTGGCCAGCGCCAGGCCCGCGCTGCCGGCGGCCTGCTCGATCAGCGGGCGCACGCCATGCTGCTGGGCCGGCAGGATCAGGGTGCTGGCGAGCGCCGCGCCGAGCGTGATGGCCGGACCGGGCGGCACCCAGCTCGAACCGGCCCGGCAGATGTACATCAGGTCCTCTTCAACCAGCGGGGTGGTTTCGAAACCCCCCAATTGGCCGTCGTTGAACAGCACCGCCAGGTTCAGGCGTCCGGACTTGAGCTGCTCAATCAGGCTGCCCGAGATTTCCTCGGTCAGCTGCAGCGTGATCTCGGGGTAGGTGGCGCGCGCAGCGGTCAGCAGGGGCAGGGCGAGGGCGCCGGAAATACTGTGGGGCAGGCCGAGCGTGACGCTGCCCGAGGGGCGCGTGGTCGACTGGATGACGGCCGAGCGGGCATCCGCTACCTGTTTCAGGATGGCCTGGGCGTGCTCGTAAAAAATCTTGCCGGCATCGGTGCTGAGCACCCCGTGCGCCGAGCGGTGCAGCAACTGCGCGCCGAGTTCTTCTTCCAGCTGGCGCAGCTGTTGCGTGAGCGCCGGCTGTGCCACGTGCAGCACCAGCGCGGCGCGCGAAAGCGAGCCGTGGTCGACGATGGCCACGAAATAGCGGAGCTGACGTAATTCCATTAAGAATTATTTTGTGCCTAGTTGCAACACTTTGTGGACAGAAAGTTTATGCACGGAAAGTAGGTTGTTATACTGCATAGTCCGCCGAGTTGGCGGAGATTAACACATCGTCGGACCGTAGCATGCTCAAGAAAATCGATTCCTCCCAGCTGCGCGTGGGCATGGCCATCCACGATCTGGACTGCGGCTGGATGGAACACCCCTTCGTTCGCGCCAAGTTCGTGCTCACCAGCGAGGACGAGATCCGCAAGATTCTCCGCGCCGGCATCCGCAGCGTCGTCATCGACTGCTCCAGGGGGCTGGACGTGGACGCGGCGCCGACCCTGGCCGAGGTCCAGGCCCAGACCGAGAAGGAAGTCGCGGAAATCGCGGCCAAGCCCGTCAGGCCGGTGCGTACCTCGCTGGCCGACGAGATGCAGCGTGCGGTCAACATCCGGCGCCAGGCTGCCGGCCTGGTGCGCACGGTGATGCAGGACGCGCGCCTGGGCAAGGCGGTCGAGCTCGACAACGTGTCGCCGGTGGTGGAGAACATCACCGAATCGATCCTGCGCAATTCGGGCGCGCTGCTGGGACTGCTGCGCATCAAGACCAAGGACGACTACACCTTCCTGCACTCGGTGAGCGTGTGCACGCTGCTGGTGGCGTTCTGCCGCTCGCGTGGGATGGACGAGGAGACGACCTACCAGGCCGGCCTCGGCGGCCTGCTGCACGACACCGGCAAGGCGCTGGTGCCGGACCACATCCTGAACAAGGCCGGACGCCTCACCGACGAAGAGTTCGCGATCATCAAGAAGCACCCGCGCGACGGTTACGATATCCTGCGCCAGACGCCGGAAATCGGCCAGATCCCGCTCGACATCACCCTGCACCACCACGAACGGCGCGACGGCAGCGGCTACCCGGACAGGCAGGCCGAGGGCCAGATCAGCGAACTGGCGCAGATGGCGGCGATTGTCGACGTCTACGACGCCATCACTTCGGACCGCTGCTACCACAAGGGCATGCCGGCGGCCGATGCGCTGCGCAAGATCTACGAGTGGAGCAAATTTCACTTCAATCCATCGC
This sequence comes from Massilia sp. UBA2709, assembly GCA_002354135.1. GTDB lineage: Bacteria > Pseudomonadota > Gammaproteobacteria > Burkholderiales > Burkholderiaceae_D > Telluria. Next base: position 2,643 of record DEKZ01000321.1, on the reverse strand, counting down.
TGACCCAGGAATTCATGCGCTGCGTCGGCATCTACCCGGTCGGCACCATGGTGATGCTCGAATCGGGCCGCCTGGGCGTGGTGGTCGAGCCGCATGAGACCAATCTCCTGACGCCCAAGGTCAACGTGTTCTTCAACACCCGCAGCCAGACCTACATCCGGCCCGAACTGCTCGACCTGTCGCGCGCGCTGGGGTTCGGCGGCGGCGACAAGATCGTGCGCCATGAGTCGCCCGAGAAGTGGCGCGTCGATCCCAACCGCTTCCTGCTGGTGGCTTAGAAAAACTCGGCAGTGTCGTTCGAGGCGACGGTCTGCAGCAGGCCGCGCTCGATCAGTTCGTCGTAGTGGCAGACCTGGTTGCGCCCGTGGGTCTTGGCGTAGTACAGGGCCTGGTCGGCATGGCCGAGCGTGACCACCGGCGAATCGAAAGGGTTGATGCTGACGAAGCCGATGCTCACCGTCACCCGTCCCACCTGCGGGAAATCGTAGGCTTCCACGTTCGTGCGGAAGCGGTCGATGATGCGGCGCGCATTTTCCAGCGTGGTCGAACGCAGCAGCACAACGAATTCCTCGCCGCCGAAGCGGAACACGCGATCCTGGGCCCGGAACGAGGCCTGCAGCTGGTTGGCGATCAGGATCAGCACCTCGTCGCCGTACAGGTGGCCGAAGGTGTCGTTCACCAGCTTGAAGTGGTCGACGTCGACCACCGCCAGCCATTGTTTTTCCTGTCCATGAGACTGACGCCGCTCGGGCTGGCCCGGCAGCGGCGGCTCCTGCTCGCCCGGGCACTGGAGCATGCGCGCGAGCTGGTCCTCGAAGGTCTTGCGGTTCAGCAGGCCGGTGAGCGAGTCGCGTTCGCTGTAGTCGAGCAGGTTCTGGAAATTGCGGTAGACGCCGACGATGCCCGCGATCGTGTGGATGGTCTGGTCCGGGAAGGGCGCGCCGCGTACGATCTCGAGGCAGGTGTCGGCCTTTTCGCCGAACCAGATCGGCAGCCATAAAGTGCGCTTGCCGTCGGGGGCGACGGCTTCGGCGCTGGTGGCGCGGGCCGCCAGGCAGGACGCCAGCTCCGGCATGCTGGATAGTGGCTGGCCCGGCGTGGCGCTGTCGAGCGCTTCATGGATTCGGGCGCTGCCGCCGGTCTCGATGCTGGCGCGGGGACGCACGTAAAGCTGGCCGCCGAAAGTAGAGATGGATAACACCCGCGTTTGCGCGGCGGCGGCCAGTTCCTGCACTGCCGCGATCACGGAGATGTCGAGCATCGCGTGGTCGCGGTGGCCGGTCATGTCCACCATGTGTTTCAGAAGGGAATCCATGTCATTCTCAGAAATGTAATCAACCCACTTGCCGCTCTACGATGGCTCATGCTTCCTTGGGGAAGCCGAAATTTCCGAAGAGCAAGCGAAACAGCATAATCTGTTTTTGCATTTACAGCAATAATTTCGCCCAGCTTTTTGGCAGCATGCGTGGCGGGTTAGCCCCACTTTTGCGCGTGCTCAAAAATTTCCTCAAGTAAATGATTCCCATGGGAAAGCTTGCGTGCAGTCAACTTGCTGTACGGCATCAAAACGTATGATGAACTCACTGAAGCGGAAACGACAGAGCAGAGTCAGCCGAGTCAGGGAACTCCCACCGCTTCAGGGTTGTTCTTATAAACCACCATATGGAGTTTGTCATGAAAACGATCTTTACCGCTATCCAAGCTTTCGTTGCTGACGAAGACGGTGTGACCGCCATCGAGTATGGCCTGATCGCTGCCCTGGTCGGCGTGGGGATGGTTACTGCGGCAACCGCGCTCGGCGAGGAAATCAGCGCCACGTTCGACGCGGTTGTGACCAAGCTGGCAGCCGCGATCGCGGATTAATCGTTGAGGCTTGCCCTCCGGACGCTTGTCCGGAGGGCTTTTTTTTTGAGGAGCGCAACCATGCCTATCGAATCCTGGCTGGACCTGGCTCTGCTGGTCCTTGTCGTTGCGGCCGCCATCAATGACCTCGCGGTGCGCAAGATTCCGAACAAATTACTGCTGGCCGGCTGCATCGCTGCACTTGGCCTCTACCTGTGCGGCCCCACACCAGCCGCCGACCTGCGCGCAGCCTTGGGCGGCGCCGCCATCGGCTTCGGTCTGTTCCTGCCGCTGTACGTACTGCGTGGCATGGCCGCCGGCGATGTCAAGATGATGGCGGCTGTCGGTTTTTTCCTGGGACCGGCCGAGACGCTGCATGCCTGCATCCTGGCCTGGTGCATGGGCGGCCTGATGGCGCTTGTCATCCTGCTCGTGACGGGTCGCTGGCGCATCGCCTATACGAACATACGCAACATCCTGCTGCCTTTGTTGCTGCGCATGGGGCCGGTCGCGCCGGGCAGCAACACCGCACGGCCGAGCGCCGGATCGATGCCGTATGGCTTGGCCATCGCCCTCAGCACGATCTGGCTGTTGGCGCAGCGCCACCACGCCTGAGTCGCTGACTTGCTTCATCTCAAGGGTGCCAGAAGGGCCCGTCGCTAGAATCAAATCACTTACTTCAGGAAATATTTTTACTGTCTGCGAGGAGGATGCCATGATCGAAACGCTGTCGTTTGGCTCGGCCGAGGCCGGCGCTGCGGCGCCGGCCGGCTTGGCCGGGCGCATGCCGCCAGCACCGCC
>DEKZ01000191.1 GCA_002354135.1 Massilia sp. UBA2709 | reverse complement strand
CGCGTCGCGGCGGCGGCGCTGGCCTTCGGCGGCGCGGTCGGCTGGATGCAGCAGCTGCGCGGCGCCCACTTCCTGACCCACACCCTGTGGTCGACCTGGATTGCCTGCGCCATCGTGCTGGCTCTCGTCCTCGTCCTGCAGTGGCAGCCGCTGCGGCGTCTGCGCCAGCTCCTCGCATCGGACAACGCCGTCGACGAACCCGTCTGAGGGTCTTGCCAGACTTGCTATACTCGGCGCTTTTCTGGGGAGGAACCGTGAAGCGCCTTGTTCTGCTGACCTTTGCCATCTCGTGCGCGGGATGGGCTGCTGCCGCTGCAACGCCTGAGGCGGCGTCCGCGGCATTGTGGCGCGGGCTCAGCCATGCGCCGGGCGTGGCCGCCGACACCGAGGCGCTGAGCCGGCTGTTTCACCCGGACAGCGTGGTGATCGGCGCGCGCTACCGCGGCGACACGCCCACGCTCTCCGTCGACAAGGGCAGCGACTTCATTGCCCGGCTGCGCCAGGTCCGCCCAACCGGTTTTTACGAATGCGAAGTGGCGCGCGAAGTGAAGCGGCAGGACCGTTTCGCCACCATCTACAGCGTCGTCGAAAGCCGCACCGATCCCAGGGCGGCGAAAGCCGATTTCGTCGGCGTGAACAGCCTCCAGCTCTACCGGGGCGAGGAGGGCTGGAAGATCGTCTCGCTGTATTACCACGTCGGCAAGCCCGACGCGCAGGTGCCGCTCGACGGCGGCCGTTCGGGCGCCTGCCTGGGCAAGGACGCCTGAATCGCCCTTGTCAGGGACCAGCGCAAACGGGACCCGCATAGCGCATCAGCAGGCGCAAGCCGTGAAGCCCTGGCCTAGAGCTTCTCCAGCTTCGGGCCACGCAAGCCGACCAGCAGCGCCTTGCCCTTGGCGTCGACGCGGAACTCTCCGAATCTGGCGCGGCTCCAGCGTTCCGCCTCACCCTCGGCAAAAAACCAGGCGTCGCTGGCAATGGTCAGGCGCCCATTCTTGCTCACCAGTTCGATGAGCATCTCGTCCGCGGCCAGCGGCTCTCCTGCGTGGATGCGCAGCGGCGTCACGACGCCGTCCGGCGCTTGCCGCGCAACAAGTTGCGCGCCGTCGGCAAGCGAGCGATCGACTGCCGGTGGGAACGCATAGTTCAGCGCCATGTAGTCCCCCTGCATCAGCGAGCGCGGATCGACCGGCGCCAGCTCGACAAACACCGGGGCTCCCTGGTGGATCAACTCTTCCTTTTCCCAGATCGCCGCATTTGCCACGACGAGCACGGCCGCGCCCGCGCCGCCGATGAGCAGGCGTCGCCAACGCTGGTCAGTAACGGGTAGGAGTCCGGGGGCAGCCGTTGCGGGAGCTTCTGCCGGCATCGCGAAGCGGGCCACTGCACCCAGCATGGCGCCGCAGGCTGCAAGCGCGGCCGCCTTCATGCCCAGGGGCCAGGCCAACTGGTAGTAGAAGGCGCCGACGATCCACAAGGCCGATGCAGCAGCCAGCACCGCGAGGTTCCTGCGACCATGCGCCGCGCAGACCGCGCACATCAGGAGCACTGCGCCCAGTGCGACCGAAAACCAGCACAGGCAAGCAGCCGTCAGCGCCACCGCCGCGAACCAGGGGGCGCGCAGCGCCGGCCATAGGCGCATCAGCCAGGCCGCGCCGAGCAGGGCGCACGCCACCGACACCAGCGAGGCGGCAGTCGCACCGGCAGCCGCGCTGGTCCGGAAGGGCAGGACATCGGACAAGGGGCCAGCGCTCAACAGGAAGGTTTTCCCCGAACACAGGGCCAGCAACAGGACTGTCATGGCGCCCACGCCGGCGAGGATGGATTCCATCGCGCCGGCTATCCTGACGCTCTCAGGGCTGTGCTCGATTTGTCGCAGCATGGCATGCCCGCCGATCCAGGCAAACGCCATGAAGTTCAGCACATATTCAGCCGGAAGCCCGGTCGACACGGCGTAAAAGTCACGGTAGGAGACCGACAGGGTGAGCAGGGTGACGAAACTGGCGGCCAGCAGTGCGCGCAGCCAGCTTTGCGGCATCATGACTGCCAGTATCATCGTCAGCAAGGCCATCACGCCGAGGCACGACTGGACGCTTTTACTGTCGAAACTGCCGAAACCAACCAAGGCAGTGCCGACGATGAGACTGGCAACGCCCAGCTGCTCGACGAACAGGGACTTGCCGGCCAAATAAAGCATGGCGAGGGCGACGCCGAGCACCAGGACGCCCACGGCGACGAATGCGCCGCGGTTCGATGTCGAGCCCGACAGTAATGCGAGCACGACGAATATGCCGAGAGGTATCGCGGCAAACCAGGCCGCGACTGCCGTCATGACCACGACCGCCCAGGGGCGGTCCCTGTCCTGCGATGCTGCGACGGCGCCCGAGATCAAGCCTTGCGTCACTGCTTCGTGAAGCACGCTGTCCATGCGTTTGCTCATTGTGCTTCCCCTTGTTCACGGTAGCTGCGGTGCAGATGAAGGATGCCGCGCACTGCGCCGGCCAGCGCCGCCAAGGCAAGCAGGGCAAGCAGCAATACCGCCCCGATATCCAGGGACGAGGACAACAAACCGGTGGCCACCTGGCTGAGTACGACAAAGATCAGGCCAAGCGCGACCGTGCTCAGCGCGACCACATCGAACAAGGAGCGTTGCGCCAGCAAGGCAGAGGCGGCCAGCAGTATCGGCAGGGAAATGATGGCGGAGGAAGACCCGGCCAGCCATCCCGTGGCAAACACGACCGCAAGGTTGAAGCTGACGGGGCCGGCGCCGCTGAAGCGCTGCAGCGGTTTGCTCATCAGGCAGGCAAGCCCGGTAGCCAGCAGTGCAGGCGCCGGATGGTCATGGAAACGGAAGCCCTGCGACCAGCTCCAGGTGGTGATGGCCGTCGACGCCACGATCACCCAGGCCGCCCAGATCACATCCGAACGGGCGGCAAGCGCCAGCGGCAGCGCCAGGACCGTCCATAAGGCAAACAGCTGCCACGCGTCGGCCCCAGTCTGGTAGGTCTGGCCGAAGTAGGCGAACAGTCCGCCAATCGAGAGCAAACCCAGCAGGCCCAGTGGCGCGCGCGCACGGGGGAGAAGCGCCGCGCCCGCGCAGCTCAGCACCGTGAACCCCTGGAGCAGGCCGAACTGCCCAACGCGTCCAAGGGAGTGCCAGTTCGCCGCGACAAAGAAGATCAGTCCCAGGCCACCGAGCAGGGCAGCGATGTAGGTCAGGCCGCGCCGGACCAGCTGCAAGGACAGGACAGGCTTGCGGTCGAGGCCGGCAATGCGGCGCAAGGCGGCGAAGGTCGGCGCATCGAGCCGGTGGCGTGCTACGAGGTCATAGATGGCATGACGGGTATGCATGGTGGTTTCTTCTTTCCGGTAATGAGCAAAGCGCGCCAGCCATTCTATGGTGACATATTGTTCACGCCTTGAGAAAACTGCTTTTCAAAAATGCATGCTCTTCAAAAATTGCTTCGTGTCATTACTTAGCGGCACGGGACCGCCATGATGGGGAGGTGACTTCACCATGGAGGATGTGATGCAGAGCGCAACTGAACTGAGCGACAAGCTGTTGGGGCCGATGAAAAACATCGTCGGCAAGCATGAAACGGCGATCCGGCCCTTGCTGGGTGGGAGCGAAACAGCGGCGCGCGCCGCCTTGCAGAACGACGAGGCGGTGCGCAAGGTCGCGACCTTCTGCTACCCGCTGCTGCCCGGCCTGCTGCGCCTGGCCGTGAAGGAACCGGTCTTCGTGAATTTTGTGATGAACAACCGCGAGCGCGTGCTGGCCACGCTGGTCGGCAGGGAGTGAGAAAGGCCTGCCGGCCCCGGCAAGCCTTCAGGCTTGCTGGGCCACCGGCTCGGCCTCGGCCGCCTTTTCCCGTCCGCGGCTGATGCTGTCGCCGTCCTCGCAGCGCAGGCGCCAGAAGATGATGGCCGACAGGACGGTCAGTGCTGCCAGGAAATCGAAGGCGTGGTGCAGGGCGCCCGTCACCAGCACCTGGTTGGTCTGGGGTACGCGGCCCAGGAACCAGGCGGTCACCAGCGAGCCGGCGGCCAGACCAAAGCTCATCGACAGCTGCTGGAAGGAACTGGAGATCGTGCTGGCCATGCTCGAATCCTTGGTGTCGATGTCGGCATAGGCCAGCGTGTTCATGCTGGAAAACTGCAGCGAATTGAAGAAACCTTGCATCAGGCTGATGCAGACGATGGCCGCCAGCGGGGTGTTCGGTCCGACCAGGCCGAAGAGGAAGATGGTGATGCCGATGCACAGGGTATTCGCCACCAGCACCTGGCGGTAGCCGAAGCGCGCAAGCACTTTCGGCGCGATCAGTTTCATCCCCATTGCCGCGGCGGCCGATGGCATCATCAAGAGGCCGGATTGCCAGGCCGGCAGGCCCAGGCCCAGCTGGTAGAGCAGCGGCAGCAGGAAGGGCAGGCCGCCGACGCCCAGGCGCGTCACGAAGCCGCCGACCACGGAAATCCGGAAGGTACGCACCTTCAACAGCGACAGGCGCAGCAGCGGAAACTTGATGCGGCTGGCGTGCCAGGCATAGCTGGCGAGCAGGGCGATCGAGAGCGCCAGCAGCAGCGCCATGCTCATGCCGCTCAGGCTATGTTCGCCGAAGATTTCCAGCAGCCACGACAGGATCGCGGTCCCGGTGCTGAACAGGATCAGCCCCGGCACGTCGAGCGGGCGGCGCTCGTCGCCATGGTAGTCCGGCATGTGCCGGTACACCAGGTACATTGCGATCAGCCCGAAGGGCACGTTGATGAAGAAAATGGCGCGCCAGGACGTCCAGTGCACCATCAGGCCGCCGACGGTCGGGCCCAGCAGGGGACCGATCAGCGCGGGAATGATGACGAAGTTCATCGCCCCCAGCAATTCGGATTTCGGGAAGGTGCGCACGATGGCCAGGCGGCCGACCGGCATCATCATCGCCCCGCCCAGGCCTTGCAGCAGGCGGGCGAAGGTCATCATCTCGGCATTGACCGACAGGCCGCAGAGGACCGACGACAGGGTGAAGATGCCGATGGCCGTGAGGAAGACGCGGCGCGTGCCGAAGCGGTCCGCCATCCACCCGCTCACGGGAATGCCGACGGCCAGGCCCAGGATGTAGCTGGTGACGACCGACTTCAGGCTCAGCGGGGTAACGCCGAGGCTGGCTGCGATGCTCGGAATGGCGGTGTTGACGACCGTGGCGTCGAGCTGCTCCATGAACAGGGCAGTGGCGACCAGCCACGGCAGGTATTTCTTGACGGTGGAACTATCCAATCGGCCCTCATCCGGTCCGGCGCAGCGGGTGCGTGCGCCTGTCCGGAATTGTCACATAAATCAGGAAACGCCGATTTCAACCGGGCGTTCCTGAACAGGACCTGGCAGCTGGAACCGCTTAGAACTGGTAGCGGGCCTGGGCCACCAGGAAGTTGACGCCGCTGTTGGGCTTCTTGATGCTGGCGTTCGAGTAGTGCTGGATCTTCAGGCCGAAGTCCCACTTGTCGCGCGTGACGTAGCCGACGCCGACGTGGTCGCCGAACTGGAAGGCGGTCGACAGGCGGTTGTCGGAATTGTTGTACAGTTCTGACATCAGGTTGGCGCCGATGCCGCCTTCGACGTACCAGCCGAGCTTGTCGTCGCGCTGGTAGCGCAGGACCGGGGTGACGCCGATCACGCCGATGTTCTGGTGCTGGCCCGGCACGTTCCGGTAGGCCGAGCCGCGCCAGTAGGCGGCGGACAGGTCCCAGTAACCGCCCAGGTGGCGGCCGTTCGAGGCGAACCACTGCTTGTCCCAGTTCGACTGGATGGCAACGCGGCCCATGCGTACCTTGGAGCCGGTGCCGGCTTCGAAGCTGACCGAGTCGACCCAGCCATTGTCTGCCGCGAATGCCTGGCCGACGCTCATCAGGGCAAGCACTGCGAGGGCGCTGCCGATTTTTTTGATAGAGACCATAATTGCTTTCATGAATATGCGCCAGTCCACGCTGGCGAATGCTGAATATTGTACTGGCACGAACAAAAGCGCGTCGCCAGCCCCTGAAAAATTGTCAAGGAGCCGCATGAGTCATTTAACGATCGCATTCCTGGGTATCGGCCTGATGGGACAACCCATGGCCGCCCGCCTGGCGGACGCCGGCTTTGCGCTGCATGCATGGAACCGTACCACGGCCAAGGCGCGCACGATTGCCGAGCATGGCGCGCTCGCCTGCGATTCGGTTGAGCAGGCGGTGCGAGGCGCCGCGATTGTCGTTTCGATGCTGGAAGCCGGACCGGCGGTCGACGAAACGATCACCGCGGCGCTGCCGGCGATGGCGCCGGGAACGCTCTGGATCGACATGAGCTCGACCCGTCACGACGAGGCCCTGGCCTTCCATGCGCGCCTGGAAGCGCAGGGCATGCGCTTCCTCGATGCGCCGGTCTCGGGCGGCGTGACCGGCGCGCAAAGCGGCACGCTGGCAATCATGGCCGGCGGCAGTCTGCACGATTTCGAATTCGCCCTGCCGCTGTTCGCCGTGCTCGGCAGCGCACGCCTGGTCGGCCCGGCCGGCAGCGGGCAGGTGGCGAAATTGTGCAACCAGCTGATCGTGGGCGCGACGATCAACGTCGTGGCCGAGGCCTTGCTGCTGGCCCAGGCCGCTGGCGCCGACCCGGCCGCGGTGCGCGAGGCGATCCGCGGCGGCTTCGCGGGCAGCCGCATCCTCGAGCTGCACGGCCAGCGCATGCTGGACCGGAACTTCGTGCCCGGCGGGCAGGTGAAGAGCCAACTGAAGGACATGCGCAACGTCCTGGCCGCGGCGGCCGAGGCCGGGCTGGCGCTGCCGCTGACCTCGGCGGCGACACGCAGCTACGAGGCGATCGAGGCCGAGCTGGGCGGGGCGGACCATTCCGCGGCGCTGCTGGCGCTGGAGCGGATCAATCCGGGCATCAGGCTGGGGGAGGGGGAGGATCGCTTGCCGTGAGTGGCATGGCGTGATGAATCGTTCACGTTACGCAGCGGGAGCGGATGAGAATATTGTCGGGTGCGCCTCGGTACGGCCGCGTGGGCTCGAGAGCCCA
>DEKZ01000188.1 GCA_002354135.1 Massilia sp. UBA2709 | reverse complement strand
CATGATGCCCGCGCCGGCCAGCAGGCTGGCCTCCCAGGCGCCGGCGCCGGCGGACCTGGCCGCGGCCAGGGCCGGAATCACGAGGGAAAATGCGGTCGCGCCCAGCATCACCCCAGCGCCGAAGCCGAGGAAGCTGTCGTAGGTCCGCTTCGAGAAATTTTGCGAGAGCAGCACAGGCAGGGTGCCGAGCGCGGTGGCCACGGCGGCCGTCCCGCCGCCCAGCAGGGCCGCGTGCATCTTCGGGTTGGCGTTCATGATCTGCTCGACGAGGCTGCCGAGCAGCAGCAGGCAACCCACCGAGCAGATCAGCAGGCCGATGACACGCCTGACCGTGAGCGCGCGCGCCAGCGCGTCCGTCCAGCGCGGTTTTTGCCGCAGTTTTTGCGTATATGGGTCCATCGGGGAATCCTCTCTGGGGCGCCGCCAACACGACGCCCCGCACGCAGGCGGGGCGTCGAGGGCACTCTCATTATGCCGATTCTACGCCGCCGTGACGGGAGCATGCGTCACGGCCGGCGTGCGCTGTCATGGCTTGGTGACGGCGGACGCACCTTTCGGCGAGGCCGGGTCGAGACCGAGTTCCGCGCCGGTGGTCGGGTCCTTCGACGGATCGGACAGGGTGCGCATCTGCATCTGCTTGAGCACCTCGACGTCCTCTGCCGGCAGCTTGACTTCGGCTTCGCCGGAGCCGCCGTCGACGCCCATCTGCTTCTCGCGGTCGGTGACGAAGTCCCACTTCTCGCCCTGGTTCCAGGGGCCGCGCATTTCGCCGGGACCCTGGGACATGTTGAAGTAGACGCTCGAGAAGCGCGGGTCGGCCGGCATCTTGCCCGGAGGGAAATTCGACTCCATCGAGTACAGGGCCTTCTCGAAGGACTTCTGGTGCGCCACTTCGCGCGTCATCAGGAAGCCCAGGGCCTCCTTCACGCCCGGGTCGTCGGTGCAGGCGATCAGGCGCTCGTAGACGATCTTGGCGCGCGCCTCGGCGGCGATGTTCGAACGCAGGTCGGCGGTCGGCTCGGTGATCGAATCGATGTAGGCCGCGGTCCAGGGCACGCCGGCGGAATTCGTCAGCGGGGTGCCGGCGCCGTACAGCACCTGGGTGATGTGGCTGTCGTTGCCGGCGCCGGTGATGCTGCGGTACATCTCGGCTTCGGTGTCGACGGCTTCGGCCAGGCGGCCCTTGGCGCCCTTGTTCAGCATCGCGACGATGTGGCCGATCACCTCGAGGTGGCTCAGCTCCTCGGTGGCGATGTCGAACAGCATGTCCTTGCGGCCTGGATCGTCTTCCGATACGGCCTGGGTGAAGTAACGCATGGCGGCGGCGAGCTCGCCCTGGGGGCCGCCGAACTGCTCGAGCATGAGGTTCGCCAGACCAGGTTTTGGTCCGGCGACCCGGACCGTGTATTGCAGACGTTTGTTGTGTGCAAACATTCCGACTCCTCCGATAGATAGAAACTAAGCGTCCACGCGACAGCGTGCGACGCCATCCATAAACGGCTGCACGGCCTTGTGCCGTCAGTCGAACGTGGGCTCATCTTCGCAGGCCTTGGCGCTCGAGTAATCAGAAGCGCCGCCGTCTCCATGTAGGACAAAGGTGACAACTTGTAAATCTGGTTTAAGAACTGATCAGTACGTCCGCCATCTGAATTGCCCGAACTTAAAGACAAATGAGTGCATGAAAGCTGCATTTTGGAAACCCAGCATGTCGCCCGGTTTCCCGTCCGGCGCGCGGCCTGCGCCGACGCCGATACACGGCGCAGTCCTACGCGACCGCCGAGCGGAACGGGCTAGCATGTTAGCCAATCGTCAACTAGGAGAAGAACATGTTTTCTCTGAACCAACTAAGCCCGACCATCACCGACATGATCCGTTTCGATCACTCGCACGTGATGGTGACCTTCCACCAGTACACGAAAGACAAGGCGCCGAGCGTCAAGAAAGCGCTGGCCGAGACCATCTGCACCGCGCTGGAAATCCACGCGACGCTGGAAGAGGAAGTGTTTTATCCGGTGATGCGCCAGCTCGACAAGGGCGAACCCTTCGTCCACAAGGCCGAACCCGAGCACAACGAGATGCGGCGCATCATCGCCGAACTGCGCCGCACCAGCGGCTCGGATCCGCGCCACGACCGCCTCATCATGGAACTGATGCGCGACGTGATCCACCACGTGGCCGACGAGGAAACCACTCTCCTGCCCCAGGCCGAATCGCTGATGAGCAAGGCGCGCCTGTCGGAACTGGGCTCGCAGATGACCAAGCGCCGCATGGAGCTGGTCGCACCGAAGGCCGGCAAGCTGGCCAAGAGCCATGCAGTGGGCTTCTCGGGCAGCACCGCCGCGATGGTGGTCGGCCTGGCCAGCGCCCTGTTCGCGGCGCGCGCCTTCGTCAAAAAACCGGGCAGCCCCATGGGCAACACCCGCACCTGGGCCAACGCCAACTCGATGCCGCACGGCGGCTGATACACCGCGGCCGGGAGGGCCTGCCAGGCTCGCCCGGACAGATCAGCTTAACCGAGCAACTTCACCACGACCGGCAGCAGCCATGGCGTGAGGACCGCGGTCAACACGCCGTTCAGCCCCATGCCCAGGCCGGCAAAGGCGCCCATCTCGGCGCTTACCTGAAAGGCGCGCGCCGTCCCGATGCCATGCGCAGCCACGCCCAGCGCGAAGCCGCGCGCGGCGTGCGAATCGATTCGCATCGCATTGAACAGGAAGCGCGCCGTGATCGCGCCGAAAATGCCGGTGCCGATCACCAGCACGGCGGTCAGCGCCGGCACCCCGCCCAGGCGCTCCGACACCGCCATCGCGATCGGCGTCGTGGCCGACTTCGGCCCCACCGTGTGCGCCAGCACCGTCGAACCTCCCAGCAGCAGCACCACGCCCACCGCCGAGACGATGGCCGTCACCGACCCGCACAGCAGCGCGCAGGCCAGCGGCAGGAAGGCGCGGCGCATGCGCGGCAGCTGGCGCGCCAGGGGCACGGCCAGCGCGACGGTCGCCGGTCCGAGCAGGAAATGGACGAACTGGGCGCCGGCGAAATAACGCTGGTAGGACATCCCGCTTGCCAGGAGCAGCAGGCTGACCAGGGCGATGGCAATCGCCACCGGATTGGCCAGCGGCGAGTACTTGCAGCGCGCATAAATCGCCTGCGCCACGAGGTAGGCGCACAGGGTGATCGTCAGGCCGAGCAGCGGCGAGGCGGAGAGATAGACCCAGAAGTGGCTGAGGTTGGCGAAATTAGGCATCGCCGCCCTTCTCCGGCGGCGGACCGAGCCTGTGCAGGATGTAGCCGGTGACGGCCAGGGTCAGCAGGGTGCTGACCACCAGCGAAGCGAGGATCGCCAGCCAGTGCCCGCTGCCGCTGCCGGCCGCGGCAACGATGCCGACACCGGCCGGCACGAACAGCAGCGACAGGTGGCGTAGCAGCTCGCTGGCGGCCGCTTCGATGCGGTCCTGCAGCGGCGGCCAGGCGACGAGCGTGCAGAACAGCAGGATCATGCCGGCCACCGGGCCCGGCACGGGGAGCCCGAGCAGGAACACGGCGCCTTCGCCGAGGCATTGGAACAGTAACAGGATGGCGAAGGCGGGGAGCAAGGTGTGTCCTTATGAAATGCGCGGCGTCGAGACTGCAGTTATCAAGCGGCCAGCATTATAGCCGTCCATCCAGCGAAATCGGATTCGCAATAACCCTTAGGGTTTGCGAAAAACCTCAGGGCGAGGCGCATCGTCGAAGAACGTCGACAACCGAACATCGCATACCGCGTGGATACAAGTACCCACCACACGGAACTGCGTCCGTGCTTGTAGGGTAGGTTCTTGAACCCACACGGTACGACAGCCGCATGCCGCAGCGCCCCCGGGGCGCCACGGCAACAAGCGGCGCGCACGACTACCCGGCGCGCCGCCCGCTTCAGGCCATCAGGCCGCTTCCGTCTGCTTGATCGCCCCGCGCTTGATCTGGTCGCGTTCGATCGACTCGAACAAGGCCTTGAAGTTGCCCTCGCCGAAGCCGTCGTCGCCCTTGCGCTGGATGAACTCGAAGAAGACCGGGCCGAGCTGGGGCTCGCCGAAGATCTGCAGCAGCAGGCGCGGCTTGCCGTCCTGGACGGCGCCGTCGAGCAGCAGGCCGCGTGCCTGGAGTTCGGCGGCGTTCTCGCCGTGACCCGGAATGCGGCCGTCGAGCATCTCGTAGTAGGTGGCCGGAGGCGCGCTCATCAGCGGCACGCCGGCGGCGCGCAGGCCGTCGACGGTCTTGATCAGGTCGTCGGTCAGCAGCGCAATGTGCTGGATGCCTTCGCCGTTGAACTGCATCAGGAATTCCTCGATCTGGCCGCCGCCGGCCTTGCCTTCCTCATTCAGCGGAATCCGGATCTTGCCGTCGGGCGCGGTCATCGCCTTCGAGGTCAGGCCGGTGTACTCGCCCTTGATGTCGAAGTAGCGGATCTCGCGGAAATTGAACAACTTCTCGTAGAAGCCGGCCCAGAAAGCCATGCGGCCGCGGTAGACGTTGTGGGTCAGGTGGTCGATGATCTTCAGGCCATGGCCGAAGGGGCGGCGGGGGACGCCGTCGATGAATTCGAAATCGATGTCATAGATCGACTTGCCGTCTTCGAAGCGGTCGATCAGGTAGAGCGGCGCGCCGCCGATGCCCTTGATCGCCGGCAGGCGCAGTTCCATCGGGCCGGTCGGGATGTCGATCGCCTGGGCACCCAGTTCCAGGGCGCGCTTGTAGGCCGCGTGGGAATCCTTGACGCGGAAGGCCATGCCGCAGGCCGACGGGCCGTGCTCGGCCGCGAAGTAGGCCGCATAGCTCTTCGGCTCGTTGTTGATGATGAAGTTGATCTCGCCCTGGCGATACAGCGTCACATCCTTCGAACGGTGCCTAGCCACCTTGGTGAAGCCCAGCGCTTCGAAGATCGGTTCCAGCAGGCCCGGGGTCGGGGACGCGAACTCGACGAATTCGAAGCCCATCAGGCCCATCGGATTCTCAAACAGGTCAGCCATGTCATTTCCTTCTTGGTGCAATTGTTATCTCCTCCAGACGGCGCCCTGCCTCGTGGGCGCAGCGCCGCGGAACCATGCGGCCGGCATGATGCTGCCGGCCGGACGAACATGCGATCCGGCCCTCTTGCGTGCCTGGCACGCGCCGGGCGGGTTCGACGTGACCGGAATGATACGCCAGACGGCGTGCGCTGCGTCCTGTTTTTGATGTCGAATCGGCATGCTCGCGGCGCAGCATACCCGAGAAAGCGCTGCAGAAGGGAAGCGATTTTTTCAGCGACCGCCGTTGGGTGCGGGGTTGCGGGCGCCGTTGCGGGCGCCATTGCGGCCGGATTCCAGCAGCAGGGTCTGGATGTCGCCCAGCAGCACTTGCGGGTGCAGGTAGGCGGTCGAATAGATCTCGCGTACCGTGCCGGCGGGGTCGAGCAGGTAGACCTTCAGCATGTGGCTGAGGACGGGCAGGCGCTGGCCCGGGACCTGGGGCGCGGCTACCGAGACGTCCTGGCCGAAGCCTTCGAGGATCGGCGCCAGGTCGCGGCCGTTGCGGGTGGTGAGGAAATGCCAGTCCAGGCCGCGCCGGTGGCGCGCCTCGCTGCCGCCGTAGCTGCGCATCATCACCGGCGTGTCGTAGACCGGGTCGAAGCTCATGCTCACGAAACGCACCTTGCCGCGCAGGGCCGGGCTGCGCTCGATGGTCTGCTTCAGGCTGTGCAGGGTGGCGTAGGCCAGCGGGCAGCCCTTGGCGTCGGTGCAGTAGGTATAGATGAAGGAGAACAGCGTGATCCTGCCGGTGGTGAACTCCGACAGGCGCCGCAGGCTGCCGTCGCTCTCGAGCACGATGCCCTCGGGCGCCTTCATGATCCGCTCCAGGCGGTAGCTGCCCGGCGCGGGCGGCACGTAGCCGAGCGCAGGCACGCCTGGCACTGCCTGCGCCAGGGCCGCCTCGCCGCCGCCGCTCAAGCAGACTGCCAGCAAGGCCGCCCTCAGCGCCGCGGCTCGCAG
>DEKZ01000157.1 GCA_002354135.1 Massilia sp. UBA2709 | reverse complement strand
GCGGGGCAAGGCAGCCACCGGCACCGCCGCCAGGGCGCCGCCGCCGGGCACGTTGCCGCTGAAAAAACGCACCCGAAAGCGGCGGTCGACCAGCAGGGTGCCGTTCAGGAAGCGGTCGACGCCGACGTCGAACAGCACATGCCGGATCACCTCGGCGGCGCGGTCGGCAAGCTCGCGCCGGTTCTTGCGGCGGCGTGGAACGAAGAGCTGGACGATCCAGGCCATCGGGGTATCCTTGGGTTGGCGAAAGTGCAATGTTACCAGTGCGTATTTATGCTGGCAATCGGCGCCGATTGCTCGTCCTTCTCCCGTCATTGGCCAAGTGGATGGCGCGTCCTTTATGCACAGTCAATTGCGCAGATAAGTTAAAGATTCGACAATGCAAGGTCTCCAATTACCTTTTCATGTCATATGACTCTTCTACGAAACGCCATCGTGCTCGCCGCAGTGCTGGTCTGCACCTGCGCCCATGCCGCGCGCGAGCTGGCGCCGCAATCGACATCGGCTCCACTGTCCGCCGAGGAAGACAAGCTGACGCGGCTGCTGGCGCGCAAGGACCTGATCGGCGCGATCGTCTCGCACTGCGCCCAGGCCTTCCCCGCCAGCGAGAAAAAGATGCAGGACGCCTTTGCGGCGTGGCAGCAGCCGCGCAAGAGCGCCCTCGACCAGGCAGCCATGGTCATGCTGACCCGCAGCAGCCGCGAGGACGCGGATGCCGCGGGCGCGCTGGTGCGCGACGAGCAGCAGAAGCTGCAGACCTGGGTTGCGCGCGACCTCGGCATCCCGCAGGACCGCAAGCCGACGCTCGATGACTGCAACAGGATCGCCCAGGGTCTGGCGTCGCTGCCGGATGCGGCCGGCCCGGCGGGCGCCCGGCCCTGAGGCAAGGCTGGGCCTGTCCACGGCGAACTGCGGCGCGGCTGGCGCAGGTACGGATGCGCCTTATTGGCCGGCCAGGACCTCGCCCGGCTCGCGCGCCGCGATGCGCAGTTGCCCGCTCAGCGCCATGAACTCATCGTCGTACGCGGCCTTGACGACGACGGCATGCCAGGCGTCGTCCCCGTTGTCGAGGTCGACCAGGCGGTAGCCGAGCGCCCCCAGCCAATCGGCAAAGGCCAGCAGGGTCGCCCTGCAGCGGGCCGGACCGAACGGCGGTCCGGGCGGCGCTTCGAATTCGCCCAGTCCGCGGTCTTCGGCCAGCCTGCCGGCCTGGATCGCCAGCGTCTCGTCGTCCTTGATGTCGGCATTGATCGCCTGCCTGGCCTCGCCCAGCGCTTCCATCAGCTCGTCGATCCCGTCGAACTTGCGCGGCTTGCCGATCGTTGCCAGCACGGCTTCCGTGGCGTCGACGTTGCCGTCGCAGGCCAGCTCGACCCAGCGCGCCACGGCCTTGCGTTTCGATTTTGCGAGGTCGGCCTTTTTCGGTGGTGGTGGCGAGACGACGGGCACGCCGGCGCCGACGCCCTCGGGGCGCCAGGCGTCGCGGGTGTGACGGATATTGGCGCGGTAGTGTTCGACGAGGTCGCGCGGATAATAGGGATGGTCATTGAAGCTGCTGTCGTCGATGTCGTAGGCGCACACGGCCAGGGCGACTTCGAAGGCGAAGTCGCAGAACAGGTTGTCTGCGCCCCATGCCGGATTGAGATTCGGCTTCCAGCCCAAGGGCCGCATCAGGCGGCACCAATTCTTCATGTGCAGCGCGAGCGCCTGCGCACGTTCTTCAGCGGGACCTGCGAGGACGCGCTGGATCGGGTCCATCCATACGGCGGAGTACTTGTCGACCTTGTACTTCTTCGCCATCGCATAATCCGGAATGAAGGCCTTGAACAGGAGATCGGTGAGATACGCCCGACACGCCAGATCAGGCGCGATCATCTGTCGCAACAGGGCCGGAAACTCCGGCGCTTCGACCAGCAGCAGCGCAAGACCCGCGAATGAGGTATCCCCGCGCCAAGTGCCATCGATCGGATATGCCCTACCGCGATAATCTCCGGCCTCGGCATGGGTCCGGCAAAAATTTGCGTCGTCGATCAACAAACGCGTGTGCGAATGGACCAAGGTTTGTAATTCGTCGAGCTCCTGTCCGACACCATAGCGGTGAAGTAGCATCTTTGGGGTCTCACTGAGGCTTGTGTAACAAAAGTAGACCTGCCTCTCCGTCGATACATTCGTAAAGTTTTCTTCGCGAATCTTCTTTGCCAAGTCGGCAAATTCAAAAAATTGCTCGTAACTCTTCGTGTTCCCAGCAGGATCGCACATTAACATTCTGTGGCCTTCTTTTTAGTTTCTTACGGACCAGCAGCTTTCAAATCGCCTGGCGTGAAGCCGCATCAATGTCAACGGGGGCTCAGCGCACAGGACACGTATCGGCAATGCGGGTCAAGGTGCTGCGGGTGCGCGACTGGATCGGCACCTGGCCGTTCATGCGGGCGATCGCCTGCCTGGCCATGGCCTTCTCCTCGGGTGTCCTGGCCTTGGCGAGCGCTTCCTGCATCATCGCCTCGGCGCGGGCGCTGTCGCTCGCCATGCTGGCCTCCATCTGCGGCATTTTCGCCAGCGCCTGCGCCGCCTCGGCGCGGTCGCGCGCGGTCTCGCCATGGCGCGCGGCCATCTCGAGCAGGGTGCGGGTGCCGCCCAGGTCGGGCCGGGTGCCGCTGGACATGTCCAGCTCCTCGATCGTTTCCCAGGTCTTGTCGTCCAGGCGGCGCAGGGTCAGCGTCATCTTCCCGGCTGGGCAGGACGCCACCTGCACGAAGCCCTTGGGACCATGGGTGCTCGACAGGGTCTTGCAGACTCCCTTCGCCTTCGGCGGCAGCAG
>DEKZ01000158.1 GCA_002354135.1 Massilia sp. UBA2709 | reverse complement strand
CGGCCACATCGACCTGCGCGCCCGCCCCGAACGTCCGGCAAGCCACCGCTGCCTGCTCGGCATGGGCGTGCACCGCGACTGGCGCCGCCACGGCCTGGGCGCCCGCCTGCTGGCCCATGCCCTGGACTGGGCGCGCGAACAGGAACTGGCCTGGGTCGACCTCGAAGTCCTGTCCAACAACCTGCCGGCACGCCGGCTCTACGAACGCAGCGGCTTCGTGCAGACCGGCGAGATACCGGACCTGTTCCGGATCGATGGCGAACAGCATGGCTATGTGTTCATGACGCGCAGGACTTGAGTCTCCAGCGCCGCGGGCCTTGGAAAAAGTTTCCTATTGCCAAAACAATATGTTAGATTTGTGGCAACGAAATGACATGCTCCGGTGCCCGCCATGAAAGCCACGCTCGCGCTTCTCTTTTTGTCCGCAACCGCAACCGCCGCACCTGCGGCTGGCCGCGTCGATCTGTCGCGCTACCTGGGCGAACCCAAGTGCCGTATTGCCCCGTTGAAGCCGGCTCCTTCGAACGACATTGTGGACTGGAGCGGTGACTGCGAAGGCGGCTTTGCAAGCGGCAAAGGCAGGCTCTTGTGGCACGACGCGCAATGGTTACCCCGCACCCTGACGGCCACCCTCGTACGCGGTGAAATCCAGGGGACGGGCGAGCTCAAGACCGACAAATACACGTATACCGGCCCGTTCCTTCAGGGGATGCCGCACGGCTCGGGCGCCATCATCTACCCGGACGGTTCGCGATACGAAGGCGATGTCGTCGACGGCAAGCGGGAAGGCAAGGGCAGCCTGGTGGGGTCCGACCCGATCCGGTATGTCGGCGAATGGAAGGGCGACCAGCCCCATGGCTGGGGCGACATGCACTACTGGGACGGCGGCAGCTACGAGGGTCAATTCGAGGCCGGATTACGGCAAGGCAAGGGAACACTCACGTACGCCGGCCGCAGACACAAGGTCGAAGGCCAGTTCGAGCACGATCGGATTGCCGGAACCATGCCGCCGGAGACGGAAACGGTCAGGGACCGCACTGCGTCAGGGAACAACGAACAGGAGTACGGCCAGTCCTGGGAGACACTGACGGACCATCAGAAAAACATCGAGCGTGCACGCTACCCGACCCTGGAGCGGGGTGACGATCCGCCTTATCCGGCCCAGGGTTTGCCTGCGATCCTGCAATCGGTATCCCCGATCAGCTGGGAAGCCAAGGCAATCGATGGCGGGCTGCGCGTCCGTGTACTGGTCGGCGCCGACGGCAGGGCGAAACAGGTCGAGACCTTCGAACGGCCGATCCTGCTCTATCCGGAAAGGGCGGACAAGATGGTCAAGGACATCGCCAATGTGATGATGCTGGCGGCGTACAAACCCGCCCTGTGCCGCGGCGAACCATGCGAGATGGCTTACCAGCTGTACTTTACTTTTGGCAATAAGCCAGGCGCAGGCACAAACCTGACTCCGCTGACGACGCGGGAATCCCTGATGAACTCGCGCCGGCCGCTTGACTCCTCCGGCAGGCCGCTGAGCATGCCGCCACCGCGCAGGCCTTCGCGGTAATCGTCAGGACGACGCATGGCTGTTGGGAAAAATTAGTTTATTATTATTAAAATAATATGATAGATTATTGGTAGTTGGAACTCATTCTCACTCACCAAGTCATTCCTCATATGCAGTCCACGCTCGCGTCCCTGTTCGTTCTCCTTTCCGCGACCTCGACCACACTCGCCGCCCCGGCAAAGGACGGCGTCGATCCTGTCCGCTACCTGGGCGAGCCCAAGTGCCGTATTGCGCCACTGGAACCCGCACCACTGAACGATATCGTGTCCTGGAGCGGCGACTGCGAAGGCGGCTTTGCGGTCGGCAAGGGCGAACTGCTGTGGCACGACGAGAAATGGAAGTCGCAGACGCTCACCGCTACGCTCGTACGCGGCGAAGTCCAGGGTGAAGGCGAGCTCAAGACAGAGGCCTATACCTATATCGGCACCCTGCGCCGCGGCGTGCCGCACGGCTCGGGCTTCTTTACCTACAAGGGCGGCTCGATGTACGAAGGCGATGTCGTCGATGGCGTACGCGAAGGCAAGGGCATCATGGTGCAACTCGACCGCTCCGAATACACCGGCGAGTGGAAGGGCAATCGGCCCGACGGCATGGGAGAAATGAAGTTCTGGGACGGCGGCAGCTACAAGGGCCAGTGGCAGGCAGGAAAACGGCAAGGCCAGGGAGAAATCGTCTATGCCGGCAGCGGACGCAGGTTCGCAGGCCGGTTCGAGAACGACCGCATTGCCGGGACTGCACCACTCGAAGAGGAAACAACGCTGGACAAGGTGCTCCGTGCGGATCGCACTACCGCAGCCAGCAATTATCTGCCGCTTGATCAACCCTGGGAAAAGCTGACGGAGCCACAGAAAAATGTCGTGCGCAAGAAGTACGACGCGCTGGAACGGGGCGATGATCCGCCCTACCCGGCCAAGGGCCCACGCGAGACCATCGAATCGGTCGTCGAACTCAATAGCAGGGCTGGCGCCGCGGAAGGCGACCTGAGCGTCGACGTGCTGGTCGGTGCCGACGGCAAGGCGAAACAGGTGAACGTATTCAAGAAGCCGATACTCGAGCAAAATCCGGAGAACCTGGATAAGCTGGTCCAGAGCATTGCCAATGTGCTGCTGTTGGAGAATTACAAGCCTGCCATGTGCCAGGGACAGCCTTGCGAGATGCCCTATCGTTTGACGTTCAGTTTCGACGTCACGGAACAACGTTCTCGCGGCCTCTCGATCAGGGCGTCCGGAGCGGGCCCCGTCAGCCCGACCCGCCCCGAGTCGCCCCCTTCACCGCCGAACGCGCCTCAACCCCGCCCCAGGGACTGAACCCAGGCGCTGCTCAGCTGACCGCCGGCTCCAGCAGCGTCACCGTCTGCCGTTCGGTATCGAGCGTCGCACGGATCCCCATCGGAATCGTGAACTGGTTACGGATGTGCCCGATCGAGTAGCCCGTGACGGCCGGCACCGACAGCGGCTGCAGGTGGAGGTCGAGCGTTTCGTCCAGCGTCAACGAGCTGTCCTCGTGCTCGGGGCCGCAATGGTCGCAGATGCCGACCATCACCGCCGCCGCCCGGTCGAAGCCGACGGCGAGGTCGAGCTGGGTCATCCAGCGGTCGATGCGGTAGGGCGCTTCATTCACCTCCTCGAGGAACAGGATGCAGTCGCGGAAATCGGCCGCATAGGGCGTGCCGGCCAGCGCCGAGACCAGGCTCAGGTTGCCGCCCATCAGCGGCCCGGTGGCGCAGCCGCCGTGCACGGTGCGCATGCCGAAGTGCGGTTCCAGCACGGCGCGGCGGCTGTTTTCCAGCGCCATCGGGATTGTGTATTCGGGCTGCGGATCGCTGAGGACAGCCAGCATGTGCTCGCGCGCATAGCCGGACAGGGTCGACGAGGCCACCGGGCCATGGAAGGTCACCAGGCCGGTTTTCTTGTAGATCGCCAAATGCAGGGCGGTGATGTCGGAGTAGCCCAGCAGGATCTTCGGGTTCTTGCGGATCAGCTCGTAGTCCAGTTGCGCCAGCAGCGAGATGCAGCCCGAGCCGCCACGGATCGGCCACAGCATCGTCACGTCGGGATCGGCGAACATCGCGTGCAGGTCGTACAGGCGCTGCTGGACGGTGCCGGCGTAGTTCCCGTTCACTTCGCGCAGGAAGGTCCCCTCGCGCACCTTCAGACCCAGGCTTTCGATGTTGGCGCGCGCCTTGGCGATCGATTTCTCGGTGGTGTAGCCGCCTGGCGCGATCAGGCCGACGGTGTCGCCGCGGCGCAGGCGGGAAGCTTTGATCAAGGGTTTCATGGGATGGGGGCGAACAGGTTTGCGCGCGCGCGGACGGGCGAGCGCGGCGTCGGGAAACACCGCGGCGGCGGCAAGCCAGGCGGCAAAGGCGCGCCTGCTGATCTTCATGCTGCTCGACATGCTTTCAGCTTATAAATGAAAACGGCCCGCGGCGGGAAAGCGTTTGCTTCCCCGACGCGGGCCTTGCCTTATTCACCAGTACAAATCAGAAGAACTTGTACTTGACGTTGAAGGTGAACGCACGGCCACGCGGGTCGGCCACGCGCGGGTCCCAGCCGGCGCCGACCACGTCGTCGACGTTGTGGGCGGTGAACGGCGGATCGCGGTCGAACAGGTTCTGCACGCCGACGGTGAGCGTGGTGTTCTTGAAGCCCGTGTAGGTGGTCGACAGGCCGAAGCGGGTGTAGCTCGACACGTCCGGATCGAAGCCGGCCGGCAGGGCGCCCTTGCCGCCGTTCGGCAGTTGGTCCTTGTAGCCCGAGGCAAAGTTATTGCTCAGCAGGACGTTCCAGTCGCCGCGGCTCACGCTGAGGGTCGCCGCGTGCTTCCAGCGCAGGTAGAGGTCGCGGGTGAAGAACTGGCCGACGTATTCCTTGTACGGCTGGCCGTCGACTTCCGCGAACTTGTAGCTGTCGGTCCAGGTGCCGTCCAGGGTGGCGCTCCACTTGTAGCCGTCGCCGAACTTGCCGTCGCCGCGCAGGCCGAGGTCGATGCCGCGGGTCTTGGCGCCCGATGCATTGAACCAGCGCGCATCGACGAATTCGATCAGGCCTTCGCTGTTACGGATGATGTTAGCCGCGTAAACCGTCGGGTTCTTCAGCACGTCGGTCGCGCTGCGCTTCAGGATGCGGTCCTTGATATTGATGGCCCACCAGTCGAGCGATGCCGAGAAGCCCTTGAACGGTTCGACGACGATGCCTAGCGTACCCTGCTTGGAGGTCTCCGGCCTCAGGTTCTCGTTGCCGCCCGAGACATAATCGAAGCGTTCCGGCGCGCAGAAGCGCAGATCGGTCGGATTGGCGGCGCAGCCGACCTTGTCTTCGATCCCGCTCGCCAGTTCCTGGCGCAGCAGGCCGGTGTAGAGCTGGGTGAAGCTCGGCGCCAGGAAGCCCTTGTTGGCCGAACCGCGCAGCAGCAGCCAGTTCGTCGGCTGGTAGCGGAAGGCGATCTTCGGATTGGTGGTGGCGCCGATCACGCTGTAGTCGTCGCGGCGCACGGCCAGCTGCACTTCCAGGTCCTTGGTGACAGGCACGATGAATTCGGCGAACAGGGCTTTCACGTCGCGCGAGGCCTTCGGCATGTTGTCATTTCCCGGCGACAGCAGGATCGGCTCGGCCGCCACATCCTGGCTGTACATATAGCTTTCGCGGCGGAAGTCGAAACCGGCCGCCATCGCCAGCTTGCCGGCCAGCAGGTCGAACAGCTCGCCCGAGATGGTGCCGTCGAGCTGGGTCATGGTGGTCTTGCCGGTCTGGAAGGCGCCGCGGTACTTGGTCGCCTCGATCGCGTCCATGGCCGCCTGGGTCTGGCTGCCGTCGACCGACCACGGGTTGACGATGCCGCTGCCCAGCACCTGGTAGAAGGCGTCGGTATAGGCGTAACCGTCGAGCAGGTCCGTGTGGGTGGTGCTCTGGGCCCTCGACAGGCCCAGCTTGTAGTCCCAGTTGCGAACCATGCCCTCGAAACCGACCAGCAGGCGGGCGCTGTCGGTGGTGTTTTCCTGGGTGCGGTTACCCAGCGGATTGGCGCGCCACTTGTACAGGATCGGCTTGGTGTTGTCGAAATTCGGAATGTAGGCCGACAGGTCCTGGTAGTACTGGCCGCCCACCGGATAAGCGTTCTTGTTGGCGAACGAGGTCGAGATCTGGGCCGGGGTCAGGATCGAGATCACTTCCGAGCGCGAGCCGATCGCCTCGACGAACATCGTGTGGTCCTGCGCCAGCTTGTAGGAGCCGCGCAGCAGCAGGTTGGTCTGTTCGGACGGCGACTGCATGATGTAGTCGGCGCCGTAGTCGTAGGTGCAGGAATAGGTCGAGCGCTGCGGCGAGGTGACGTCCTTCCACAGCGCGGTCTGGTACTGCGACATGCCTTCGACGGAGTCGCACTTGCCCTGGAAGCTCAGGGGGTTGGCCTGCAGGTAGTGCACGCCATCGTTACCGTACAGGAAACTGTAGTCAGGTTCCCATTTTTGCGTCTTGGGATTCCATGCCAATACCGGTTCCTTGCCGGAGAGCGCACTATCCTTCCCGGTCAATTGGTTCGCGTACGGGGTGCCGGTGGTGTCCGGCGACAGGCCGCGCCAGGGCTGGAAGCCGTTGGCGAACGCGCGCTGCTTCGAGGACAGCTTCTCGTTCTTGGTAAACGACAGCGTGCCCATGATGTTGAAGCCGTCGTCTTCCAGGTTGCCGGTACCGGCGATCAGCGAGCCGCGGTGGATGTTGCCGCCGCCTTCCTCGGTGACGTTGGTATAGGCCGTGGCTTCGACGCCCTGGTAGTCGGAGCGCAGGATGATGTTCATCACGCCGCCGATCGCATCGGTGCCGTAGATGGCCGAGGCGCCGTCCTTCAGGATTTCGATGCGGGCAATCGCCGCCATCGGGATCGAGTTCAGGTCGACCGCCTTGCCGCTCTTGCCGTGGGTCGGCGCGCGGCGGCCGTTGATCAGGACCAGGGTGCTGTTCGGACCCAGGCCGCGGAAGGAAGCGAAAGAGGCGCCGCCGCTGACGCGGTCGGCATCGGTGCCGAACACGTTGTTGCCCGAGGTCGGGTTGTCGGCGCCGGTACCGTTGGCCGAGATCGTCGCCATCAGTTGTTCGGCCGAGGTGATGCCCTGTTTTTGCAGGGTGTCGGCGGTGATCACCTGCACCGGCAGTGCGCCTTCCTTGGCGACGCGTTTGATGCTACTACCGGTGACCTCGACGCGGGCCATCGGGGTATTCTGCTGCACTTCCTGTGCAACAGCCGAGCCTGCTACGCCGATCAGAGCAATCAGTTGGGCTAGCTTCTTTAACTTCACGCGTCTCTCCTAAGGTATTGGGCGATCCAGGCCGATGGCAAATCGATGTTGCCGTTTAGTAATGTCTTAGCATTACCTTATGTGTCATTTCGAGGGTAAGCCCAAGCATTTGGCACTATCCAATGAAATAACCGGCGGGAAGTATAACTTCCGGGAATGTTTATAACCGGAAAACTCACCAATACTAGCGAGGCTGCTTCGACAATCGTTCCCTTTCTGCAACATCGACGTCCAGGTAGCGCCAGGACGTGAATTCCACAGGGTGGCGCTTGTAGTTTTTTAGCCACGGATGACGGAGATCGGCCGACAGCACGTGGGTCAGCGGCACCCAGGGGTTGTAAGCGTGGATCAGCTGGTTCATCTCGAAATACAGCTTCTGGCGCTGGGGCCCATCGGTCAATTGGCGCGCCTGCTCGTAGCGCTGGTTATAGGCCGGGAGGTTGAAGCGAGAATAATTGGCGCGGCCCGCGTTCGGGCCATAGAGCAGCTGGTAGAAATTGTCGCCGTCGGGGAAGTCGGCGATCCAGTTACTCTCGAACATGGTGACCTTGCCCAGGCGCGAAGCCTTGATGATCTCGGTCTTCTTGTCCGACTTGAACACCACGCGCAGGCCGATCGCGTTCAGGCACTTGCGCCACAGTTCGTCGCGCAGGCGTCCGCTCACCGTCGCTTCGCTGTGCATCGTCAGGGTCAGCGGTTTGCCGTCGGGCGCAAAACGAAAACCTTCGGCGTCGCGTTTGCCATAGCCATGGCGGTCGAGCAGGGCATTGGCCAGCGCCGGGTCGTAAGGCACCGGGCTGCGGTAGTTCGGGTCGTAGCCGAGCACGTTCGGCGGCAGCGGAGATTCCGCCTTGATGGCAAAGCCCTTCTTCAACAAGGCAATATCCTCGGCGCTGTTGTAGGCGAGCGAAATGGCGCGGCGCAGGGCGATCCGGTCGCGGCTGTAGCCCCCCAGCACCGGATCGTTCATGTTCATCCACATGTAATAGGTCTGCAGCACCGGGAAGCGCGACAGGCGTATGCCGCGCGCCTGCAGCGCCGGTTTCAGCTGCCCATCGCGGATCACCATGTCGGTCATCGATTCCGGCACCTGCTCGAGGTAGTCGTATTCGCTGTTCAGGAAGCCCAGCATGCGGCCCTGGAATTCCTCGGCAATTTTCACTTCCACCCTGTCGACGCGCGGCAGGCGCTTGCCCGCCAGGGCCGCGGCGATCGCGCGGTCTTCCGGGTCATTGCCGGGCGTGCCTTGGAATACCGCGGTCGAGTACGGGTTGGCCAGCAGCACGATGCGGTCGCTGCGCTTCCATTCGCCGATCATGAAGGGACCGGTGCCGACCGGGTGGTTGCCGGCCTGGCCGGGATAGGCCTCGATGACTTCGCGCGCCACCACGCCCGATGCCGGCGTCGCCATATAGAAGAGAAAATTGTTGTCCGGCTCTTTCAGCTGGATGCGCAAGGTAAAACGGTCGAGCGCCTGCAGGCCGGCGACGGGCGTGTCGACATTGAAATTCTTCTTCAACACCTCGTCGCCAAGGAGCTTGCCGTCGAACATGTACGACCACGGGGATTTCAGGGCCGGGTCGTACAGGCGCTTGATGCTGTAGACGTAGTCCTCGGCCGTCATCTCGCGTTTTTTACCTTTGAAGGCGGGGTCGTCCGTGAAATGGATGCCGGGACGGATGCGGAAGGTGTAGGTACGGCCATCCGCGCTGATCTCCGGCAGCGCGGTGGCGGTGTTCGCTCGCAGCTTCACGGGACGCGCCAGGTAGTCGTAGCGCAGCAGGGGATCGAAAATGTTTTCCAGCAGGGACAAGGTGGCAATGTCGGACGCCGCCGCGGGGTCGAGGCCGGTTTCGCTGGTGGACAGGAACATGCGGAGCACCTTCTGGTCCTTCGGGGCGGGTGCTTGCACGACGGCGGGAGAGGCCAGGGCGAGGGCGCTTGAAGCCAGCAGCAGCGCGGAAAGGGTGGAGCGAAATTTCATTTGTGCATGTCCTGTTGAGCCTTGCGTATCATAGGCGTGGCGTCCGGAGGTGGCAAACGTCAGCCGTAGGGTGGGCGCCCCTGTGCCCACCTTCCGCATGCCGGACCAATGCTCACATTTTCGGTGGGCACGGGGCGCCCACCCTACGATGATCTGCGACGGCACTGGTCATCACCCCACTGTCCATATAACTTCCGGGCATGGCGCGGGTGCATTCTTTCATCCTTGCAGCTTGCTCTGCGCCTATACTGTCCGCTGCACAATCGTGCGCAGGCATGCCGGAGCAACGCGCCTCCGGCTGGTGAACGCGCGGCGGCTTCCCCCTGGCTGCCCTTTCGGACTGAACATGGCTTTAAATTACATCTGGACCGGTTTCTTCCTCGTCGGCTTCGTGGCGGCACTCGCGCAGTGGCTGTTCATGGGCGATTCCGAGATTTTCAAGCGCATCATCGACGGCACCTTCTCGTCGGCCAAGATGGCGGTGATGGACATCGCCCTGCCGCTGGCCGGCGTGATGACGCTGTGGCTGGGCATCATGAACGTCGGCGAGCGGGCCGGCGCCATCAACCTGTTCGCGCGCATCATCGCGCCTTTCTTCTCGCGCATCTTTCCGGAAGTACCGCGCGATCACCCGGCCAACGGCCACATGGTGATGAATTTTTCGGCAAACATCCTCGGCCTGGACAACGCGGCGACGCCCTTCGGCCTGAAGGCGATGGAAAGCCTGCAGACGCTGAACCCGCGCAAGGACGAGGCCAGCAACGCGCAGATCATGTTCCTGGTCATCCAGACCTCGGGCCTGACCGTCATTCCCCTGGCGATCATGGCCCAGCGCGCCATCCTGGGCGCGGCCAACCCGGCGGACATCTTCATCCCGACCCTGATCGCGACCTTCTGCTCGACCCTGACCGGCATCGTGGCGGTCAGCCTGCGCCAGGGCATCAACCTGCTGCACCCGGTCGTGTTCGGCTGGATCGGCGGCCTTTCCGCCATCGTTGGCGGCATCGTGTTCTACATTACCAATTACCTGGGCAAGGCCGAGATCGAACAGGTCTCGGTGGTGGCCGCCAACCTGATCCTGTTCTCGATCATCGCCGCCTTCATGGTGGCGGCGCTGTACAAGCGCGTCAACGTGTTCGAGTCCTTCATCGAAGGCGCCAAGGGCGGCATCGAGACCTCATTGAAAATCATTCCCTACCTGGTCGGCATGCTGGTGGCGATCAGCGTGGTGCGCAACTCCGGCATCCTGGGCATGATCGTGAACGCCTTCTCGTGGGTGTTCACCCAGCTCGGCCTGCCCACCGATTTCGTCGGCGCGCTGCCGACCGCGCTGATGAAGCCGCTGTCGGGCAGCGGATCGCGCGCGATGATGATCGACGCCATGAACACCTATGGCGTCGATTCCTTCGTCGGCCGCCTCGCGTCCATCCTGCAGGGCGCGGCCGACACCACCTTCTATATCGTGGCCCTGTACTTCGGCTCGGTGGGCATCCGCAAGACCCGCTATGCGATCGGCTATGGGCTGATCGCCGACCTGGCCGGCGTCATCGCCGCGATCTTCGTCGCCTACCTCTTCTTCGGTTAAGGATTGCCCATGTTCCGTCGTCTCGCGCTTGCCGCCGCCCTCCTCGCCTGTCTGCCGGCCCATGCCCAGTTGCAGCAGCCGCCCGCCGGCCTGCCTCAGCCGCTTGGCGCGCAGCAGGCGCCGGGCAACCTGCCGGAACCCGTCATGCAGTTGCTGGCGGCGCACGGCATCGCGCCTGCTTCGGTGAGCGCGCTGGTGCTGCGCGGCGACCAGGTCGTGCTGGCCCACGGCGCCGAGCGGCCCATGCAGCCGGCCTCGACGATGAAACTGGTGACCACCCTGGTCGGCCTGGAACAACTGGGCCCGGTGTTCCGCGGCCGCACCGAACTGCTGAGCATTGGCGAGGTGAAGAACGGCGTGCTGAAGGGCGACCTGGTGCTGCGTGGCGGCGCCGACGCCGACCTCTCCACCGAGGTCCTGGACAACATGCTGCGCGCGCTGAAACTGTCCGGCATCGAGCGTATCGACGGCAACCTGGTGCTCGACCGCAGCCTGTTCAATCCGGCCCGTGGGGACGTCGGCCTGCCGCCCTTCGACGAGTCGCCCGAGGCGTATTACAACGTCATTCCCGACGCGCTGCTGATCAACAAGAACATGCTGCAGGTCGACATGCGCTCGGACGGCAAGCGCCTGAAGCTGGACATGCAGCCCGAGCTGGCCGGCGTGCGCATCACCTCCGACATGAAGCTGATCGACGCCGACTGCGCGAAATGGGAAGACGGCTGGAAGCTGCCGGAAGCGGTGAAGCAGGAAAACGGCCGCATCAAGGTGGTGCTGCACGGGACCTTCCCGAAAAACTGCGCGAAGACCTACAGCATCAACGTGGTCGACCGCGACGACTACATCGACGGCCTGTTCCGCCTGAAGTGGAAGCAGCTTGGCGGCAAGCTGGACGGCAAGACCGTCGAGGGCGTCACGCCGCCGGACGCGCGCGTGCTGGCGGCCCACGTGTCGCGGGCGCTGCCGGAAATCGTCCGCGACACCAACAAACCTTCGGACAATGCACTGGCGCGCACCCTGTTCCTGAGCCTGGGCGCGCTGGAAGCCGACCCGCTGCTGGGCAGCCGCCCGCTGCCGCAGCTGCCCGGCCAGACCACCTATGCCCGCGCCGACCAGACGGTGCGCAACTGGATGCGGGCCCAGGGCATCGACGACAGCGGTTTCGTGATCGAGAACGGCTCGGGCCTGTCACGCATCGAACGCATCAGCCCGCTGCAGATGGGCGGCCTGCTGAAAGCAGGGTTGCGCAGCAACTGGGCGCCGGAATTCCAGGCCAGCATGCCGATCGCCGCCATGGACGGCACGCTGCGCCGCCGCCTGCAGGGCACCCTCGCCGCCGGCCGCGCGCGCATGAAAACCGGGACGCTGCGCAACGTGGTGGCCCTGGCGGGTTATGTGCCGGACACCAGCGGCGTGCAGAACGTGGTCGTCGTCATGGTGAACGACGAGCGCGCGGGCGATGGACGCGGGCGCGCAGTGGTCGATGCGCTGGTGGAGTGGGTAGCGCGCTCGGGCGCAGCGCCTGCCCCGGTTCCCGTCCCGGCGCCGCTCCCGGCCGCCAGCCAGCCCTGAACGGGAGGACGAACTCTCCTTTCGTAGTGAAACTTTCTTTCAAAAAGCAGTCTTGAGTGAAAGAATATTTCATGAATCAAGGTTTCGAGGTCTGGCTGGTGCGCGGCGCCACGCCCGCCGGTTCCAGCCAGGGCGCACCGGCCACTTCCGGTTTCGCTTCGACCAGCGCCACCTGCGCATTCGTGGTCTCGCGGATCGTGCGCACGATGTCGAGCATGGTTTTTTCCGCGTATTTGTCGGGCGTGCCCAGCACATAGCCGTAGGCGCGCCGCGGCCATTCCAGCCAGCCGCCTTCCTTCTTGACGAAGGCTGCGTACATGTCGAGGTGGTAGCCGCCCTTGTAGGGGAAGAGGCAGGCGACGATATTCATGTCCTGGCTGCCGCGCACGTCGGGCGCCGCCTTGGCCGTCCAGCTTGCGCCTTCGCAGCTGGGGCCGCGCGCCGGCGCCG
>DEKZ01000159.1 GCA_002354135.1 Massilia sp. UBA2709 | reverse complement strand
GAGGTGCTGGCCGAGGCCGGCCGCACTTGCCACCTCGAGATCGTCAAGGACGCCGCCCAGCTCGGCGAGATCGCGCGCCGCATGGCGCAGGAAGCCAAGCGCAGCAACGGCGTGCTGGTGGCCGCCGGCGGCGACGGCACCATCAATACCGTCGCCCACCAGGCCGTGCTGCAGGGCTGCGTGTTCGGCGTGCTGCCCCAGGGCACCTTCAATTATTTCGGCCGCACCCACGGCATCCCGGAAGACCTGGCCGAAGCGGTGCGTTCGCTCCTCACCTCGACCGTGCAGCCGGTGCAGGTCGGAATGGTCAACGACCGCATCTTCCTGGTGAACGCCAGCGTAGGCCTGTATCCGGCGCTGCTGGAGGCGCGCGAGCAGGACAAGCGCCAGTACGGGCGCAGCCGCGTCGTCGCGATCCTGTCGGCCCTGAAGACCGCACTGGGCCGGCACCGGCCCCTGCGCATCGCGCTCGAGACCGAGGGCGTCGTGCGCAAGCTCCGCACCGCCACGCTGTTCGTCGGCAACAACCGCTTGCAGATGGAGCAGGTCGGCATGGAGCCGCTGACCGAGGCGGTCGAGGATGGGGAACTGGCGGCGATCGCGCCGCGCCGGGTCGGCAAGCTGGGCATGCTGGGCCTGCTGCTGCGCGGCGCCCTGGGACGCCTGGGCGAAGCGCCGAACGTGGTTGCCTTCTCGTTCAAGCGGCTGACCGTCAAGCATGCGCGCCTGTCGCCGCGGCGCACCGTGAAGGTCGCCACCGACGGCGAGGTGACGCGCATGCCAATGCCGCTGGAATTTCGCGTGCTGGAAGGACGGCTGGCGCTGCTCAAGCCGCTGAAGCCGAGCAGCCAGAGCCAGCGCGCCGCGGCTTAAGAGTGCTAACAAAACCGTTCGACATACCGCCAACAGATGAGTGAGCAGGCAAGCGAAAGAATGCCTGATGTATGTTTGCTCGTCGATCGTGTCGGATGCGCAGTCTGCGAAGGCGATGTAGCCAACCTAATGTACGTTCAACGACCCTACCGCCATCGACCGAGCCTTTTCTGCGACTCCACGCTGAAGCGCGCGATCCGTGCTGTGCCCCGACGACGTAGTCAATCCCGATTCATCAAAAGATGGTGTTTGCAGCCCAGTTTGCCATGATCGGTCGGGTTTCGGCCCGTATGCTCGTCATCGGCAGGTGCCGGTACACTGACGGCGTTAACGCTAGCGAATCTCCTACATGCTCTGGTCGTGCTCGCAAAAGCGGCGAAGAAGCGTCCTATGGATACGCTGCCAAACGCCAGCTTGCATCCATCGGTGAAGTCGACGTCAGTATCTCATGCGACTGCCACAACCGAGTACCCAAGGCGGGCATTCCCAAGGTATTTTAGTCTTGAGAAGAAATAGGATCCCGGTAGAGTCGCGCGATCATCGATACGTGGCCATTCGCCATTCGTCTATCGGCGATGAGCCGGGAGATGGGCCGCTACAAGCGACCAAAAGGTCTTTGGGAAGAAGTGCTTGGGCCATGGCATCAGTTCGTCCGCGAACACGGCCGCTATCTTAATGCTCGGCCTGATCCCGTGTTCGTCGACTATCGCCCAACAAAACCCTCTCGATGTAACTCCAGCAGACGAGAGAAAGAAAGACCTGATGAAGGCGGCCCGCCGCTGATGACGGATGCGCAGTCTGCGGAGGCGGTATTGCCCCCTAAGGGCGTGCAACGACCCAACGCCATCGGCCTGAGCTTTAGCGTGACTCCACGCAGTAGCGTTCAATCGTGCTGAGATCGGTCGCAGGCGCAGCCAGGCCTGATGTGCATTGAAGAGTAGGCTCAATCTGCAGCCAGCTTAGCTGGACTTTTGCGCGCTCGGACGGATAGTCCTTAACCGCCAGGATCGATTCTACGAGCGGGATGAGTAGGCGCGAATCATGGACCGGCGCGCCTGAGATTTGGGCTACTAGTGGCAGTCCGCGTAGATCTATAAGTAATGCGCCGTGGGCTTCGTTTCACTCACAGTCGCGATGGAGGTCAGTCTGCAGATACCACTGTTCGGGCCTGCGCGCAGTGGGGTTTTATCGCTCAGCGGCTGCTAGGGAGCCTCCCCTAAATGGCCAGGCGGGCTATGGCCATCAGAATTTCTCTTGTGCGGTAGCGCCACTTCAGCCCCTTCAATACGACACCTTTAATGCGGCTCGTCGTCACACCTTAAATCAGGCGAACGTGTAACAGTATAAAAAACCCTCATAGCATACCTATTAACCGGTATAAGTAATATTGACCAATAAGCACCACTCACATGCCGTGTAATCAATATTAAATTAAGGCAACATTATGCCTGAATAGGCCGCACTTGTGTCGCGTTTCAATGAATTCCGATCTCTTCTAACAACATCTTTAACAAAAACGGCGGTTTAAATTGAATGCATTCCTAGCAAAATACA
The DNA here is from genome assembly GCA_002354135.1 of Massilia sp. UBA2709. Classification (GTDB taxonomy): domain Bacteria; phylum Pseudomonadota; class Gammaproteobacteria; order Burkholderiales; family Burkholderiaceae_D; genus Telluria. Next base: position 22,144 of record DEKZ01000159.1, on the reverse strand, counting down.
GTTTTCGATTAACTCTCTCGTTATTGACATCTTGTGCCTTTTTGCTATCGCTTCTTCTTTCGACGACCCCATCTCGGGCGTATGCGAGCACTGCGACACCGTTAACAAGTTCATGTAGAGATAACGCCGGTGTGGAGATTCGCCGGTCGGAGGGATTTCGTATCTTAAGTCCAAATGAAATATCAAGCCTGCTAGGCATGTACTGCAATAACTCGACTGGCCGGTCTGGAGTTGACGAATCTGCAACATACAATCTTTCGTGTTCTGTAAGTCTATTTGAAAACGGGATATTCAACATACAGATGGGAGGGCAAAGCCGCAGCTTCACCGTCGATCCAACCATCATGACCTATTTTCGCGAATCGAATAACAATTCCGATTTGGTGAATAAATATAGCATAACCCTTCATGGAGCAGAGAATAACCAAGGGCGGACCGAGTACTATTCGGTGGGTATATTCATCCAGTTGTCACGTGTAATCTTCGTATCATTCGAACGTAGCAACGACGCGTACAAAAGTCTGGATAATTTCGTCTGCTTTTTCAATAACCCATCAGTCGCAAATAATGTAGTCGATGTCACTCTCGAATATGCATCTGCAGAGCATATTCCTGCCGGTATCGTTGGTATCCATGCCGGTAGTACGCGAGCCCAGGTAAATGGCGAGTACGTGGATCATCCATGCACTTTACAGATATCAAATACTGGCGAATTTACGCTGCATGCACCTGTAGAGGCCACAGGCGAGGCAAGAATTATCACCTCTACAGGAAGACTTCTAGGTAGACCCTTCGACAAGGTGGCTAAGGGGCAAAATTACGCCATTGCTGCCTACGTCGAAGGAACGAATCCCAAGTTGGCTAATCTTGAACTTGTTATAGTTCACTTAGATGGTTCTTTGCGCCCCGAAAGCGCAGGTGGCGTAGTTAGGGACGAAACGAATCACTGTAGATTTTCTTACGGGGCTTCCCCAATTATAGAGGTTTCGATTGATTATGATCGTCAACTCGGACAGCCGGAGGCATGTGAAGGGAATCCATGTAATGTTGCTACCGGAAACAAGTTTCAAGCGGAATCTGACTATGCTGCCCAAAATATGGGAGGGCTCCAATTTGTCAGAAATTACAACTCGGCAAATGGTCAATGGAGAAATACGTACGAGCGTATTATCATTCCTGAAAATACCGGTGCAACAGACTCTGAAAAGAAAGTCGCAGTAATTCGAGACGATGGGAAGGTCATTCGCTTTCGCGAGCATAGTTCAAATTCTTATTCTGCCCCCCCAGGTATCAATCTAGCTCTTGTTCGAACAAATTCATCTAATGGTGCTTTAACGGGTTGGAAGTTGACTACTGAGATCGATGCCGTTGAGTTGTATGATGCCAATGGACGATTAATTTCAATAACTGAACGGAATGGTCTAAAGAAAAATTTAACATATGAGAACATTGGAACAAAGACGTTATTGAAATCAGTCCAAGACGCCTTTGGGAGACGTCTCACTTTTACGAACGATGCGAGTGGTCGACTTGCCAGTATGACAGACCCCGCTGGCAATATTTTTTCTTACGATTATGATGACTTAGGCCGCCTTGCACAAGTAACCTATCCAGACGCAAAAGTTCGTACATATATATATAACGAACCTCTGATGACTAGTGGTATTGACTCACCGCTTTTATTGACTGGCATTATCGACGAAAATGGATCTCGCTTTGCCACATGGAAATATAACGAAAATGGTAAAGTAATCCTATCTGAGCATGCGGGTGGTGTTGAACGGGTATCGCTCAATTACATTGTCGACAGCGAGGGGAATCATTCCACGGAAGTTACAGACACTAATGGGCATACACGTGTTTATAACTTGATTCCTGTTAATGGAGTGCTTAAGGTTGCAGGAGTAAGCTCCATCTGTGACGGGTGTATCGATGACGCACTTAATCGCTTGTACGATGACAAAGGAAATCTTGTTGAGCGGGTCGACCGTGCCGGGAGAAGGACAACCATAAGCTTTGACGAAAGAAATCTTGAGACCAGCCGTAACGAGAATGATTTACGCTTCACTAGTACAGATTGGCATGATCGATTTCGATTGCCAACGTTCATTTATACTGGAGACTTAGAGGTTGCATATGAATACGATCCAATTTACGGAAATTTGCTAAAGAAAACGATAACCGATTGGGCGAATCAAACTAGTCGTACATGGAGTTACACTTATTTCACTGATACGCGGTTGTTGAAGACAATAAATGGTCCGCGTACTGATCTAAAAGATGAAACGACTTTCAGTTACGATGATGAGGGTAATATAACATCTATTACGAATCCGCTCGGGCATGTAACTAGGTTTGCGCTTTACGATAAAAACGGACGGCCAGGCTCGATTACAAGTCCCAATGGCTTAATTACCCTTCAAACCTTTGATAGTCGTGGTCGAATTACTACTCGTAAAGTCGGGGGGGAATTAACAACGTATCGCTATAACGCTGTCGGTTTGCTAAGAGAGCTAACTTTGCCCTCCGGAGAGGTAATTACTTATACCTATGACGAAGCACACCGCCTTACCAAAATTCAAAGGTCAAATGGCGAGCGAATTACTTATGTAATAGATCCATCAAATAATATTTTAAAGCAAGAAATAAGTGCCACTAACGGCGTGGTTGTCTCATCCGAAACTCATGAGTATGATCAATACAACCGGTTGCGTAAAATTATTCAATTTGACGGCTCGGCGATTTCATTGGAAACCAATGAGAATGGTTACATTACTGGTTTCACAGATCCGCTTGCTCGTCAAACACAATTGAAGCTCGATGATTTCGATAGAGTCCGAGAGGTTATTTACTCAGAGCAAACTGTTCAGAATAGAGAATACGACATATACGATCAGCTGACTAAGGTGAGTAACTCGAAGGGCGTTCCTGTCACGTATACAGTTGATGCGTTGGGAGATATCAAAGCTATTGATACTACGGACCCAGATGCGTATGCGCGAACATATACCTTTGATGCTGCTGGAAATATCAAGACGAAGCGCGATGCTTACGGATCCTTAACTTCCTATACTTATGACGCACTCAATCGGGTAACGACAATTAGTGCGGCTGGAACACCTACAATCAACTTTGGGTATGATGGCGACGTAAACGGTAAAGGACAGCTTACAAGCATCAGTGATGAATCGGGAGTAACTGTTCGAGCGTACGATTCTTTTGGAAGAATTGCTAGTGTATCACGCACTTTTTCAGGCCTCGATATAAAAGTAAAGTATACCCATGACTCGGCGGGACGGTTAACGCAAGTCACCTACCCGTCAGGCACAATTGTTAAGTATCAGTATGATAAAGAGCAAATTGTTGGTGTCGATGTTGGCTCGAGGCCATTGCTTTCTGAGATCAAGTATCAACCGTTTGGGGGTGTTAAGTCATGGCGCTGGGGAAGCGGTGCGGATTACACACGAACATTTGATCTAGCAGGAAATCTGCTCACATACTCCTTTGGCGGCGGAATTCGCACGATTGAACGCAACACTTTAGGCAGCATTGTTTCAATTCAGGATAATTTAGATAGTACAAAATTACAGAAATTCAGCTACGACGAGTTCGACCGAATAACGAACTACTGGGCAGGAGCGACTTTAGAGTTGCAGGAACATTTTGAATACGATTCGGTTGGGAACCGTATTAATGCAATAATTGGTGGACGGTCTTTCATCTATACATACCGTAGCGGAACAGATTTTCTCGATACAGTATCAGGACCTGTCGGGAAACGCTGGTCGTGGAACGCGGATGGAAGTCTACTGAGCGATGGCAACCACACCTTTAAAATCGACAAATTACGACGCGTAGCGGGTGTTAGTAGTGCTGGGGTCACTACAGACTATCTACGAAATGGTTTACAGGAGCGAGTTACCAAACGTTCTACGGATGGGAACGTCACACATTTTGCGTTTGATCATGCAGGGCACTTGATTGCTGAACTCGATCAATTTGGAAACACAATCTTAGAACATGTATGGCTCGGCGATCAACCTGTGGGGGTCGTATTTCGGGGGGATATCTATTATGTCTTCGCCGACCATTTGAATACACCTCGTTTGATCACCAATACCCTTGGTCAGGCAAGATGGACTTGGGATTCAAATCCTTTCGGCAGTACACCTCCGAACGAAAACCCAATAGGACTCGGCAGTTTTACCTACAATGGACGCTTTCCAGGGCAGTATTACGATTCTGAAAGTGGTCTACATGCCAATTATTTTAGGGACTATGATCCCCAAACTGGCCGATATATACTGAGTGATCCAATTGGACTTGACGGAGGAATCAATACTTACGCTTACGTAGGCAGCAACCCGCTATCTTATTCTGACCCGCTTGGGCTTCAAATTGCTCCGCCCCTTAATAACTTGTTCCCGGGTGCGGCCGCCGGCTCTCTTAGCCCAGCTTCCAGAACCGTTGAACAAGCCATTAATGGCATCAAACAAAGGATGCGTAACAACCCAAAGAAAACATACCAAACCTACACGAGGTATAATCCGAGGACTGGACAATGTTACTCAGGTCGGACCTCTGGCAAAGATAGTCCATCAGAAAACGTGCGGCGGCGATCAGCTAGCGAGGTTCATCTCACGAAAGAGGGCTTTCTTGATGCAGTGCTTGACAGGAGTACAGATAATTACTTCTCGATCCGCGGGCGAGAACAGCAACTTATAAGTATAAATGGTGGGGCTGCAAGCACTAATGGAACTTCGCGAAACGCAATCAATGGTATATGGGAGTATAATATTTTACGAGAGGTTTATCTCAATTCAGCCTATCAAGAATGGGGCGAGCCGATCTCAACAGGGCAATGCACTTGTAAGTAATAGGAAATATGAAAAAGCTAACTCTGTCTTCGCATGAGTACGAAGCCCTCAAGAATTTTTTACGGTATTTTTCCGTAACGTATATGCCATTAGAAGGCCTTCCAGCTGAAAAAAGGCCAGCGGAACTTCTTGAGAAAATGGAGCTGAGTGATCCGAAGCGCGCTCAAACTGCTCTCCTTATTGCCATTTCAGATTGTGTTGAAATGACTAACGACTTAAATGCTGATGAATTAAGAATTGTTGATGATGATCTCCGGACTCGCGGGCTGATAACATTATCAGAGATCTGGTTCAAGTACTCTAAATCCTATCAAAAGATCGTTCGCCGAGGAATAATTCGTACATTGAGAGAATATTATCTGGTTAAAGGCGCATTTGATAGTTCAGTGGCGACTGATCAGGCGGCCGATAGAGATTTAGTTGGAAAAATGCTCCGTTCCTACGAAGCGACCGTAGGCGAACATTCAAAAGGTAAGCGGCTTCGTTAGGCCAATTGCTGCAGTAAAAAACAGCCATTGAATTTTCCTGGTTGTATTCTACTGTCTCAAGCCGAATGGTATGCCTACGTCTGAGGGCTGATATATACGTTTTTGAAATTAAATCTTATCGTACTGGACGTCGGAAGAGTGGCCGGATCAGGACTACGAGATGGAATTGTGCGCAATGGAGCGTGCCGCTGGCCCAGGACTGGCATAGGATGCATTACCGTACGGCGCCAGTATTCAGTCAATGCATGGGTTCGTTCAACAACCCAGCGCTTCGGCAGGGCCAAAACCCCTTTGTTGATTTCTGCAGCCGGCCTGGCCTCTTGCGCGGCGTTGTGCAAGGTGTCCGTTGTGCGGTTACTAGGATCCCGTACGATTTCAACACGGATATCGCGCCGCTGCTCAATGTCGCGAGCACACGCTCCGCGATACCCACCATCGGTGTAGAACTCTTGCAGGTCGGGTGCTTTGGCGCACGCTTGTACGACAACCGCGGCGGCTGCATCTCGATCGTGCACGCTGGTGGCAGTCCCTATAGGGGCTATGACCAGGCCCATCGTATCGACCCCGAGGTTACGCTTTCGCCCCTTGAACTTCTTGCCTGCATCAAAACCACTTTCGCCACCTTACGGCGAGCTGCGATTGGACTGGGCATCGATGACCGCTGCAGTTGGCGCACCCTTGCGTCCATGCGTGAGCGCCATTGTTCGCGCAGACGGTCTTGCATCTACTCGAACACACTGCGGCGGCCCAGCGCGTAAAGGCTTTGTCGACTGCCTGCCCGGACGCGAACGTCGTGCGCAACAATCGCCAAGCGCAGCCTGTACGCAACATGTAAGAACAAGCGTTGACCAGTTCGCGTCGGCTGTAATGCGCTGGCTTGCCGCGCTGGCCTGGCGCTCGTTCGAACAAGTCAGCGACTAAGAGCTCCTGACAAAACCTTCAGGACAAGGCGCAGCGTCGAAGACAGTACGCCTGTACGGCGAGACGATGCAACGCAGCCATGGAGGATTTGTTAGGCGCTCTAAGTCCCATTCGGCGTCGGTCAGGTTGGTGCAGTAGATGGGGACGCCTTCTCGCCGATTGGCCGCCGTGAAGCCATAGCGTTTGGGGCCTTTATCGGCCGTCGGGAACACCCGTCGCTTCGCTTTGAGCCGCACGATCCCTTTTCGCGCAACGCACGCCGGATCATCGCTTCGCACACGTGTACGCCGCAGCGACGCTCCAGCTCGCTGGCAATTTCCGCCAGGCTCGCTTGCGTATGCTCCGACACGATTTCGTGCAAAGCTGCGATATGCTCTGAGTTCAACGCTGAAGGCCTGCCGCCGAGATTCGTCGGCGGCTGCGAATCGGATCGATCTTCGTTGTCACGGCATGTCCTCCCGTATCGGGACAGCATGCCATGGTTATACCTTCGATTTTGTCTACGCCCTCTTAGTTCACGCGCTGCACGCGAACGCCGTAGATATCGAAGCGATTCCACGGACCTACCGTGCCGCCGGCGCCGCTGAAGGTGGCATTGCTCTCCAGGTAGCTCATGTTATAAAAATCGCTCATGCGCAGGCGATACGTCCCCGGTTGCAGGCGCGCCGCCAGCGGCGTCGACAGCACCGTCGGCGTGCCGGTCTTGTCGAACTTCGCATGCGGCAGCTGGACCACGCCCTGGGCCACGGTCTTGCCCTGGGCGTCGAGCACCGCCAGCCACTTGACGCCGCCGCTGATACCCAGGTTGATCTGGTTCGCGCCGTTGTGATAACGGACCTGGACGCGGTAGTTGCCGGCCGCGCCGATCTCCAGGTCGCGCACCTCGAATCGGTCCGCCGGCTGGCCCCAGTCGGCCAGGCGTGGCGCGCCGAAGCGCCCGGCCGCCGGCGTCGGCTTCAAGTTGCTCTCCACGCGCGCATCGGTCACCGCGATTTCGCTGGCGGGCGCCGCGCAGCGCGGCACGCTGTGATGGCTGCGGTTGCCCGATGCGGCGAACTGCGCTTCCACGGCATAGCAGGAGAAGGGCGCGGCGTCGCGGTCGGTCCAGGCGCCGGCCGGCAGGTTCGATGCGACCAGCTTGCCGTCGCGGTAGACGTTGTAGACGGTGCCGGCGCCGTTTCCGCCGCTGCCGATGGCCAGGCGCACGCGCTGGTCGGCGCCCAGTTCCAGGGTGTCGATGACCGGCTCGCGCGGCGCGAACACGGCGGGGGATTCGACGTAGAGATCGGCGTTCACGCGGCGGATGGCGGTGTCGCCTTCCACCAGCGCGCCCAGCTTCACCTCGATCATGTCGCCGTCGCGCAGCGCCGCCCAGGGAATCGTGGCACCCGCCGGTGCGCCGTTGTGCATCACGGCCGCGACCTGGTAGTGCCCGTTGCCCTTGCTCGCGGCGGGCAGCAGCAGGCGCACGGCGATGCGCTGGCCGCGCAGGCGCAGGTTGTGCAGCGCGACCTGGTCGGTCGAGCCGAAGGTCTCGCGCCGCAGCCTGGCCGTCACGAAGGGGCGCAGGGCGATGCCGTCGTCGCGCGCCGCCACCCCGAACACGGACTCGACCACCATGCCGAGGTAGGCGCCGACCGACCACAGCTGGCGCCGCGAATTGATCACCGGGCCGATCAGCTCCGGATGCCGCTCGTCGAGCAGCAGCGGCTGGCCCGACAGCCATTCGAGGTTCTCCATGTTCGAGATGTTCAGCGCCGCGCCGCGCATCAGCGAGTCGTAGGCGGCGTCGGCCACGCTGGCGTTGCCGGCGAGGGCGGCGGCCTTCAGGCCGTAACCGGTGACGAAGGGCCACATGGCGCGGTTGTGGTAGACCGGCGCGCCTTGCTGCTGGGGCCAGATCACGGGCGGCCCCATCGGGCCATGTGGGTAGCGCGCGAGGATGCTGCGTGCCTGTTCGGCGTCGGCGATGCCGGTCAGGATCGCCAGCGACTGGCCCAGCCAGTCGAACTTGTGCAACGGCGCGCCGTCGAAATGGGCGGCGGTGAGGCTGCTGTACATGCCGGCGTCCGGCAGCCACAGCTTCTTGTTGATCGCCCGCTTCAGGTCCGCGGCCCAGGCTTCGTAGCGCGCGGCGCGCGCGGTATCCCGCTGTTCGCGCGCCAGCTTCGCGGCCAGCGTGAGCGCCTGGTAATGGGTCGCGTTGGTCGAGACCGCCTTGGCGCTGGACATCGAGGCCAGGTCGTCGACGATCCAGCTGGCATAGCTCTGGTCGCGCCAGTCGAGGAAGCTCTGCTCGCCCGTGTACAGGCCGTCTTGCGGATCGAAGGCGGCGACGCGGTCGATCTCGATCGTGTTCGCCAGGGCCTGCAGCGCCCGCGCGGCAAAGGCCGGGCGCTCGGCCGGGGGCAGGGTGCGCAGCACTTCCTCGGCCGCGAAGGCCCAGGTGACGCGGTCGGTGCTGACCGGCCAGCTCCCGCCGCTGCCGGTGTCCTGCACGATCTGCAAACCGTCCTTCGTACCGGGCACCTGCGGCGCCTTCGCCACGCCCTTGCGGTAGGCGGCCAGCTTGAAGTCGAGCGAGTTGCGCACCCGCGCCGGATCGAGCAGGGCCAGGCCGAGGTCGGCCGCGTAGGAGAGGTCGCGCGTCCAGACGTAATGCCACTTCTCGCCGGTCTCGAAGCACTCGCAGGGGATCGCGGCGCCGCCGTTGTAGTTGCCATCCTTGATGTCGCTGACCGCATCCTGCGCCATCTCGCTGCCGGCCAGCGCGAACAGCGCGTCGAAGGCGAGGTTGCCGCTGCGGGTGTAGGGGCGGTCCGCGGTTTCCGAATAGGTGGCGTGCTGGGGCACGGGATCGCGCAGCGCCAGCGTGGTCGAATGCGTGTAGCTGCGCAGCTGGGCTTCAGGATCGACCAGCGAGAAGCGCGCCTGTTCCTGCTTGCCGTCCCAGGTGGGCCAGGCGAGGGTGGCGACCCGTGCGCGGCCGGCGTGCGGGTCGTCCTTCGCGGCCGCCGCGCTTGAGGACAGCCGCGTGACGCGCAACAGCGGCGCGGCCGGGTTGCGCGCATCGACGGTGAAGCGGTAGGTCCCGGTGCTGCGCACGAACAGGTAGTCCTCGGGGCCGGCCTGGGTGTCCAGGCGCAGCGCCTGGTCCGGCTGGACGCGTACGCTCCTGCCGCTGTCGAGCACCCATTCCTGGCTCCAGTCGCGGCTGCCGATCTTGAAGCCGTGGTTGCCGGGGCCGATCAGCACCTCGGCTTCATAGACGCCGCCGCCCTGGTGCTGCAAGCGGTGCTCGGTGCCCCAGCCGTTGAAACCGCCGCGAACGAAGAAGTCCTGGCGCAGCGGGCCGGGATCGGCCGCGACAGCGGCGGCGCTGGTGAAGAAGGCTGCGCCCAGCAGCCAGCGAGATGGAGACATCGGCACTCCTGTCAGCGGTATTCGTTGCGTTCGACGATGCCGCGCAGGACATCCTGGCCACGCAACATCGGGAAGTCCTGGCTACGGTAGACCTTCGGCTGCACGAAGTCCAGCTTGCCGATGGCCGCGGCATACGAGGGGCGGAGGGCTTGCGGTTCCAGCGGGCGGCCGTCGAGCAGGACGCGCTTGCCCGCGAGCGCCAGCGTCGCCGTCTTGCCCGGTTCCAGGGTGAAGGCGACCTGCGAGCGGCTCTTGTCCGGATTCAGGTAGCTCATCCGCAGCGTGCGCGCCGTCTTGCCGCGCAGGGTGAAGGTCCAGCGTTCGCCATCCCTGGCGCGCTTGAAATCGACGTCCAGGGCTTCGTCCATGCCGAATGGCAGGGCGGCGTCGAAATGGCGCCAGCCGGTCGGGATGGCCGGCTCGAACGCCAGCGCGTTGGCAAGCAGATCGGGCCGGAAGCCGACATAGTCCTGGTAGGCGTTGCGGGCGTACTCGGCCACGCTCCAGGACTGGGCGAAGGTGCCGGTCGGGGTCAGGCTGCCGTCCTCGCGCGGCAGGGCGTCGAGGTTTTCGCTCATGCTGCCCAGCGTGCCGAGGCCCAGGATCTGCGCGCCCAGGTTCCGCGTGAGCTGCCAGCTCAGGTCCTGGTAGCCGAAGCGGTTCAGGGCGGTCACCGTGAAGCCGGCGTTCCAGCCCCAGATCGTGCCGTTGTGGTAGGCCGCGTCCTTGTGGTGGAAGGCCGGGTTCTCGTGGCGCGGGTGGAAGTAGATGTCGTCCTGGGAGAGCGAGGCGATACCGTAGGGGTAGAGCAGGCCTGACACGGCATTCTTCGTCACCTTCGCCTGCACCTCGCCCGGCACGAAATCGTCGAAGGGGATGGAGGCGAGCATCAGCTGGTTCGGGCGCAGCTTGGTGTCGCGGCTGCCGTCCGCGCGCAGGCGGTCGGCCATGGTCTTGCCATCCCAGAAGCGGCGCAGGAAGCTGGCCTGCACCTTGGCCGCCAGCGCCGACCACGCGCGCGCGCGGGCCTCGTCGCCGGCCTGGCTGGCCAGCATGGCGCCGGATTGCAGCGCGGTGTACCACAGCGCCTGGATCTCGACCGCGTGCGGGCCGCGGTCCGACCAGGGCTGGTGCGTCGGGTTCTCGATGCGCGCATCCATCCAGGTGTCGGACGCCGCATGGCGCAGCAGGCCGTCCGGGTCCATGTAGTTGGCGATCGCGCCCTCGAAATAGGGCACGGCGAGCTGGTACATCCGCGCCGCGAATGCGCGGTCGCCGGTGTAGCGGATGGTTTCGACCGCCTCGCGCAGCATCCAGGGCGTGCCGTCCACGGTGTTGTAGATGATCTCGTCCGGCGAGACGCGATTCGGGATGCGGCCGTAATCCTTGTCGCGCGGCGTGCGCAGGTTCTGGTAGCGCGCGAAATTGGCCAGCACGGCTTTCGCGTCCGCGAAATCGCCCGCGACCAGCAGGGTGCCGGGCAGGGCGATGAAGGTGTCGCGGCCCCAGTTCTCGCGGAACCAGGGCAGGCCGGCCCACATGCCGGCGCCGTATTCCTCGACCACGAACATGCGCGCCGAGGCCTTGGCCCAGTTCAGCGCCTTGTTGTAGGCGGCGTCGCTGGTGGCGAGGTAGCTGCGCGTCAGCGCCTCGTACATCGCGCGGCGCTCGGAAGCGATCGCATCGCCCCGGGCCAGCGTGCGGGCGCGCTCTTGCGCTTCGGCAGCAGTCACGCCGAAGGCGGCGATCACGGTGAAGGACTGCGCCGGCGCCTTCGTTGCCAGGGTCAGGTTCTCGCCCAGCGTGAACGGCCGGTCGCCCGCGAGCGCCATGAACATGGCCGCGCCCTTGCCGGGCGCCACGGTGACGATGCCGTCGGCCTGCGTCACGGCGCCGGCGGTCTTCGTCAGCGCCCGCAATGCCAGCACGGCGTCCTGCGGGCTGCGCACGCGCAGCGCCAGCGCATGCTGCTTCGAGAGCAGCGCCAGTTCCTCGCTCGCGCCGCTCGCGTAGCGCACGCGGTGGCCCCAGGGCAGCACTTCCTCGCTCGCCGCCGTGCGGTCGTTCTGCACGCCGTCGGCGAAGCTCAGGTAGTTGTGGAAGACCGTGCCGCTCTTGAAGACATAGCCTTCTCCCTTGTCGTAGCTGTGGGTGTAGGCGTCGAAATAGCCGGCCAGGTTGTCGCCCGCCACGAAGCGCGCTTGCTGGCCGGGTGCGGCCTGGATGGCCATGGCATCGAAGAAGGCGTCGACGCCGGGCTTGTCCACCGCGCCGGCAGTGGAGAAGGCGAAGGCGAGCGCCAGGGAGAGCAGGGAACGCTTCATCATGCGCCCGGCAGCTCGACGACGACGACCGACTTCGGCGCCAGGCGCAGTTCGCGCGCCAGCTCGACGGTTTTCCCGCTCAGGAAGTCGACGCCGGAAGCGGCGCCCTTGAGCATCTCCTGGAAGCGCGCGGTCGGCAGCGTGATCGGCTTGTCGTTGAGGTTCATGGCGACCATGACCCGCTTGTTGTCGTTGTAGCGGAAGTAGACCCAGGTGTTCTGTTCCGGGCCGAAGTGCATCAGGCGTCCGCTGTGGATGACCGGCTCGTTCTTGCGCCAGTTGGCGAGCTTGCGCACCAGTTCCTGGGCCGCGCGCTGCTTCTCATTGAGGCCCGCGCCGGTGAAGGCATTTACCTTGTCGCCGGCCCAGCCGCCGGGGAAGTCGCTGCGGTAGCTGGCGTCGTCGCGCTCCTTGGTGGGGCTGGTCATGAGGATCTCGTCGCCGGTGTAGAACTGCGGGATGCGCGGCATCGTCATCAGGAACACCAGGTTCATGCGGTAGCGGTCGAAGTCCTCGCCGGCGACGCTGTACATGCGCGCCATGTCGTGATTGCCGCCGAAGAGCACCAGGTTGTTCGGTTCCGGGTACAGGTAGTCGAGCGAGAGCGTCTCGTAGACGTTGTTCAGGCCGCGGCCGTCCTTGGCCAGCGCGCCGCGCATCGCCTCGACCAGCGGGAAGTCCATCAGGCTGGGCAGGGAGCTGGTGTAGCCGTCGAAGTTGGTCTTGCCGCGCTGCCAGCGCGCGACGACCGGCACGTGGTTGCTCCATTCCTCGCCCACCATGTTCAGGCGCGGGTACTCGGCCATCACGCGCTTCGTGTACTCGCTGAGGAAGGCGCTGTCGGAATAGCCGTAGGTGTCGATGCGCAGGCCGGACAGGCCGGCGTACTCGATCCACCAGATGTTGTTCTGGATGAGGTAGTTCGCCACCAGCGGGTTGGTCTGGTTCAGGTCGGGCATGGTGTCGACGAACCAGCCCTTCGTGAAGTTGTCGCTGTCGGCCTTCGATGCGTACATGTCCTGCACGGCCACGCGGTGGTGCTGGGTCGGCACGAACTTGCCGCCATAGTTGATCCAGTCCGGCGTCGGCAGGTCCTTCATCCACCAGTGATTGATGCCGATGTGGGACAGCACCACGTCCTGGATCAGGCCGATGCCGCGCTTCTTCGCTTCCTGCGACAGGCGCACGAAGTCCTCGTTGCTGCCGTAGCGCGGATCGATCTTGTAATGATCGGTCGCGCCATAGCCGTGATAGGAATAGGCGGGTGCGTCGTTCTCGACCAGGGGCGTGGGCCAGAGCTGGGTGAAGCCGAGCTGCGCGATGTAGTCGAGATGATCGATGGCGCCCTGGATGTCGCCGCCATGGCGTCCGCCGCCGTTCTTGCGGTTGGCCTTCTCGCGCATGCCGGCGACGTTGTCGTTGGACGCATCACCGTTGGCGAAGCGGTCCGGCATGATCTGGTAGATCGCATCCTGCGGCCCGAAGCCCTGGCGCTGCGCCGAGCCCTTATCGCGCGCGAGCAGCCTGTAGGGGAAGCGCTCGCTGCGCCCGGCGCCGGTGAACACGATGTCGAACTGGCCCGGCTTCGCGTCGGGCGCGATCTCGAGGTCGACGAACAGGTAGTTCGCGTTCGGCACCTGGGTAGTCGACACCAGGCGCACGCCGGGATAGTCGACTGCTGCCTGCATCCGGCCGATGTCCTTCCCATGGACCATCAGTTGCAGGCCCTTGTGCTGCATGCCGGTCCACCAGAAGGGCGGCTCCATATGGTCGATCGGCGCAGCAGAGGCGCTGGCAAGGCTGGTGGCGAGGAAAAGTGTTGCAAAAGAACGTCTCATGGCGAACTCGGCGAGAAATGGAAGGGCTGCACAAGGGCAGGGGCGTTCGAGAGGTAGTTTCGCTACATATTATTAGACCGGGTACGCGGGGAGCGGCCGGTTGTCTCTCTATTATTGAGGAAAGCATACTATATGGTTGCGTGCCAGACAACGTAGATGAGTTGCTAGTTTAAGTACATACAGACGAGTCCGCCGTTGGCGCACATTTCTTATTCGCAATCTTTTCATGTGATTGATTCAGCCAGGCTGGAAAGTGGGTGTTGATTTTCAGTTCACATGCCAGGCAGGAAAAACGCACCAGGCTGGTGCATTTGTGCACCTAGTTGGTGAAAAGCATGCAATTTGTAGTCCGACTACACTCGTGCATACGGTGTTCTGTAGCCCGAATACAACGCTTGAATGTTTTCATTCTATACAATAGCGAGATAAGCCACGGTTCCGCGTAGTGTCAAGCAACTCCCGTTGACAGTGCATCTAGTTTTAGTACAGAATCGTTGACAGAACGTCTAAAAAAGACGTTGGTTTCTGGATCCCGTGCCGTGGCTCTCCAGCTGATTTCGGGAAATTACACAGTTCTACTGAGGGGACAAATGAAGAATTCCGCAAACAAGCGCGCTGCGAACACGGCAGGGCTGGCATTTCCGCTGAGCCCGGTTGCGGCCGGCTGCACCGTTTTCCTGATGGCACTGGCCGGCAGCGCCTTCGCCCAGGAACAGCAGGCGACCACCGACGCCACGAACAACACGCCGAACAGCGCCGTCGCGACCGGCCAGGACGCCACCGTCGCCACCACCACGACCCCGGTCCAGACCGTCAAGGTCACCGGCATCCGCCGCGGCATCGAAGCGGCGATCTCGATCAAGAAGAATTCCACCTCCATCGTCGAAGCCATCTCGGCTGAAGACATCGGCAAGCTGCCGGACCAGAGCGTGGCCGAGTCGATCTCGCGCCTGCCGGGCGTGTCGGCCCAGCGCGGCCGCAGCTCGGGCAAGGCGTCCGACATCTCGGTGCGCGGCCTGTCGCCAAGCTTCAACGGCACCCTGCTGAACGGCCGCGAAATGGCCTCGACCGGCAATGCCCGTTCGCCCGAGTTCGACCTGTTCCCGGCCGAACTGATGGGTTCCGTCGTCATCTACAAGACCCCCGACGCGAGCGTCATCGGCCAGGGCCTGGCCTCGACCATCGACCTGCGCACCGTGCAGCCGCTGGACTTCGGCAAGCGCACCGTCGCCGTCAGCTACAAGAAGAGCAAACTGGGCGTGAAGCAGCGCGACGGCCTGCCGGAAGGCGATGGCGACCGCTACACCCTGTCCTACATCGACCAGTTCGCCAACCGCACCATCGGCGTGGCCATGGGCTTCACCCGCTACAAAGAAATGGGCGGCGGCCAGTCGAAGTTCAATTCCTGGGGCGTTGCCGATGAGGTAAAAGTTCCTGGCGTTGAAGAAAAAGTCAAAGTCAAGGTGCCGAACGGCTTCGGCTACGACACCGAGCAGAACAGCCACGAGCGTGACGGCGCCTTCGCCTCGTTGCAATGGCGTCCGAACAAGAACTTCAAGTCGACCGTCGACCTGTTCTACTCGGCAGGCGAAACCGGCTTGAAGAAGACCGGTTTCGAAGCCGGCGTGGCCGGCAACGGCAACGGCAAGTACGAGCTGGTGCACGAACTGGTCAACCCGGTCATCGTCAACGGCGTTGCCACCAGCGGCACCATCACCAACTGGAAGGGCGTTGTCCGTAACCACTACGAAGGCGCGAAAGACGACCTGAAGACCGTCGGCTGGAACAACGAGCTGCGCTTCGGCGACTGGACCACCGTGGCCGACCTGACCTGGTCGAAGGCCACCAAGCTGGGTTCGCGCTACGAAACCACGGCCGGCACGCTGCCGAACCAGCAGGACACCCTCTCGTACAGCGGTTTCGACGGCGCCAACGTCACCCAGGTGAAGTATACCCCTGGCCTGAACTACGCCGACCGCGGCGTCGTCAGCCTGACCGACACCATGGGCTGGTCCGGCGGCGCGGCTTCGCCGCAGGCCGGCTACCTGGGCCAGCCTTACGTCGAGGACGAAGTCAAGGCGATCCGCCTGACTGCCAAGAAGAACGTCGAGTGGGGCCCGGTGGTCGCCACCACCTACGGCTTCAACTACACCGCGCGCGACAAGCAGCGCACCGGCCAGGACGGCCGCCTGATGATCATCGGCGGCGATCCGAACGGTTCCGCGCCTGTGCCGGGCACCACCGTCGCTCCGGCCGGCTCGTCGGGCTTCAACGTCGTGTCCTGGGATCCGCGCGGCTCGCTCGGCACGGTCTACGAACTGGCGCAGAAGGTCGACGCCGACATCCTGAACAAGTGGTGGGACGTCAAGGAGCGCATCTCGACCGCCTACGTCATGGGCGACCTGGACGGCGAGCTGTTCGGCCTGTCCTACCGCGGTAACGTCGGCGTCCAGGCGATCCATACGGACCAGACCGGCGGCGGCTACCAGGTCGACAGCGGCAACTGCCAGGGCAATACCCCGGCCGGTTGCCCGGGCGTGCGCGTCACCGACGGCGACAAGTTCTGGGACGTCCTGCCCAGCCTGAACCTGTCGTTCGACCTGAAGAACGAGCAGATGCTGCGCCTCGGCCTGGCCAAGGTGGTGTCGCGCGCCAACCTGGACGACCTGCGCGCCGGCCAGAACGTCACGCTCAGCAACCAGCAGGGCGTCTCGGTCCTGACCAGCAGCGGCGGCAATCCGCGACTGAAGCCGTTCCGCGCCAAGTCCTTCGACCTGTCGTACGAAAAGTACTTCGGCAACAAGGGTTATGTCAGCGCCGCGCTGTTCTACAAGAAGCTCGACACCTACATCATCCGCATGGCGCGCGACTACGACTTCGCGTCGACGATCTCGCCTGAGACCACGCTGCCGCCGGATGGTTCGACGATCGGCCGCTTCACCCAGCCGACGAACGGCGATGGCGGCAACCTGCACGGCTTCGAGCTGGCGGTCAACCTGCCGTTCTCGATGGTCAGCCAGTACCTGGATGGTTTCGGCGTCATGGTCAACCACTCGGATACGAAGAGCAGCATCGACCTGCCGCGCGAAGGCTTCGCCAACGTCACCGGCAGCTCGGTCAGCATCCCGTTGCCTGGCCTGTCGCGCAAGGTCACCAACCTGCGCCTGTACTACGAGAAGAACGGCTTCCAGGTGGCAGCCGCGGCGCGCAAGCGTTCGAACTTCCTGGGCCAGGTGTCGGACTACCAGGACAATGCGCAGCTGACCTTCATCAAGGGTGAGACCATCGTCGACCTGCAGGCTTCGTACGAGATCCAGAGCGGCTGGCTGAAGGGCACGAGCCTGTTCGTCCAGGCCCAGAACTGGAACAACGCACCGTTCCTGGAGTACACCGACGACGAGAACAACCCGACCAACCGCGTCGACTACGGCCGTACCTACCACTTCGGCGCCAGCTACAAGTTCTAATGACTTAGGCTTGTACTGCACCTGAACTGCGGTACAGTATCGACCCCTGCCGGGCTCCGCCTGCCAGGGGTCGTTTTTTTGACCTTCGGGCGAACACATATGCAGAACGAACCAATCCAGGACATCGTCATCGTCGGCGGCGGCACCGCCGGCTGGATGACGGCCGCGGCGCTCTCCACCGTCCTCAACGGCCGCTACAACATCCGCCTCATCGAATCGGACGAGATCGGCATTGTCGGCGTGGGCGAGGCCACCATCCCCATGATCCAGCGCTTCAACCGCGTGCTCGGGATCGACGAGAACGACTTCATGCGCGCGACCCAGGGCAGCTTCAAGCTCGGCGTCGAGTTCGTGAACTGGGGCCGCAAGGGCGAGCGCTACATGCATGGCTTCGGCCGCCTCGGCCAGGACCTGGCCACCGTCCCCTTCGAGCAGTACTGGCTGAAGATGCGCCGCCTCGGCAAGGCCGCGCCGCTCGAGGAATACTCGATCGTGCGCATGGCGGCCAAGGCCAACAAGTTCATGCCGCCACGCTTCGACGTGCCGAATTCGCCGCTGGCCGAGATCAACTACGCCTACCACTTCGACGCCAGCCTGTACGCGCGCTACCTGCGCAAGCTGTCGGAGGCGCGCGGCGTGCAGCGCATCGAGGGCAAGATCGTGCGTGCGACCCGGCGCGAGGGCGACGGCTTCATCGACGCGGTCGAGCTGGAAAGCGGCGCGCGCGTGGCGGGCGAGCTGTTCATCGACTGCTCGGGCTTCCGCGGCCTCTTGATCGAGCAGGCGCTGGAGACCGGCTACGAGGACTGGAGCGGCTGGCTGCCGGCCGACCGCGCGCTGGCCGTGCCCTGCGAATCGGCGCCAACCATGACGCCCTACACCCGCGCCACCGCGCACCAGTCGGGCTGGCAGTGGCGCATCCCGCTGCAGCACCGCACCGGCAACGGCCACGTGTACTGCAGCCGCTTCATCAGCGACGACGAGGCGGCCGCGACCCTGCTGGCCAACCTCGACGGCAAGGCGCTGGCCGATCCGCGCCTGATCAAGTTCCAGACCGGCATGCGCAAGCAGGCCTGGAACCGCAACGTGGTGGCCATTGGGCTGGCCAGCGGCTTCCTCGAGCCGATCGAGTCGACCAGCATCCACCTGATCCAGTCGACCATCCAGCGCCTGATCGACTTCTTCCCGGACCGCGGCTTCAATCCGGTGGAGCGCGACGAGTTCAATCGCCAGGCGCGCTTCGAGTACGAGCGCATCCGCGACTTCATCATCCTGCACTACCACCTGAACCAGCGCACCGATTCGGCCTACTGGACCGAGTGCGCCAACATGGCCATTCCCGAGACGCTGCGCCAGAAGATGGACATGTTCCGTGCGCGTGGACGCGTGGTCCGGGTCGACAACGAGCTGTTCTCGGAAGTGGGCTGGACCCAGGTGTTCGAAGGGCAGAACATGCCGGTCGAGGCCTACCACCCGCTGGTCGATGCGCAGACCGAAGCCGACATCGCCGACTACCTCGACAACGTGCGCGGCGTGATCGCCAAGTGCGTGAGCGTGATGCCCTCGCACGACGAGTACATCGCCAGGATGTGCGCGGCCCCGAAGGCCTGATTTTTTCGTTTCCTTAAGGCAGCCCCATGCGTCGATGGCGCATGGGGCTGCCGCTTTTTGGGCCGCCGCGCAAGCGCCGCGCGCCCGTCCGTTTTCAAATAGTGCCCGCCCGTTCCCGACGAGGGAGTAAACTGGCGGTTTAGTATCGTTTCTCGAAAGTCATCCATGTCAGACACCCCCATCCCATCGTTTTCCGACCTGAACCTCCCGGCGCCCATCCTGAAGGCGCTGAAGGAGGTCGGCTACGAGACGCCGTCGCCGATCCAGGCCGCCACCATCCCCCTGCTGATGGAAGGCCGCGACGTGCTGGGACAGGCGCAGACCGGCACCGGCAAGACCGCCGCCTTTGCGCTGCCGGTCCTGGCGCGCATCGACACCAAACAGACCGCGCCGCAGGCGCTGGTGCTGGCGCCCACGCGCGAGCTGGCGATCCAGGTGGCCGAAGCCTTCCAGAGCTATGCCGCGCACCTGAAGAATTTCCACGTGCTGCCGATCTACGGCGGCCAGAGCTACGGCCCGCAACTGTCGGCCCTGCGCCGCGGCGTGCAGATCGTCGTCGGCACCCCGGGGCGCGTGATCGACCACATCGAAAAGGGCTCGCTCGACCTGTCGCAGCTGACCACCCTGGTGCTGGACGAAGCCGACGAGATGCTGCGCATGGGCTTCATCGACGACGTCGAGCACATCCTGCAGCAGACCCCGGCAGAGCGCCAGATCGCGCTGTTCTCGGCCACCATGCCGCCGGCGATCAAGCGCATCGCCAAGACCTACCTGCGCGACCCGGCCGAAGTGACGGTCGCGGCGAAAACCGGCACCGCCGAGAACATCACCCAGCGCTACTGGCTGGTGGCCGGCATGCAGAAGCTCGATGCACTGACGCGCATCCTGGAAGCCGAGCCGTTCGACGGCATGATCATCTTCGCCCGCACCAAGCTGGGCACCGAGGAACTGGCGACCAAGCTGCAGGCGCGCGGCTTCGCGGCCACGGCGATTAACGGCGACATGGCGCAGCAGCAGCGCGAGCGCACCATCGAGCAGCTCAAGAACGGCAAGATCGATATCCTGGTCGCCACCGACGTCGCCGCGCGCGGCCTGGACGTGGACCGCATCAGCCACGTCATCAACTACGACGTCCCCTCGGACCCGGAAAGCTACACCCACCGCATCGGCCGCACCGGCCGGGCAGGGCGCAGCGGCGAGGCCATCCTGTTCATCACCCCGCGCGAGCGCGGCCTGCTGAAGGCCATCGAGCGCGCCACGCGCCAGCCGGTGTCGGCGCTGACGCTGCCGACCGTGAAGGCGGTGAACGACGTGCGCATCGCGAAGTTCAAGGACCAGATCACCGAGACGCTCGCTGCCGGCGGCCTGGAGCAGTTCCGTTCGCTGATCGAGGAATACGAGCGCGAGCAGAACGTGCCTGCGGTCGACATCGCCGCCGCGCTGGCGAAGCTGGGCCGCGGCGACGTGCCGCTGCTGCTGGAAAAACCGGACCGCGAAGCCCGTCCGGCGCCAGCCTGGGAAGACCGTCCGGCGCGCACCGACTTCGTCGAGCGCCTGCCGCGTGCACCGCGCGATGCGGCCGGCGGCTGGGAGGATCGTCCGGCCCGCGCCCCGCGCGAACCCGGCTTCAAGAAGGAACGCGTGATGCGCGATCCGGAGCCGGGCATGGCGACCTACCGGATCGAGGTCGGCCACGCCAACGGCGTCAAGCCGGGCAACATCGTCGGCGCCATCGCCAACGAGGGCGGCATCGAGTCGAAGTACATCGGCCGCATCGAGATCTACGACGACTTCACCACGCTCGACCTGCCGGACGACCTGCCGCAGGACCTGGTCGACCACCTGAAGACCGTGTGGGTCGCCGGCCAGCAGCTCAACATCACGCGCGACGGCGAGGAAGCGCCGCCGCCGAAGAAGGCCGGCTACGGCAAGAAGTCGTTCGGCGCCGAGCGCCGCATGGCGGAGAAGCCGGGCTTCAAGAAGCCGCGCAAGGGCTGATTGAAGGGGGCAGGTGGGGGCCGTGCCCACCATGCGTGCCCATCCGGAAGTCCGCTGCAAAAACCGTAGGGTGGGCACTCCGTGCCCACGCGTTAGGTGTTCGGCCGACAGTTCGCTGCGGAGATGTGTCGCTCCGAGACGGTAGCGATCATTGCGTGGCTAACGATATGCATTTGGATGCATATCGTCGGCGGCCCGTATTCGTGCCGAGCCGCCTCCAGGCATCCTTTCGCGTGGGCACGGCGTGCCCACCCTACGTTGCACCTCCGCCGCAGAATCGTAGGGTGGGCGCCCCGTGCCCACCGTGCGTTACTGCGCCCCCTTCCCGTCGGCAAACATCCACAGCAGCGCCTCGCGCAGCTCACCGCTCCAGAACGCCTCGTTGTGCTCCGCTCCCGGCACGATCTTGAGCACCGTGTTCGCCGCAGGATGCCCGCTGGTCCGCACGACGGCCGCCATGCGTTCGACGTCCGGCACCATCGGGCCGCCTTCCTTTTCTCCCATCAGCATGAACAGCCGCGCATCCTTCGGCACCGGATGCCGGGCCATGAAGTCGAACGCCGGCTGGGCCGTCCAGTAGGCCGGCGAGAACACGCCGGCCTTGCTGAACACCTGCGGGTACTGCGCGATCGCGTAGTGCGAGGCCAGTCCGCCCATCGAGCTGCCCATGATCGCCGTATGCTCGCGGCCGGGCAGGGTGCGGTACTTGCCGTCGACGAGGGGCTTGAGCACCTTGACGATGAAGTCCGTGTATTCACGCCCCTCGGCCTGGCCGAACTGCGCGTTCGGCCAGGCGTTCAGTTCCGTCATGCGCTTTTCCTGACCGTTGTCGATGCCGACCACGATCAGTTCCAGCTTGCCTTCCTTGGCCAGCGCGTCGAGCGTTTCGTCGACCTTCCATTCGCCGGCATAGGCGGTGGCCTCGTCGAACAGGTTCTGGCCGTCGTGCATGTAGAGCACGGGGTAGCGCTTGTTCGAGGTGGCATAGCCTGGCGGCAGGTAGAGGCGCACCTGGCGCTTGCGTGCCAGCCCCGGCATCTCCAGCGGCTCGGGCAGGAGGCTCACGCCGGGCAGGGCGGTCGAGGCCCTGGCGGGCGCCGGCGCCGGAACCGTATCGGCGGCGCCGGCGAGGACGGGGGCGGCCAGCAGCATGGCCAGGCAAAGCGGGGACGCGAATCGGCGGAACGTGGGCATGCC
>DEKZ01000160.1 GCA_002354135.1 Massilia sp. UBA2709 | reverse complement strand
GGGCTGCGGAGGCGCCGCCTGCGCTCCGGGTCGGCGCGCCCGACCCCACGCGCGACCGAACGCTCGCCCCAGCCCGACGGCGCGTCATGCAGCATGCATTTCCATGCTGTCCATCAACAAAAAATGCGCAGCACCGGGCCTGACAGCGTAGAATCGCGTTTTTGCCCGGTGCCCGCGCATGACTACCCAACCCAAGCTGCCCGCCTCCGCTTNNCGACCCAGGCTCCTCCCGACCTCGTCCTTGGTCTCGAAGACCGCCCCAGCCCCCTGGTCGGCATGCTCGCCGCGCTCCAGCACCTGCTGGCCATCATCGTCCCCATCGTCACGCCCGGCCTGCTGATCTGCCAGGCGCTCGGGGTCTCGGCGCGCGACACCAACCTGATCGTCTCGATGTCGCTGGTCATTTCCGGCATCGCCACCTTCGTCCAGTGTCGCCGCTTCGGCCCGCTCGGCGCCGGCCTGCTGATCGTGCAGGGCACCAGTTTCAACTTCGTCGGCCCCCTGATCGCCGGCGGCTCGCTGATGGTCAAGCAGGGCACGCCGGTCGAGGCCGTGATGGCCGCGATCTTCGGCGTGGTCGTTGCCGGGTCCTTCGTGGAGATGGGCGTCTCGCGCGTCCTGCCTTTCGTCAAACGCATGATCACGCCGCTGGTGACTGGCATCGTGGTCCTGATGATCGGCCTCACCCTGATCAAGGTCGGCCTGATCAGCATGGGCGGCGGCTTCGCGGCCATGTCCAACGGCAGCTTTGCCAACGGCGAGAACCTGCTGCTGTCCGGCGTGGTGCTGGCCATTATCGTGATCCTGAACCGCATTCCGGTGGTCTGGCTGAGAAGCAGCGCCATCGTCATCGCGCTGGCGGTCGGCTATGCGCTGGCCGCCTGGCTCGGGCGCCTCGACTTTACCGGCATGCATGAAGCGCCGGCCTTCCAGGTGCCGGTGCCGCTGCACTTCGGACTCTCCTTTTCCTGGTCGCTGTTCATCCCGATGATCGTGATCTACCTCGTCACCTCGCTGGAAGCCATCGGCGACGTCACCGCGACCAGCAAGATCTCGCGCGAGCCGGTCGAAGGCCCGGTCTGGATGAAGCGCATCAAGGGCGGCGTGTTGCTCAACGGTGCCAACTCGCTGCTGGCGGGCGTGTTCAACACCTTCCCGAGCTCGATCTTCGCGCAGAACAACGGCGTCATCCAGCTGACCGGCATCGCCAGCCGCCACATTGGCGTCTGGATCGCCCTGTTCCTGGTGGTGCTCGGCCTCTTCCCCAGCGTCGCCGGCGTGATCCAGGCGGTGCCGGAACCGGTGCTGGGCGGCGCGGCCATGGTGATGTTCGGCGCGGTCGCCGCGGC
The DNA here is from genome assembly GCA_002354135.1 of Massilia sp. UBA2709. Taxonomy (GTDB): domain Bacteria; phylum Pseudomonadota; class Gammaproteobacteria; order Burkholderiales; family Burkholderiaceae_D; genus Telluria. The sequence continues at coordinate 12,239 of DEKZ01000160.1, read as the reverse complement.
GGGCATCAACATCCTCGCCAGCGTGCATCTCGACCGCCGCGCCCTGCTCATCATCGCCGTCTCCCTGGCCCTGGGCCTGGGCGTCTCGCAGGTGCCGGAATTCCTGGTCCACATGCCGGCCGCGATCCGCAACGTGCTCGAATCGGGCGTGGCGACCGGCGGCATCTGCGCCGTGCTGCTGAACTGGTTCTTGCCCGACAGCCACGAAGCCGCGGCGCACTGAGGCGCGCCAGCGCTGTATCCCCTCCGGCTGGCGGTCCCGTCAGCCGCGTCATGGCCCGTCCCGGGCGCCCCGACAAGCACAGCACGGCTGCCGGCAGGAGAGTCCGCCTCACGGCGGCGCGCTGCCTTGCGGCAGCCCTCCACCCCCCTCGCACCTCGTTTCAACAGCCTTCGCCATCCGACTCCGCTCGTGCAGGGTGCATGGCCAGTCTCCCTGCTCTGCCATATCTTTTCTTCTAGCAAGAATGCGTAGAATCACTTAGTTCAGCAATGTACTATTCAGTGGTAAAATATGTCTTGACGGACCGATAGAGGCCCGCCAAACCTCCAATCAACGATATTTGGCGAACGACATGAACACGAAAGTCCTACTCCCTGCCCTGCTGCTTTCGCTACTGGCCGGTTGCGCATCGACCAGCCCTGCGACCTCGAACGATCCGGTGCGCGCCCGCGTCCTGGCCGAACTCGAACAAGCCAAGGCCGACGGTTCCTACCCGATCACCGAAGCGCATTACGCGAACCTGCCCGTCGACCGCAGCGCCCGCGCATCGGCCCGCGTGGTCGAGGCCGACACTGCCACCGCGACTGCTGCAACCGCGGCGCCCTGAGCCGCGCTGCGGTCCCCTTGCCTCGGCCAGATTACAATCCGTCTCTTTGTCTTTTCTGCAAGGAATAACGATGAGCGACTTTGGGCCAACCGATCAACGTTTGCGTCGTGTCGAGGCGCGCATGCCAGGCTTTCCGGTCGACGCGATGCGCCTGGTCCGGATGACGAATCACCTGCACAAGACCTTCCGCGACCGCACCAATGCGCTGGTCAAGAAGTATGACCTTGCGGATTCGAGCTATACCGTGCTGGCCATCCTGTATGGCTGCGTCGACGAAAGCTCGAGCGCCTCGGAACTGAGCGAGGCCTGCCACGAAAAACCGGCCAACCTGACCCGCGTGTGCGACGAACTGGTGGCGCGCGGCCTGGTCGAGCGCTGCCCGAAGCCGGGCGACCGGCGCGCGGTGATGATCAAGCTGAGCGAGCGCGGGCGCGCACTGGCCGAACAGGCCATCCCGGAAGTGTCGAACATGGTCATCGAGGCCTGCAACGACTTCAGCCCCGCTGAACTGCGCCAGCTGTCCGACCTGTATGCGCGGCTGCTGGCCAACCTGAACGGGCGCTCCTGAGCGCCAATTTGCAATACCCCCCTGTCCACCCAGGCAGGGGCAACCGACGTTTTGAGTTTTTGATCCTGAAATAACGCCATGCGTAAAGTACTTGTAGTTGCACTCTCCGGCCTTCTCCTCGCCTCATGCGGCAAGACCCCGCCCGCCTCGACCGACAAGCCGGTCGACGTGGTCCTGGTCGGCGCCGGCGTCATGAGCGCCACCCTGGGCACCATGCTCACCGAACTGCAGCCCGGCCTGAAGGTCGAGATGTACGAGCGGCTCGATGCCGTCGGCGCCGAAAGCTCGGACACCCTGAACAACGCGGGCACCGGCCACTCCGCCTTCATGGAACTGAACTACACCCCGGAGGGCCCGGACGGCAAGGTCGAGACCAAGAAAGCGGTCGACATCAACGAACAGTTCGAGATCTCGAAGCAGTTCTGGGCCTACCAGGTCAAGCACGGCTACCTGCCGGACCCGCGCGCCTTCATCAACAACGTGCCGCACATCGCCTTTGTCTGGGGCGACGACAACGTCAACTTCCTGCGCAAGCGCTACGCCGCCCTGCAGCAGGAAAACCTGTTCAAGGGCATGCTGTACACCGAAAACCATGACGAGATCCGCCAGTGGGCGCCGCTGGTCATGAACGGCCGCGACAAGAACCAGAAGGTCGCCGCCACCCGCATGGACATCGGCACCGACGTCAACTACGGCACCCTGACCCGTACCATGGTCAAGAACCTGACCGAGAAGAAGGGTGTGGCCCTGCACCTGCGCACCCAGGTCGAGGACATCAAGCGCGGCGCCGACGGCATCTGGAACGTCACCGTCAAGGACCTGAACAAGGACACGGTCCAGACCGTGCGCGCCAAGTTCGTGTTCATCGGCGCCGGCGGCGGCGCGCTGCCGCTGCTGGAAAAAACCGGCATCCCTGAAGTGAAAGGCTACGGCGGCATGCCGGTCGGCGGCCAGTTCCTGATGACGACCAACCCTGCACTGGTGAATGCCCACCTGGCCAAGGTCTACGGCAAGGCCTCGGTCGGTTCGCCGCCGATGTCGGTGCCGCACCTGGACACCCGCATCGTCGACGGCAAGCGCACCCTGCTATTCGGACCGTTCGCGACCTTCTCGACCAAGTACCTGAAGAACGGTTCCTGGACCGACCTGCCGGCCGCCATCAGCACCAGCAACGTGCGTCCGATGCTGCAGGCCGGTATCGACAACATCCCGCTGACCAAGTACCTGATCGAGCAGGTCATGCTCACACCGGAAGACCGCCTGGCCTCCCTGCGCGACTACCTGCCGGAAGCGAAGATGGAAGACTGGACCCTGGCCACCGCCGGCCAGCGCGTGCAGATCATCAAGGACTCGAAGGACGGCGGCGTGCTGCAGTTCGGTACGGAAGTCGTGAGTTCCGCCGACGGCAGCGTGGTGGCCCTGCTCGGTGCTTCGCCTGGCGCCTCGACCGCCGCGCCGATCATGCTGAAGGTGCTCAAGCAGTCCGCTTTCAAGGACACGCTGGAGACCCCGGCCTGGAAAGCCAAGATGCTGGAAATGGTGCCGTCCTACGGCCAGAAGCTGAACAACGACCCGGCCCTGGCCAACCGTATCCGCCACTACAGCAGCGAGGCCCTGGGCCTGAAGGCGATCACGCTGGACGAACCGGCGAAGGCACAGGCGGTTGCACAGACCGCTGCCCAGACCGTGGCGCAGAAATAAGCCGGGCCCCGCGCCCCGCTCTCGAAAAGCCCCTGCATGCAGGGGCTTTTTTTCGTCCCGGGCCGGCGCCGATGCCGGTCGCGCTTGCGTTATCATCGGGAATGTGGCGTCCGCGCTGCGCTTTGCCGTCCCTAGTCGTCCCTAGTCGTCCCTTGTCGTCCCTCGTCGGTCCTCCTCGTCCAGCACCACGCGCATCCATGACAGTCACCGAGCACACCCCAGTCCAGGTCACCGAATCCTTCGTCGATCACCCGCAAGGCCGCCTCTTCGTCCGCAGCTGGGACAGCGAGGCCGGCGCGCAGGAGGCCGCCGGCCACGCGCCCATCCTGCTGCTGCACGATTCCCTCGGCTGCGTCGAGCTGTGGCGCGGCTTCCCGGCCGCGCTGGCCCAGGCCCTGGGCCGCCGCGTGATCGCCTACGACCGCCTCGGCTTCGGCCGCTCCGCTCCCCGCCGCGGCGCGCTCGAACCGACATTCGTCGAAGAGGAAGCGCGGACCGTCCTGCCGGTGCTGCAGCGGGAGCTGGGCTTCCGGCGCTTCGTCGCCTTCGGCCACAGCGTCGGCGGCGGCATGGCCGTGCATTGCGCGGCCCTGCATCCCGATGATTGCGTCGCCCTGGTCACGGAATCGGCCCAGGCCTTCGTCGAGGAGCGCACCCGCGCCGGCATCCTCGAGGCCAAGGCCGGGTTCCGCGACCCTGCCCAGTTCGCGCGGCTGGCGCGCTACCATGGCGGCAAGGCGCGCTGGGTGCTCGATGCCTGGACCGAGACCTGGCTCGCTCCGGCGTTCGCGGCATGGTCGCTGGACGCCGTGCTGCCGCAGGTACGCTGCCCGCTGCTCGCCATGCACGGCGAACACGACGAGTTCGGCTCGCTGCGCCACCCCGAAACGCTGGCCAGGCTCGCCGCGGGCGCTGCACGCGTCGAGATCATCGCCGGCGCCTTCCACGTCCCCCACCGCGAACAGGAAGCGCTCGTCCTGCGCCACGTGCGCGATTTCCTTTCCCCGCTGCGCGCCTGAACCGTCCCCGGCCTCCCGCCGGCGCCGCGGCGGGATCGAGCGGATGTGCGCGCATGCACAGCTCATCGTGCAGTTTCGCACAGCAGAACAGTTATCCCGCCGCTTTCGCGCATTCCTGCGCTTTGCTGCCGCTCGTGTGGGTGCAGGGACACAAAAACACGGCCCAGCCATCCCGTCTATCGCACATGCATTAATAGTTGTTGACAGTGTTGTCACATGAAAATAGAGTTTCACTATAGACGGCCGAGTTCCACCAAGAGAAACGGTGCCGCTATGCAGCTTCAGTGCGATTGGCCTCGCCGGGGTCGAGCATCATAATAATGAGGAGACAGCATCAGTGAAGAAGCACATCATCGCAATGGCCGCACTCGCCGCCTGCATGTCCGCCGCGTCGGCACAAACCAGCGTCACCATCTACGGTATCGTCGATGCCGGCATCACCCATGTGAACAATGACGGCCCGAATGGCGGCCGCACCACGGTCGAAGCCGGCCAGATGCAGGTGTCGCGCTGGGGCTTCAAGGGCGTGGAAGACCTGGGCGGCGGCCTGAAGGCCCGCTTCGGCCTCGAAGGCACCCTGCTGAACGACACCGGCGGCGCCGGCGTCGCCACCGGCAACCCGTCGACCACCAGCCTGTTCGACCGCGAAGCCACCGTCGGCCTGACCGGCAGCTTCGGCTCGATCGACTTCGGCCGCCAGAACATCCTGGGCGTGCTGTCGGTCGGCATGGCCGATCCTATGGGCCTGGCCTTCGCCGCCACCAGCCCGAACGTGCTGTTCGCCGCCATGAACCACGCCGGCGTGTACGGCACCTACGGCGCCAACGGCGGCGGCACCGCGCTGCGCCAGAACAACTCGATCCGTTACGTCTCGCCTTCGTTCGGCGGCTTCGGCTTCGCGCTGATGCGCGGCTTCGGCGAACAACCGGGCGACTCGCAGCGCAGCTCCTACCAGGGCGCGTCGGCCTTCTACAACGCCGGCGCACTGAACCTCTACGGCGCCTACGCCCGTATGAAGAACCCGACCAACACCGACCTGCTGACCTCGCACGCGATCGGGGTGAAGTACACCATGTCGCGTGCGGTCCTGAAGTCGACCTACTCGGAAAACGAGCTCGACAGCACCGGCCGCAAGATCAGCGTCTTCGGCGCAGGCGTCGACGTCCCGGTCTCGCCGGCCATCACCCTGACCGGCGCCTTCTACAACACCCGCCGCTCGGGCGACCTGAAGGACGACTCGCAGCAGTACATCTTCATCACCCGCTACGCGCTGAGCAAGCGCAGCACCGCCTACTTCTCGTACGGCCACGCTGCGACCGACCGCATCGTGCAGGCGACCGACATCAACCTGGCCCAGGGCTTCGTCTCCGTGGGCAGCGATTCGGCGAACCGCCTCACCGTGGGCATCATGCACATGTTCTGATCGTCCCCGGGGACGAACAAAAGCCGGCTGGGTCTGCGCCCAGCCGGCTTTTTCATTTACCGCTACCGCATGATGCGTAGGGTGGGCGCTCCGTGCCCACGCGTGAACGATGAGCAGACGCAGCGCTTCATGGATGCCAACACGACGCAGGCTTCACGCGTGGGCACGGGGGCGCCCACCCTACGTTGGTATCGCGTTCGCAGTCACACCGCGACACGGCGCGATGCGCCCGGCCCGGCACGCCTGCATCAACCGGCGACCGCCGCCCGCTTCCCCTGCAAATCCCGCCACTGCACCTTCCCGGTCGCCGACTTCGGCAGCGTCTCGCAGAACTCGACGATGCGCGGGCTCTTGTAGGCCGCCATGTTCGCATGCGACCATTCGATGATCTCCTGCTCGCTCACGCTGCCGGCAAAACCGTCCTTCAGCGCCACCACGGCCTTGACCGTCTCGCCGCGCCGCTCGTCGAAGGCCGCCACCACGCAGACCTCGCGGATCGCCGGGTGCCGGTACATCAGCGCCTCGACCTCCGCCGGCCAGACCTTGTAGCCCGAGGCGTTGATCATGCGCTTCAGGCGGTCGACCATGAAGAAATAGCCCTCCTCGTCGGTCCTGCCCAGGTCGCCGGTACGCAGGAAACGCTTGCCGTCGATGTCGACGAAGGTATCGCTCGTCGCCTGCGGGTTGTTCCAGTAGCCCTGCATCACCTGCGGCCCGTGCACCACGATCTCGCCCACTTCGCCCGGCGGCAGCTCGCGCATCGTCTCGGGGTCGACCACGCGCGCATCGACGTCGCAGATCGGGATGCCGAGGCACTGCTTCTTCGGCCGTTCGCCAGGATTGATGTGGGTCGGCGCCATGGTCTCGGACATGCCGTAGCCCTCGACGTACTTCACCCCCATCAGGTCCTGCATGCGCTGGGCGATCGCGTCCGGCATGGCCGCACCGCCGCCGCTCATGCGGCGGATGCTCGACAGGTCGTATTCGCCCACGCGCGGGCTCGACAGCATGTCGACCACCATGGTCGAGATCAGCTGGGTCGAGTTCACCTGGTAGCGCCGGATGCATTCGGCCGCCGTGTCGCGGTCCCAGCGCGAGAGGATGACCACGGTGCCGCCGATGAAGATCGACCCGTTCATCCCGCCCTGCATGCCGGTCACGTGGAAGAAAGGCAGCACGCACAGGGCCACCGAATCCTGCTGGGCGCCGAACCACTGCACGCCGGCCACGGTGTTGTACATGACGCTGCGATGGGTGTGCATGCAGCCTTTCGGATTGCCGGTGGTGCCCGAGGTATAGGGCATGCAGCACAGGTCGTCCGCGCCGGCCGTCAGGGGACCTGGGCGGCAGCCGCGCGCCAGCATGTCGCTCCACAGCACCACGCCTTCCCCCTCGATGTCGCGGCGCGGCGCAGCCACGAAGTCCGGCACCTTCAGGTCGGTGGGGCGCTCGATGTAGTCGGAATAGGCCGCGACCACGACGTGGCGCAGGCCGCCTTCGCCCACCAGCGGCAGCACCTGCTCGACCAGGTCCTGGGGCGCGAAGATGGTGGCGGCGCCGGTATCGCTGACGTAGTGGCGCAGCTCCTCGGTCAGGTTCATGGGATTCACCGGCACCACGACCGCGTTGGCGCGCAGGATTGCGTAATAGGCCAGGATGAACTGCGGGCTGTTCTGCATGTAGAGCAGGACCCGGTCGCCCTGCTCCACGCCGCACTCGCCCTGCAGGAAGCCTGCGATGGCATTGACCTCGTCCTTGAACTCGCGGTAGCTGATCAAGGTGTCGTAATAGATCGCGAAGGTCTTGTCCGGGTAGCGCGTGGCGGACACTTCGAGGTTGTAGTACAGATTCGTTTGCGGCACGGTGAGGTGCCGCGGCAGGCCCGTGGGCCAGAATGGCAGGTGGCGCTCCGACATCTTGTCTCCTTCTTGTATCCTGTGTGATGCGGGCGGCGCGAACCGCTCCGCTACTGTCCGGTTCGGCGGCAGTTCAACGATACTTCGCCAGTTCCAGCTTGGCGATCGCGTTGCGGTGCACTTCGTCCGGACCGTCGGCCAGGCGCAGCGAGCGCGCGCTGGCATAGGCCTGGGCCAGGCCGAAGTCCTGGCTGACGCCGGCGCCGCCATGGGCCTGGATCGCCCAGTCGATCACCTTGCAGGCCATGTTCGGCGCGATCACCTTGATCATCGCGATCTCGCGCGCGGCCGCCTTGTTGCCGACCTTGTCCATCATCTCGGCGGCATTCAGCACCATCAGGCGCGCCTGGTCGATCAGGATGCGCGACTCGGCGATGCGCTCGCGCCAGACGCCCTGGTCGGCGACCTTGCGCCCGAAGGCGACACGCTCGAGCGTGCGCCGGCACATCGCCTCGAGCGCCATCTCGGCGCGTCCGATCAGGCGCATGCAGTGGTGGATGCGGCCCGGTCCCAGGCGGCCCTGGGCGATCTCGAAGCCGCGGCCTTCGCCGAGCAGGATGTGGTCGAGCGGGACCCGCACGTTCTCGAACAGGACCTCGGCGTGGCCGTGCGGCGCGTCGTCGTAGCCGAAGACGTGCATGTCGCGCACGATGGTCACGCCCGGCGTGTCGGTCGGAACCACGATCATCGACTGCTGGCGGTGCCGTTCGGGATGGTCCGGGTCGGTCTTGCCCATGAAGATCATCACCATGCAGCGCGGGTCGGCCGCGCCCGAGGTGAACCACTTGCGGCCATTGATCACGTATTCGTCGCCGTCGCGCACGATGCTGGCCGTGATGTTGGTCGCGTCCGAGGACGCCACCTCGGGCTCGGTCATGGCAAAGGCCGAGCGGATCTCGCCGGCCAGCAGCGGTTCGAGCCAGGTTGTCTGGATCGCCGGCGAGGCATAGCGCACCAGGGTTTCCATGTTGCCGGTATCGGGCGCCGAGCAGTTGAAGACTTCGGAGGCGATCGGCACCCGGCCCATCAGTTCGCACAGGGGTGCGTATTCGAGGTTGGTGAGGCCCGCGCCCAGTTCCGACTCCGGCAGGAACAGGTTCCACAGGCCGGCCTCCTTCGCCTTCGCCTTCAGGCGCTCCATGGTCTGGGGTACGATGAAGGCGTTGCCGGCCTTGCGCGCGGCGTCGACCTCTTCCTTGTAGGCGGCCTCTTGCGGGAGAATCTCGGTGTCGATGAAATGCTTGACGCGTCGCTGCAGGTCGAGGGCGCGTTCGGAAAACTGGAAAGCCATACGTCTCCTGTTTTTGTGTGTATGTACCGCACAGTGAAACTAGGTTTTACTGCGCTGCGTTTACTGCGGTCGAGTGTAGCAGCCGAGAAAATGGAAGTAAATGCCCGGTCCGCGCAGCGAAACGCGTGCAGGGCCGCACTGTATTGCAGGGTTGACACACATCTTCGCGTGTTTTACTGTGCAAAATCAACACGCCGACTATAGAACGGTGCAGACAGGTTTAACCATGACATCACACGACAACAACACGCAAGTGCCGCCAGGCTTCGAGCGCCTGAAACGCGGCGGCCCCTACATGGCCAACCTGGGGGATCTGTATTGCAGCCGGGAGAACGGCGCCATCGTGATCGCAATGCGCATCACCGAGCAGCACACCAACATGCGCGGCATTGCCCACGGCGGCATGCTGGCCAGCCTGGCCGACTCGGCCCTGGGCATCGGCCTGACCCTGTTCTGCGAGGGCCGCAACTCGTTTGTGACCGTGAACCTCAGCACCGACTTCGTCGACGCCGCCCGCCCCGGCGACTGGGTCGAGGCGCACGTCGACATCCAGAAGCTGGGCGGCCGCGTGGCCTTCGCGAACTGCTTCCTGCAGGTGGGATCGCGGCGCATCCTGCGCGCCAGCGGGGTGTTTGCGGTGATGAATGCCTTGACGCCGGAGCAGCTGGCGGCGGGTTACTGAGGATTGTGGTCAGGAGCCCGGCATTTAAACAGCGATCAACGCACCTGTAGCCGGAACTCAGGGACCGTATCCGGTACGTAAGAGCCTCGCATGAGGATGGGCGTACACGACGTAGGCGAGCCATGTCGCGTCTCCGGCTTGCCGGGCTGTCTCACGTGCGGCCGTCGTCGCTTGGGGTACGGTTCGACCACTCAGCAACGCCTCGTAGAAGGCCTTCCCAAAGGAGAACGCTGGTTCGTCTCCCACCGCCCAAAGCGTGCCGACAAAGGCGCCTGCACCGGCGCGCAAGAATGCCTGGGCAAAGCCGCCGATGCCGGTAAGCTTGTACCCGCCCGCCCTGCCTGACAGGCGTTGAGAAACACGATCGGCTGTGTACCATCCTCTCCACGTAGCCTGGCAAACGCCCCTACGGTCGACGCATCGAGCCAGGCCGGCTTGTAAGCGACACCTTCGATCCGGCCCTCCAGGAAGATGCGCGCGTACCCGATCTCATCGTGGTGCGCTTCGCCGTGGCAGGCAAAGTGCAGCAGGTCGAATGCCCCCGCATGGCTCAGCAGCCTGCGCACTTCATTCGGCTGGGGTTGCACGGCAGTCGCAGCAAACCTCCGTTCAAGAAATGCGCGCTCCCCGGCCGTTTCAAACAATGCCCAGTTCGGATGAGGATAGTCGGGGATGACATACCGTGCACGCCCATCCCGGACCTGCAGCTGCGCAGGTGCGTGCCCGTTGACGTTGTGCAACCATCGTACCAGGCCCATTTCGCCGAGGAATAGCGTTGGGGCGTCCGGCTCAAGCGGCTCGCCAGGGGCCTTGAGGTGCACAATTTCCCAAGGGATAAATGGCTCGGTCGAGACGACGCGTATGCTTGTCAGTTTGGTGTGGTGCGTCCACAGTTGCGCTTGCACCTCCCGAGGTAACAGTTCTTCGAACAAGCTCACTCCGTACGCCTGCAGTTCCGCGGTGAAGGCATCGACATCGGCGGTCCTGCTCGCTTCGTCATAGTGGCTGAGATAGCGCTCTTCGATACCACGATACAGGGCTTTGACGTACTCCTCCCGCTTTACCTGCAATGGCTTGGAAGTGTGTTGTTCGAACACGTTAACGGACGGCATGTCCAGTTCAAACATGTACTGGACCTTGTCTCCGAGCGTTTGCTCGATTACAAGAAGCTGGTCGAATGGAGCAGCCGGAACCGGTGCCTCAGCCGCGCTTGCCTCGGCTTTCGCCCGAGACACAGAGCCCCGCTCGGCCCGCTCGACCACCTTTGACTCCAGGACCAGGCGGGCGATACCGGTTTGGCGCTGGCGGACGATGATCCATATTTCGGCTTGCCCCGGATAGGCTGCCTTGACGTCGAAGTAAACGGACTTCGGCTTGTTCGGGAGTGGTGGATCGATCTCGACACGGTCCGCTTGTGGCTCCGCCAGGATAAAGTTGGACTTCGGCACCACCTGGACAAGCAGTTTCGCTGTCGGGTCGATTGCCGCACTCGCCCCAGCACTTGCGGATGCCGGCGCTCGCTCGACCGATTCACGTGAAATGATCACTTCGATCGTGGTTGTATGATTCAGCAAGACTTGCTGGTCCATTTCCGCAAGAATCTGGCACGCTACTTCAGTGGCTGCCCTCGCATCCACAGTGGACGCCGGTCGCGAAAGATCAACGGCGCTTGAGGGCGAGGCTGGCGCGGGCGTGGGATCCTTTTTAAAAAAACGCAGACCTTGCCTCAAATACCCATACACCTCGCTCAGCAAACCATGTGCCTTCGTTTCCAGCGCGGCCTTCCCGTGCTCTGGAGGGACGTGCTGCGGCACCGCGGCGCCGTCCGGGATGCCTTGCCCTGCCGTCAGTGGTGCCTCCTTCTCGTCCAGGATGGGCTCCAGCCTGGGTGGCGGCGCGTGCTTCCTCATCCGGGGTTTGGGTGGGTTGATTAGTCCGGGCAGATGGAATGCTGGCCTGGGCGGCAAGACGGATTCTTCCGGCTGGATTATCGGCGGTCTGGCTTGCTCTGCGGGTTTTGGCTCCGGTCTCGGCTTGGGCTTGGGCGGCGGCGGGGGTGTCCAGGCCTGGGCTGGCAGCGGAGCCTCCTGCTCGACGGGACGCGGTTGGGGCTTCGGCGGCGGCGGGGGCACGCGCACCTCGCCCCTGGTCGCGATCTTGTGCTCGGCCGGATCTGGCCCTGGTTTCAGCGCGGGTGTGCCCTCGCGCGCCTGGACCTGCGGCAGGACATGCTGCTCGTCCGGATCCGGTTTGGCTTGAGGCACGGCTTCCCTGGCCCGGGCGGCCCGCGGTTTCTTTTTTTCGGCCGGGCCGGGCGCTGGCTGCAGCGGCGGGGCGTCCTGTTTCGCCTGAATATCCCCGGCTTTCCTCGGCTCGTTCAGGCTCGGCTCCATGCGGGACGTGGGCGCGCCCGCTCGCGCCGGAATCTTCCTTGACCTGTTCGTTTCGGCCGGGCTCGCTTCCGGGCTGAGGATCGGACTGGGCATCGGGGCGGGCAGGTCCGTAAGCTGGTTCCCGGCCTGGGCCACGACTGGTTGAAACAACTGGCCGTTGAGCGCACGCATGTAAAGCACAGGCGTGCCCCATTCGATGGGATGGCCATTGCCCTGCATGCGCAGCCTGGCTTCGGTCAGGGAGGTATCGACAGCGCCAAGCTCAACCAGGTCGCGGTAGAAATAGCGGGTGAAAATCAGGGCCGCTTCATCCGTGATCGATGCCTGCATCGCCACCACGGCAGGCACGCCCTGCCGCAGGAAGCCCTGGGCCAGCCCCGAGAAAGGGATATCCCGGGCAATGGCGCCGGAACAGG
>DEKZ01000161.1 GCA_002354135.1 Massilia sp. UBA2709 | reverse complement strand
GCTGCCTACGCCGGAGCTTTTGCTGCGGTCTTCGCTGCCGACTTGGCCGGAGCCTTCGCTGCGGTCTTGGCTGCCGACTTGGCCGGAGCCTTCGCTGCGGTCTTGGTCGCTGCCTTGGCTGGCGCTTTCGCTGCGGTCTTGGTTGCTGCCGACTTGGCCGGAGCCTTCACTGCGGTCTTTGCCGGGGCTGCGGTTTTCTTGGCTGCCGGTTTCACGGCTGCCTTGGTTGCAGCGGCCTTTGCTACCGGCTTGGCTGCAGCTTTCTTGGCTGCTGGTTTGGCTGCAGGTGCTGCAGCTTTCTTTGCTGCCGGCTTTGCTGCCGGTTTAGCGGCGGCCTTTGCCGACGCTTTCGCTGCCGGTTTGGCGGCGACCGTTTTTTCTGCCACGGCAGCCTTTGCGGCCGGTTTGGCGGCAGCCTTGGCTGCCGGTTTTGCTGCTGGTTTCTTAGCGGCTGTTGCCATTTTTATTCTCCTTCTCTGCGATGAGAAATACGCTACAAGGTTTAAACCCGTCCGACCGTTACGTTGCGTCGGGCGAATTATTCATCGGCACAAACCGGTCGGTTACTGCCAATGAATACGGCACCAGCTGAACTGCTGCAACTCCTCACAATTGCAGCGCTTCAGCCAACGTCGCGGGACACTCACTCTTCCAGCTTTTTTCACATCGCTACCCTTGCGGGCGCGAAAAGAAAAAGCCGCCTTGCCTGAACTCGATCAGGCAGTGCGGCTTGTTCTTTTCGCTGCGCTCAAGTGCATACTAAAATGAATTAGCGTCCCATTTCCGATCGGTTTTGTTTGCCGGTGAGCATGCAAAAAAATCCATGTTCACACTTTGACAAATTCAATCACGTAAAGTACACGAAAACCTTGTCAGTGCGCAACCCGCGCACATTAAATTCGTAGCGATAAACACCGAAGCGATCAACATTACGACGAATATCCCTGCGCTTCACGCCATCGTCTTTTCAAAGCGCGCCTTATTTCATCAGGTCTCCTGCATTTCGCGATTGCTTCAGCCGGCCCACGAACCAGCGACCAGCCGGACCTGGCGGTTCGTCCTTCATATAAATCGCGTGCATCGACAATCCTGGTCCCGGCGTGGGATGCACCTGCGTGCGGCTCGTCACCAGCGCACCGCGCTCGATATCGTCTTTGACCATGTGAAGCCGCAGATATCTCCAACCGAATCCGGCGCGCAGCGACGCGTGTCTCGCGCCGAGGTCCGGGAGCTGCCAGACCAGGATCGACTCCGGCCTGGCGCTGTTCTCGATCGTGACCGCATTCGCCTTCCACGCGGCGGTCGGCGGCCAGTGTACCCATCTGCTGAAGAACCTTGCGATGGCCGGCGGCCTGCTGCAAGTCGTCGCCTTTGGCATCGACGCGCCGGGTAACCTGAACCCGGCCGAGGACTGAAAAGAAAAAAGCCCGATGATTGCTCATCGGGCTTTTCGTCATCGTGCTTGAAAAGGGATCAGTCCCAGCTCAGCGCACCACCGGTCTGGTACTCGGTCACGCGGGTCTCGAAGAAGTTACGCTCCTTCTTCAGGTCGATCATCTCGCTCATCCACGGGAACGGGTTCTCTTCGTTCGGGAACAGCGGATCGAGGCCGATCTGCACGGCGCGGCGGTTGGCGATGAAGCGCAGGTAGCCCTTGAACATCGGGGCGTTCAGGCCCAGCACGCCGCGGGGCATGGTGTCTTCGGCGTAGCGGTACTCGAGGTCGACGGCCTGCAGGAACAGGGTCTTCAGCTCTTCGCGGAAGGCCGGGGTCCACAGCTGCGGGTTTTCCATCTTGATCGTGTTGATCAGGTCGATGCCGAAGTTCACGTGCATCGATTCGTCGCGCAGGATGTACTGGTACTGCTCGGCGGCGCCGGTCATCTTGTTCTGGCGGCCCAGCGCCAGGATCTGGGTGAAGCCGACATAGAAGAACAGGCCTTCCATCAGGCAGGCGAAGACGATGATCGACTTCAGCAGCTTCTGGTCGTTTTCGAGGGTGCCGGTCTTGAACTCAGGATCGGTCAGGACGTTGATGAACGGGATCAGGAACTGGTCCTTGTCGTGGATCGACGCGATCTCGTTGTAGGCATTGAAGATCTCGCGCTCGTCCAGGCCGAGCGACTCGACGATGTACTGGTAGGCGTGGGTGTGGATCGCCTCTTCGAACGCCTGGCGCAGCAGGTACTGGCGGCATTCCGGCGCCGTGATGTGGCGGTAGGTGCCCAGCACGATGTTGTTCGCGGCCAGCGAGTCGGCGGTAACAAAAAAGCCCAGGTTGCGCTTGACGATGCGGCGCTCGTCCTCGGTCAGGCCGTTCGGGCTCTTCCACAGCTCGATGTCGCGCTGCATGTTCACTTCCTGCGGCATCCAGTGGTTGGCGCAGCCGGCCAGGTACTTGTCCCATGCCCACTTGTACTTGAACGGGACCAGTTGGTTGACGTCGGTCTGGCCGTTGATGATGCGCTTGTCGTCGGCGTTCACGCGCTTGGCGACGTCGGCGGCGGTGGCGCCTTCCGGAGTGCCCGCGGCGAGTGGCGAGCGCGGCGCGCTCGTTGGTTCATCGTCCCATGACAGCATAATGATTTCCTTCTTGAATTCTTGCAAAGCAGCGCCCGGCGCGAGGCCGGGCGAACGGTTTATCTATTTAATAAATTACTGGCAAGCTTCGCATTCGTCGAAGCCGGCGTCGCCCGGACGCAGGTAGCAGGCCGCGCCTTCCACCACTTCCGCGCTTGCTGCTGCAGCCGGAGCCGCCGCCACAGGAGCCGCAGACGCTGCCGGTGCAGCATGACCCGCCGACAGGCCGCCCGAGACCGGCACCGCGTTCAGCGCGCCGGTGCGGGTGGTCGACTTCTCCATGTGGGTCGCCGCGATGGTGCGCAGGTAGTAGGTGGTCTTCAGGCCACGCAGCCATGCCAGTTTATACGTCTCGTCCAGCTTCTTGCCCGATGCGCCGGCCATGTAGATGTTCAGCGACTGGGCCTGGTCGATCCACTTCTGGCGGCGCGACGCCGCTTCCACCAGCCACTTCGGCTCGACTTCGAACGCGGTGGCGTAGATGTCGCGCAGGTCCTGCGGCACACGGTCGATCTTCGAGAGCGAGCCGTCGAAGTACTTCAGGTCGGCGATCATCACCTCGTCCCACAGGTCGCGCGCCTTCAGGTCGCGCACCAGGTAGGCGTTGATCTCGGTGAATTCGCCCGACAGGTTCGACTTCACGTACAGGTTCTGGAAGGTCGGCTCGATGCAGGCCGACACGCCGATGATGTTCGAGATGGTCGCGGTCGGTGCGATCGCCACGCAGTTCGAGTTACGCATGCCGAACTGCTTGATGCGCTCGCGCACCACGGTCCAGTCCATCGATTCGCTGGTGTCCTGCTCCAGGTAGCCGCCGCGTTCTTCCGCCAGCAGCTTGATCGAGTCCTGCGGCAGGATGCCGCGGTCCCACAGCGAACCTTCGTAGGTTTCGTAACGGCCGCGCTCTTCGGCCAGCTCGGTCGAGGCCAGGTAGGCGTAGTAGCACACCGCTTCCATCGACTTGTCGGCAAACTCGACGGCCTTTTCCGATGCGAACGGCACGCGCATCATGTGCAGGCAGTCCTGGTGGCCCATGATGCCCATGCCGACCGGGCGGTGGCGCAGGTTCGAGTTACGCGCCTTTTCGACGGCGTAGTAGTTGATATCGATGACGTTGTCGAGCATGCGCATCGCGGTGCGGATGGTCTTCTGCAGCTTGACGTGGTCCAGGCCATCGCCCTTCATGTGCTGCGGCAGGTTCACCGAGCCCAGGTTGCAGACGGCGATCTCGTCGGCGCTGGTGTTCAGGGTGATCTCGGTGCACAGGTTCGACGAGTGCACGACGCCGATGTGCTGCTGCGGCGAACGGATGTTGCACGGATCCTTGAAGGTGATCCATGGGTGGCCGGTTTCGAACAGCATCGACAGCATCTTGCGCCACAGGTCGAGCGCTTCGACTTTCTTGTACACGGTCATTTCACCGCGGGCAGCCTTGGCCTCGTAGGCGACATACGCCTCTTCGAATGCCTTGCCGACCTTGTCGTGCAGGTCGGGCGTCTCGCTCGGCGAGAACAGGCTCCAGTGGCCCTTTTCCATCACGCGCTTCATGAACAGGTCCGGAATCCAGTTCGCGGTGTTCATGTCGTGGGTGCGGCGGCGGTCGTCGCCGGTGTTCTTGCGCAGGTCGAGGAATTCCTCGATGTCCATGTGCCAGGTTTCCAGGTAGGCGCAGACCGCGCCCTTGCGCTTGCCGCCCTGGTTCACCGCCACGGCGGTGTCGTTCACCACTTTCAGGAACGGCACCACGCCCTGGGACTTGCCGTTGGTGCCCTTGATGCGCGAGCCCAGCGCACGGACCGGGGTCCAGTCGTTGCCCAGGCCGCCGGCGAACTTCGACAGCAGCGCGTTTTCCTTGATGGCGTCGTAGATGCCTTCCAGGTCGTCGCCCACGGTCGTCAGGTAGCACGACGACAGCTGCGAGCGGCGGGTGCCCGAGTTGAACAGGGTCGGGGTCGAGCTCATGAAGTCGAACGACGACAGCAGGTTGTAGAACTCGATCGCGCGCTCTTCGCGCTCCGCTTCGCGCAGGGCCAGGCCCATGGCGACGCGCATGTAGAAGGCCTGCGGCATCTCGATGCGGGTTTCGCGCACGTGCAGGAAGTAGCGGTCGTACAGGGTCTGCAGGCCGATGTAGCCGAACTGCAGGTCGCGGTCGGCGACGATGGCCTTGGCCAGGCGCTCGAGGTCGAACTTGCCCAGCTCTTCGTCGAGCAGCTCGTTGGCGATGCCCTTGGCGATGTATTGCGGGAAGTAGGTGACGTATTCGGCGGCAGCCTTGGCTTGCGGGACTTCCTTGCCGAAGACTTCCTTGCGGATGGTGTGCAGCAGGATGCGCGCGGTGACCTGGCTGTAGGCCGGATCGGTTTCCATCAGGGCGCGGGCGGCCAGGATGGCGGACTTGTGCAGTTCCTCGACCGGCACGCCGTCGTACAGGTTCTTCAGGGTCTCGGCGACGATGGCGTCGGCGTCGACGTGCTTTTCCAGGCCGGCGCAGGCGGCGTTCACCAGGCCGTGGACGGCGTTCATGTCCAGCGGCAGGCGCTGGCCATTGTCGACCACGTGGATCTGCGGCGCCTGCACGGCGTTGCCGCCGGCGGCTTCCTTGGCAGCACGGCGCTCTTCCATCTGCTTGGCGCGGTACAGCACGTAGGCGCGCGCGACATCGTGCTCGCCCGAGCGCATCAGCGACAGTTCAACCTGGTCCTGCACATCCTCGATGTGGAAGGTGCCGCCGTTCGGCTGGCGGCGCATCAGGGCGGCGACCACGTTGTTGGTCAGCTCTTCCACCAGCTCGCGGATGCGGGCCGACGCGGCGCCCTGGCCGCCGGCGACCGCCAGGAAGGCCTTGGTCATCGCGACCGAGATCTTGTTCGGCTCGAAGGGCACGACGGCGCCGTTGCGGCGGATGATGCGGTAGTCGCCGCGTGCGGCGATCTCGGCTGCGTTAGCGCCGCCGGCTGCCGCTCCTGGTGCCGCTTGCGGGTGGATTGAAATGTCTTGAGATGTCTGCATTGAGCCTCCAGGAAGGGCAGTCGTGCTGCCGCTGGTTGTTTCCAATCGGCTGCCCGCGCGTGCGAGCAAGCCAACCATAATTAAAAAGCGAAAAGAATCCCCGCCAGCCGGGCAAGCCGAGCCGGGCAATATTATTGCCTAGGGATATTTAATGCATGTGATGCAAATGCGAAGCAAGTGCCATACTGCTGGGTCAGCTTATCGGTCAACGGCTACCGGTCAGCAGCTCCCAAGCCGCCCTACCAGGTCTTACTGTTGACTCCGCTACCACTATATCTAGTACTGTACATTGAGATGGGACTAATTGTAGTACCTGCGCGCGCAGCCGTGCAAGTGAATAAATTCTCAATTTCTGGCGTTTTTTGGGCGCGCACCTCTTGACATTCAAGGCTCAGCCAAACGATGCGCCGTCGCGGGTGAGTGAGTACTAACATGCTGCTCAAGACTTGTTCAGCGGTCTTGTTTGGTGCTCAACAACGGTGCACGACGCCCCGTTTTGCACTGGCGAAAAGGCAACACTTTTTGATAACTATCAACTGCTGGGCATTTCACGATTGCCAGTGGACGCGTGCTCGCAAGCGCCGCGCCCATGGTCCCAGGCGCCGCCATGGTCGAGGCAACGGTCGAGGTCGAGCTGGTGGTCGAGCCAGGGCAGGCCCCACACCACCGCGCCGCCAAGCGTGAGCAGGAGCGCGGCAGCCGCAAGCCGTTTCATGTTACATGGCCGTGCCGCCGGACGAGGACGGGACCTGGACGCATTCCCCCAGCCCGTTGTCCCAGCGTCCGCCCGCCTCCTCGCAATCGCGCACGTCGGATTCGTGCTTCATCCACATCAGCGCCGCGATGAGGGCAATCGCCAGGGCTGCGTAACGCAAGAGTTTCGGCATGTCAGTTCTCCGGTGCCTGGATATCCAGCTTCTGCATCTGGTAGCGCAACTGGCGCACGCTGATGCCGAGCAGGGCGGCGGTCCTGGTGCGGTTGAATTGGGTCTGCTGCAGCGCGCGCTGGATGATGTCGCGCTCGACCTGCTCCAGGTAGGCCGGCAGGTTGCTCGGCAAACTGTCGGGACCGAGCGCCACGGGGGCGCCTGGCTCCGGCAGCGGGGCCGCG
>DEKZ01000194.1 GCA_002354135.1 Massilia sp. UBA2709 | reverse complement strand
CACGGCATGCCGGCGCCCCCGGGCGCGCTTCCATCGTGACCGCGTAGGCCGGCATGCCGTGGCTCGCCGGCGGCGCGTTCAGCCAGGTCCTGGCGGCGCCATCCTCCTTCAGGTAGGCGTCGAGGAAGCGCAGCACGTAGTCCGCCACCCAGCCGTGGGCGCGATTCACCTCGCTGCGCGGATACTGGTCGAACATCCGGTCCGAGGCGAAGCGCAGGTAGGTGGAGGAGAAGGCGAAGTGCGCCATCGGGTACATCGTCAGCTTGTACAGGTCCGCGTACTTGATGTCGTTCAGGAAGGCCGAGACCGGCTTGCCCCGTTCCGCAAGCTGCTCGATCGACGGCGGCCGGCCGGTGACATACAGCATCGGCACACGGACAGTCAGCGGCGTGACGTACTTCGCGGCGGCCACCAGCTCAGGGTAGGCGCGCACCGAGCCGTCGAGGCCGACCAGGGCCTTGATGCGCCTGTCCTTCGCCGCGGCCAGCACGTTCGCCAGGCCGCCCCAGCTATACCCCGCGACGGCGATGCGGCGCATATCGGTGTGGGGAAGGGAGTGCGCATACCGGATCAGGAAGGCGATATCGGCCGCCTGGGTCTCGGCGCCATCGAGGTCGTTGTCCATCTCGCGCCCGCGCATGCCCAGGCTCGGGCTGGCCAGCACGATGTAGCCGTGGCTGGCCAGGTATTCGCAGAGGTCGGCGTTTTCGAACGCCGGCGCGCTGATGCTGGGCGCATAGATCACGACCGGGAAGCTGCCTTTGGCGGGCGTGGCGTCCCCGCGGGCGCGCATCGGACCTGCCAGCGCTTCCTGCCCCTGCACGGGACCGGACTCCGACACGTAGCCGCGGCGCACGACACCGTCCGCCACCGCCCTAACCGCCTCCTCGCTGCGGGTGAAGTCGTCTTCGCTCCCGATCAGGCGCAGGTAGTCGCCGTAGACCATCGTCTTGCCCGAGCCCGTCGCGGGATACCAGATCAGGGTCTGCACCGGCCGCGCCGCCTCGCCTGCGTTGCGTTTGCCGGAGACCGGATCGATGTCGCCGCGCCAGGCGCGCGCGTGGTCGTACTGGTGCACGACTTTCAGCCCGACCGGGTAGGGGCCCGGCGGATTGGGGAAACTGAAGCTGGAGGCGGCCTGGCCGGCGCCGGCAGCGAAGACGAGGACGAACGAGGCAAACAACCGTGCAAGAACGCGCATGCTGGGTTCCCTGGTAGAGCTTGCATTGTAGACTACTTTGTCTAGATGTGCGCGATCTGGCAACTTTTTTCCTGCCGCTGCAAGACGAGGACAGCGGCGGGCACAGCGGCGGGCTTCAGCCAGCGGGCGCCACTTCGACCAATTCGAAATGCAGCGTCACGAATTCGAAGTCGTCATGCAGGTCCAGGTGCGGCAGGCAGCGGACGTGGACTTCCCTGAATTCCTCCGCGCTCGAGAAGGTCTCGCCGCGCCAGACGTCTTCCGGGATGTCGCCGAAGCGGATGATGCGCACCTCGGTCGCGCGGATCGTGCAGCGCGGGCGGCCCCGCAGGTCGTAGACGTCGATCAGGTCGCCGGCCGCATAGCCGCCGTCGCCCAGCTCGCCGTAGCCCTTGTAATAGTCCTCGACCGTCTCGGCGGTCACCGTCTTGCGGCCGGCGATCACGTCCAGGACCAGGCTGTCGTCATCCTCGTTGGCGCCCCAGAAGGTCAGCTTCTTGCGTGGGTTCATGCCGTTCCCGAGGCGAGATCGAACTCAGCCGATGAAGGAATCGAACTGCATGTCGAATTCCTGCAGCGCCTTCTGCGCGTTCTGCATCTTGCGGCGGAATTCCGGGCCACGCTGCAGCGCCAGGCCGACCGCCAGCACGTCGATCACGACGAGGTAGGCCAGGCGCGCCGAGATCGGCGTGTAGGGATCGATGTTGAAGACCAGGTCGATCGGGATCAGCACGGTCGCCATGTCGGCCAGCGGCGTGCCCGAAGGGGCCAGCACGATCACGTCGGCGCCGCCGCGGCGCGCCAGCTTGGCCGAGCGCACGAGCGACGGGTTGTTGCCGCGCTGGGAGATCGCCACCACGCAGTCGCCTTCGCGCAGCAGGGCCGCGGCGATCGAGTGGATGGCCGGGTCGGTGTAGGACACGGTCGGCACGCCCGAGCGGAAGAACTTGTGCTGGGCGTCGGCCGCCACGAAGCCGGATGTGCCCTGGCCGTAGAACTCGATCTTGTTCGCGCGCGACAGGATGTCCAGCGCCTTCTGCACCGATTCCGCGTTTAAGTTGTTCCGCAGGTCGAGCAGGGTGTTGATCGAGCGGCTGCAGATCTTGTTCACGAGGTCGGCCGCCAGGTCGTCCTGGGCCGGCTGCTCGTTGGCGGCGGGGAGGGCCAGGGCCAGGCCCTGCGCCAGCTTGAGCTTGAACTCGTGCCAGCCGTCGTAGCCGAGGGTGCGGCAGAAGCGCACCACGGTCGGCTCGGACACCTGCGCGCTCTTGGCGAGCGCCGTGATGTTCTGGCTGACGGTGGCGCTCGGCGCCTCGAGCACGGCAAGGGCGACCTTGCGTTCGGACTTCGAGAGCGAATCGAGCTGGGTGCGGATGGAATCGAGCAGCATGATGTTCCCGTGACGAGATCAGTCTTCCGGCAGCGCTTCTTCGCGCCACTGCAGGCCGTCGCGGCCGATCAGGGCCGAGGAGGCGGCCGGGCCCCAGGTGCCCGAGGCATACGGGACTGGCGCACTGTCGTCCTGCTCCCAGTGCTCCAGGATGGGCTCGACCCATTCCCAGGCCGCTTCGAGTTCGTCGCCGCGCATGAACAGGGTCAGCTGGCCGCGCAATACATCCAGCAGCAGCCGCTCGTAGGCTTCCATGCGCGGCGCCTTGAACTGTTCGCGGAAATCGAGTTCGAGTTCGGCCTGCTTCAGGCGCATGGAGTCGCCCGGGGTCTTGGCCATCAGGTTCAGCGACAGGCCTTCGTCCGGCTGCAGGCGGATCACCAGGCTGTTCGGCTGGAAGCTGGAGGTCGGCTGGTTGAAGATCGAGTGCGGGATCTGCTTGAAGCGCACCACGATCTCCGCCAGGCGATCGGCCATGCGCTTGCCGGTGCGCAGGTAGAAGGGCACGCCGGCCCAGCGCCAGGTGTCGATCTCGGCCTTCATGGCGACAAAGGTCTCGGTCTTCGAGCTCTTCGGGGCGTCAGGCTCGTCGCGGTAGCTCGGCACGGCCTGGCCGTCCACGAAGCCCGCGCGGTACTGGCCGCGCACGATGTTCTGGGAGAGGGTGGTCGGGGTGAAGCGCTTCAGCGAGCGCAGCACCTGCAGCTTGGCGTCGCGCACGGCGTCCGGCGCGATCGAGGTCGGCGGCTCCATCGCCACGATGCACAGCAATTGCAGCAGGTGGTTCTGCAGCATGTCGCGCAGCGCGCCCGAGGTGTCGTAGTAGCCCAGGCGGTTGCCCACGCCGATCTTCTCGGCGATGGTGATCTGCACGTCCGAGATCCATTCGCGCCGCCACAGCGGCTCGAACAGCACGTTACCGAAGCGCAGGGCCAGCAAGTTCTGCACGGTCTCCTTGCCGAGGTAGTGGTCGATCCGGTAGATCTGCGATTCGGCGAACACCTTGCCGACATCGAGGTTGATCTGCTTGGCCGACGCCAGGTCGCGTCCCAGCGGCTTTTCCAGCACCACGCGCGAATTCGGCGTCGCAAGACCCGTTTCGGCCAGGTTGTCGCAGATGCGGGCGAACAGGCTGGGCGGCGTGGCCAGGTAGTAGACGCGCGTGATCGACTCGTCCTTGCGCAGGGCCTCGACCAGCGGCGCATAGGTCTGCACGCGGGTGGCGTCGAGCGCCACGTAGGTGATGCGCTTGAGGAAGCGCTGCCACTTTTCTTCGACCACCGTTTCCTTGATGTGCGGCTTGGAGTGGGTCTCGATCATGTCCAGGAAGGCTTCCTGCGAGCTGTCGTCCTTGCCGACGCAGATGATGCGGGCCGTCGGCGGCAGGTCGTTGGCGACGTCACGCGCATACATGGCAGGGAGGAGCTTGCGCATCGAGAGGTCGCCGCTGCCGCCAAAGAAAACGAGGTCGAAATCGGAAAGAGCCATGGTGGTGCCTGGACAAGAGTAAAGGGAACTGCGTGTAAATTTACTACACAGATATGCTCTTAGCAAGAAATTCTACTACGCAATGTCGGGAGAGAGGCGGTCGATGGTGCCACAAGCATGGCAGGTAAGGCGCACGTAGGGTGGGCGCCTTGTGCCCACGCGTGACGCCTGCGTCGTGTTGGCGTTCATGAAGCGCAGCGTTTGCTCATCGTTTACGCGTGGGCACGGGGCGCCCACCCTACGGCTTATGCGAACATCAGCGGGTTTATGACAACGTCAGCGGTGAAGCCCCGCTAGCGGCGGCTCGTTCAGCGCCGGTAGTCCGGCTGCACCACGCCCGGCACGTCGACCCGCAGCGCCAGCACCTTGCCCGTCAGCGGATACTGCTCCTTCTCCGCATTCGAGCGGCCATGGCTGGCGGTGGTGATGTAGAGCGTGCGCAGGTCGGCGCCGCCGAAGGCGAGCCCGGTCGGGCAGCGCACCGGCAGCTGGACTTCGCGCAGCAGTTCGCCCGTCGGCGAGAGCTTGAGCAGGCGTCCGCCCTCGAACATCGCGATCCAGTAATTGCCCTCGCTGTCGACGGCGGCGCCGTCGGGACGGCCGCCGTAGTCGGGCGAGTTCTTGTCGGTCGAGAAGGTCACCAGGTTGCGGTTGAGCGCGGCCGCGCCCGCCTCGGGATCGAAATCGTAGACGTCGATGCGGTGGCTGGTGGTGTCGGCATGGAACATCGTGCGCCCGTCCAGGCTCCAGGCCAGGCCGTTCGAATTGGTCATGCCGCCCGACCAGCCCAGGCGCAACGCGTCGCGTTCGAGCACGTACATCTCGGCGGCCGGCTTGTCGCGCGGCTCGTACATGGTGCCGACCCAGAAGCGGCCCTGGGGGTCGACGCGGCCGTCGTTGAAGCGCACCATGCTCGTGTCATAGGGGGCGGGGCAGATGTCGGTGATCTCGCCGCTGGTCGTGTTCAGGCGCACGAAGCCCTGGCGGGTGGCGACGACCAGGTAGTTGTCGTCGTCGGCGGCGATGGCCGAGGGTTCGGACGCCATCTTCCAGGACGAGTACTTGCCGCTGGCCGGGTGTACGCGGTGCACGGTGAGGCCGTTGATGTCGACCCAGTACAGGGCCGATTCGACGTCGTGCCACAGCGGGCATTCGCCGACCAGCATCGCTTCGTCGTGGACGACGTCGATCTTCGCATTCTTCATGGTGGTGTCCGTGTCCCCTTCTATTTAATTAAATGGCGGCCTTCGCGCGCGCGATCAGGCCATTCGTGGAGCTGTCGTGTTGCCCGGGATGCGCCTCGCCGGCCAGCTCGGCCTCGATCTTCTTGGCCAGCACCTTGCCCAGTTCCACGCCCCACTGGTCGAAGCTGTTCAGGTCCCAGATCACGCCCTGCACGAAGGTCTTGTGCTCGTACAGCGCGATCAGGGCGCCCAGCGTGGCCGGGGTCAGGTATTCCATCAGGATGGTATTGCTCGGGCGGTTGCCGGGGAAGGTCTTGTGCGGCGCCAGGCGTTCGATCTCGGCAAGCGACAGGCCTTGCGCCTGCAGGTCCTTGCGCACCTCGTCGATGTCCTTGCCCTTCATGAAGGCTTCCGACTGGGCGAAGCAGTTCGCCAGCAGCGCCGTGTGGTGGTTGTGCAGCTCGTGGGCCGGGCGCAGCGCCGCGATGAAGTCGATCGGCGTCAGGTCGGTGCCCTGGTGCAGCAGCTGGAAGTAGGCGTGCTGGCCGTTGGTGCCGGGCTCGCCCCAGATCGCCGGGCAGGTCGGGGTGTCGACCGGCTCGCCGTCGCGGGTAACGCGCTTGCCGTTGCTCTCCATGTCGAGCTGCTGCAGGTAGGCCGGGAAGCGGTTCAGGTCCTGGTGGTAGGGCGCGATCGTGACCGAGGTGGCGCCCAGGAACTGGCGGTTCCAGAAGCCGACCAGCGCCAGCAGCATCGGCATGTTCTGCTCGACCGGTGCGGTGCGGAAGTGCTGGTCCATCTCGTGGGCGCCGGCCAGGAAGTCGGAGAAGTAACCGAAGCCGACGGCGAGCGCCACCGGCAGGCCGATCGCCGACCACACCGAATAGCGGCCGCCGACCCAGTCCCAGAACGGGAACATGTTGGCCGGATCGATGCCGAAGGTCTTGATCGCCTCGACGTTGGTCGAGACGGCGACGAAGTGCTTCGCCAATGCCGCTTCAGGCGCATGCGCGAGGAACCACTTGCGCGCGGTCTGCGCATTCATCATGGTCTCGGCCGTGGTGAAGGTCTTCGAGGCGATGATGAACAGGGTGGTCTCGGGATCGATTCTCTCCAGCGCGGCGTCCATGTCGTGACCGTCGACGTTCGAGACGAAGTGCATGGTGAGGCGCGGATGGCTGTACTGGCGCAGCGCCAGGCAGACCATCTTCGGGCCGAGGTCGGAGCCGCCGATGCCGATGTTGACGATGTCGGTGATGGGCTTGCCGGTGTGGCCCAGCCATTCGCCGCTGCGAACCGCATCGCTGAAGGTCTTGATGCGGGCCAGCACGGCGTGCACATCGGCGGCGACATCCTGGCCGTCCACCGTCAGCTTCAGGTCGCGCGGGGCGCGCAGGGCGGTGTGCAGGACGGCGCGGTTTTCGGTGTTGTTGATCTTGTCGCCGGCGAACATGGCGTCGCGCTGGCGCTCGACGCCGCGCTCGCGCGCAAGCGCTGCCAACAGTTCAAGCGTGCGCCCGTCAAGCCGGTTTTTTGAATAGTCTAGGAACAGGCCGGCGGCCTCGATCGACATGCGTTCGAAGCGCTGCGGATCGGCCGCGAACAGGTGGCGCATCTGCCAGTCTTCGGCCTCGACGGCGTGGGTTTCGAGGGCCTGGAAGCTGGCGGTACTGGTCAGGGAAGGCTGGGGCATGGCTCGCGCAAGATGTTTGTTTGGACAGATTATCGAATAATACAGGAATCGTTCGTAAATTCACTACACAATGCTTGAGTTCTGGCTGACGGTGATTGATCGATCTGTCAACGTTGTACCGCGTGGACTCGGAGTCCACCCTACAAAAGCGTCACGTGGCCGTTGCCCGGTTTTCGTAGGGTGGGCACTCGTGCCCACGCGGCATGGCACGTATGCACAGCCGCAAAATCGAACCCGCCCGCAAACCCCATCTCAATTCTGTAGTAAAATTTCAGAGTCAAATTTTCGAAGGAACGATTATGGCGCTGCACCCTGTAGTTGAACAGGTAACGAACCGGATCATCCAACGCAGCCGCGCCTCGCGCGCCGCGTATCTTGCCCACCTCGAGGCGGCGCGGGTCAAGGGTGTGCAGCGCGGGGCGCTGTCGTGCACCAACCTGGCCCACGGCTTCGCCGCCTTCCCAGCCAACGACAAGCTCAAGCTGCGCGAGCAGAAGAAGCCGTCGGTGGCGATCGTCTCGTCCTACAACGACATGCTCTCGGCGCACCAGCCGTTCGAATACTTCCCGCGCGTGATCAAGGAAGCCGTGCGCGAAGTCGGCGCCGTGGCCCAGTTCGCGGGCGGCGTGCCGGCCATGTGCGATGGCGTGACCCAGGGCCAGCCGGGCATGGAGCTGTCGCTGTTCTCGCGCGACACCATCGCCATGTCCACCGCCGTGGCCCTGTCGCACAACATGTTCGACGCCTCGCTGTACCTCGGCATCTGCGACAAGATCGTGCCGGGCCTCCTGATCGGCGCGCTGCACTTCGGCCACATCCCGGGCGTGTTCGTGCCGGGCGGTCCGATGACCTCGGGCATCTCGAACAAGGAAAAGGCGGCCATCCGCCAGCGCTACGCGAAAGGCGAGGCCACCCGCGAGGAACTGCTGGAAGGCGAATCGAAGTCCTACCACGGCGCCGGCACCTGCACCTTCTACGGCACCGCCAACAGCAACCAGATGCTGATGGAGATGATGGGCCTGCACCTGCCGGGCGCGGCCTTCATCACCCCTGGCACGCCGCTGCGCGACGCGCTCACCGCCGCGGCCTCGCACCAGGCGGTGGCGATCTCCCAGCAGGGCGGCAACTACATGCCGATCGGTCACATCGTCGACGAGAAGAGCATCGTCAACGCCATCGTCGCGCTGCACGCGACCGGCGGCTCGACCAACCACACGCTGCACCTGGTGGCGATCGCGCGCGCGGCCGGCATCGTCATCGACTGGAACGACTTCGACGAGCTGTCGAAAGTGGTGCCGTCGCTGACCCGCATCTACCCGAACGGCGACGCCGACGTGAACCACTTCCAGGCCGCCGGCGGCCCGGGCTTCGTGATCCGCGAGCTGCTCGATGCCGGCCTGGCGCACGAGGACGTCAACACGATCCTCGGCCGCGGCCTGCGCAACCACTGCAAGGAACCCTTCCTGGGCGAGGACGGCAAGGTATTCTGGCGCGACGTCCCGGCGCAGAGCGGCGACGAAGCGGTGCTGCGCCCGGCCTCGAACCCGTTCAGCGACAACGGCGGCATGGTGCTGGTGCAGGGCAACCTGGGCCGCGCCATCATGAAGATCTCGGCCGTGAAGAAGGAGCACCACGTGGTCGAGGCGCCGGCGCTGACCTTCAATTCGCAGGAAGACTTCATGCATGCCTACAAGGCCGGTCACCTGAACCGCGACTTCGTGGCCGTGATCCGCTTCCAGGGCCCGCGTGCCAACGGCATGCCGGAACTGCACGCGCTGACCCCGGCGCTGGCCAACCTGCAGGACGCCGGCCACCACGTGGCGATGGTCACCGACGGCCGCATGTCTGGCGCGTCGGGCAAGGTGCCGGCGGCGATCCACGTGTCGCCGGAGATCCTGGCCGGCGGCCCGCTCGGCCTGGTGCGCGACGGCGACATCCTGCGCGTCGACGCCACCAACGGCAGCCTGCAGGCGCTGGTGCCGGAAGAGGTCTGGGCCCAGCGCAAGCAGGCCAGCGCCGACATCTCGTCCAGCCACATCGGCATGGGCCGCGAGCTGTTCGCGATGTTCCGCCATTCCAGCAGCGCGGCGGAAGAGGGCGCGGCAACCTTCCCGCTGCCGTCGCCGAAACACAGCACCGTGCCGCTGCATGAGGGCGCCGACAGCGGCGAGATCATGCCCGGCTCCGACGAAGACTTCCTGTTCAGGACCAACAAATAACCATGACTTCGACCATGACTACCATGACCGTACTTGACATCATGCGCACGGCGAGCGTGATCCCCGTGATCGCGATCGACGACCCCAGCCACGCCGTCCCGCTGGCGAAAGCCCTGGTTGCCGGGGGCATCCGCGTGCTCGAAGTAACCCTGCGCACCGCCCACGGCCTGCAGGCCATCCGCGACATGGCCCAGGTCGAAGGCGCGATCGTCGGCGTGGGTACGCTCACCCAGCCGGAAGAATTCGCCGCCGCGCGCGACGCCGGCGCGGTGTTCGGCGTGTCGCCGGGCCTGACGCCTTCGCTGATCGCAGCCGCGAAGTCGAGCGGCCTGCCGCTGCTGCCGGGCGTGATGACGCCCTCGGAAGTAATGGCCGCGCGCGAAGCCGGTTTCAAGCAGTTGAAGCTGTTCCCGGCGGTGCCGGCGGGCGGCGTCGGCATGCTCAACGCGATCGCCGGCCCGCTGCCGGACGTGACCTTCTGCCCGACCGGCGGCATCTCGATCGACACGGCACCAGCCTTCCTGGCCTGCAAGAACGTGGCCTGCGTCGGCGGCTCCTGGCTGACTCCGAAGGATGCCTTGGCAGCCGGCGACTGGGACCGCATCACCGAGCTGGCCAAGGCCGCGGCGGCCCTGCGCAAGCAGTAATCCTCCTACCCGTGCGCCAGCGCCGGTGGCGCCCGCTCACCGCGGGCGAGATCGCCATGGCGTCGCTGCTGTTTCGCGACGCCATCGACTACACGCGGGTGCGCGTGTTCAACCGGCGCTATCTTCCTTTCCTGCAGCCGAAAAACTGCGCGATGACGCCAAACGGCAGCATCTACTTCCACCATTCCTGCTTTCTCCCCGACTACGCCCAGGCCAATCTCATCGGCCAGCACTGGTTCATGCACGAGATGGTCCATGTCTGGCAGCACCAGCTGGGCTACCCCGTGCGCCTGCGCGGCGCCGTGCGCGTAGGACTTCCCTATCACTACGAACTGGTCGAGGGCGCAACGCTCGCCGACTACAACATGGAAGCCCAGGGCGACCTGCTGGCCGACTACTTCGTCCTGAAATTCCTGCGCCGGCCCGACGCCATGCGCCAGCGCCAGTACGCCGGCCAGCTCGCGCTGTACGAGCGGGTGCTGGCCGGTTTCCTGGCCGACCCGCTTGATCGCGGCAACCTGCACCGGGGCCTGGCCGGACGCATCGCGCGCTTCGCCTGAGACCTTGGCGGCCCTGCGCCGCTACCCATCTCGCATTTGACTTTGATCAATACTGCTGTGCAGCAACATCGTAGGCTATGAGCCTGCCTGCTTTCCTGTTTTCCGACATCATGAAGCTTTTGCTGACCTTGTTGCTGATACTCCTGCTCGCGCTGCCGGCGCAGGCCGCGCGCCGCATCGGCGAGGCCCAGGTGCGCGAAGGAGCGAACGGCGTGCCCTGCTTCACGATCTCGGAACGCGAGGAAAAGCGCGCCGGCGCGCCGGACTTCCAGTCGGTGACGGTGAGCGAGACCGGCGGCAAGGTCTTGTGGCGCATGGCGATGCCGCGCGAGCGCACCTTCCCGGTCATGTACAGCATGTGCATTCCCTACGGCGGACGGGTGCAGGCCTTGCCGCAGACGCCGGCGGCAGCGCTGGAGCCGGGCAAGTTCTACCTGGTGCAGATCGACGCCCGTCCCGGCAGGAAAGCATCCATGCCGCTGCGCTACCAGACCCGTTTCTGCCTCGTAAAAAAGCCCGGCGGCCCGACGGGCCTGTGCCGTGGCGGTGCGGGTGACGCGTCCGAGCGGCCGCCCGCCGCGCTCCCGTGAAACTCGCCGGTGTCAGTGCCGGTCCCCGGCGTCGGGGCCGGACGGGGCGATCAAGAGGCGGCGCCCGGTGAGGTCGATCAGGATACGATGCCGTTGGAAAAACGGTGCTCCCAGGATGCCGTCGAACGGCACTCCCTTGAAACTCATGCGCTCGGCCCTGAACGCTTCCACGGGCCGGCCGCTTTCGTCCCGGACGTCGCGCAGCACGTCGGGACCGCACGCTTCGCGTGCGGCCTCGGCGGGAGGACATGGCACGTCGGAAGGCGAGACCACATCGGCGTCGACGAGGTTGATGGTCGCTCCGGTGTCGAGCACGAACCTGAGCGTTTTTCCATTGACGCGCAGGCTGACGCTCGGTCCTTCCTTGTCGTATCCCAGGCGCAGGGCCTGCCATCCCGGGTCCCCGGCCTTCGGCCCCTCGCCCGGCGCATAGATCGACAGTCGGGCCTGGGCGTAGTCGAACATCAGGGACCGCTCGCCAAAGGCGGCCAGTCCGATCGTCCCCGTCGGTCGCGCCTTGGCCGGCCCGGCATCAAAGCCTTCCGGCGCGGCGCGCCGCTCGGCCTGGAGGCGGCCCCGGATCGGCTCCAGCGGCGTCGATCCGATCACCACGCGGTTGGCGACCAGATGCTGGAGCTCGTAGGCGATGCCGTGGATGTCGCGCAAGCTGGTCTTGCTGTCGAGGAGGGTAACGGAGCCCGATGCGCGGACGATGGTTTGCGGAATCGAAATGCCAGGCGCGTCGCCCGACTCGATGATCAGGCGCGTCGTGGCCGCACCAATCTTTACCGTGGCAACCGGGAGTCCGTCGCTGATGGTCAGCGCCACGACGTCCGGCGCCGCTGCCGCCTGCAGGTGCAGGAGCGCACCGAGCAGGAAAACCGAAACCGTGTGTTCAAGCGCCCCATGCCTGTCTGCTCGTCGAGAAACGGGCATCATACAACGGGGTGCGGGTGCAAAAATGCGCCGATTCTCACACCGGCAGCCGATCGGACTCACACATTGCCGATGCCAGGGCGGCAGCGGCTTTCACGACCAGTTCTTGTCCGGCTTGATCTCCAGCCGATGCGCCGCGTCGACCACATCCTGCAATTCCACCGGATCGCTGTAGGGGTCCTCGTCCAGTCCCGTGACCCGGTTCAGCTCCTTCTGCCAGCGGCGCAACTCGTCGATATAGCTCTGGTGCGGCACCCGCTTCAGGTCGCCGGTTTCCGCGACCAGGTCGCAGATGCCGTTGTGGACCCATTCGCCGGTATGCCAGTCCGGCATGTCGACCGCCGGGAACAGGCAGACGCCCTGCAGGTCCATGCCGCGCCGCACGGCCGCCAGCGACTCCCCCATCACATCCCTGAGCCAGGCGGCTCGGCCATGGCCCAGGCCGCTCGTTTCGCCGATGATCATGGGCCGGCGATAGCGCTGCCATACCGTATCGAGCATCTCGCACAGCGGCGCGATGCGGTCGTCGCCCGGCGGCAGCGGCGCGTGCGGCCCCCGCTCGCGGTATTCCATCTGTCCGAAGGAATAATTGTTGGCGCCGACGATATCCAGGATTTCGGGCGAGCCGCCGAACTCGGGATGCTCCCTGCCGCACAGGATGTCCCAGGCAAGGAAGGTATCTTCAGAGGTCTCGTGGCGCGCCGCTTCGGCCTGGTCGGGGCGGTCGCGCGGCGCCACGACCCGCACCAGCGGATCGATGTGCACCATGCGCGCGCCGGAGTCGACTTCGCGGACCGCCTTCACGCCGGCAATCGCGGCCCGGCACAGCGCCAGGCGCAGGCGCATGCGGTCTTCCCGGCTGCAGTGATAGGGCGCGGCCCAGCCCCATTCGCCGGCGCAGAAGGAAAAGAAGGTGATCTCGTTGATGGGCGTAAAGAAGTGCGGACCACGGACCCGCCGCATGACGTACTCGGCGGCGGCGCGGCAATACGCTGCGAAGCGGTGCACGAAGGCATCGGAAAACGGGTCGAGGTCGTCCGGATAGCCATAGTGGCAGAGGTCCCAGATCGGCGTGATCCTCGACGCGTTCATGGCCTCGATGAAGGGATCGATGGGGGAAAAGTCGCACTGCCCGCCCTTGTCCACGACCGGCCAGGGAATGCCTTCGCGGGCCACGGCGATGCCGAGCTGGTTCAGGAAGCGGTAATCCTCGGCGGCGTGGCGGTCGTGCCCGGTTTCCGCAACCAGGTTGCGCCGCACGCCATTGCTCCACAAGAAGTTGGAGCACTCGAAGCCGGACAGGAAGAAGGTCGGGAAGATCCCGGGGCGCTGTGCCATGCGACTCTCCTTTCGGTGTTCACTCGGGCAAGCAAGGAAGGACAGGTCCGGAAGCGCAGCCGAAGAGAAACCAGTGCGGCGACGCTCAGCCTGGGATACGGGACCTGTCCAGCCTGCGATAGCGGGATGATTCCACACTTCGCGCAGCAGGCGGCGCGAGCTAGCAGTGAAGGCTCGCCGAGCTCATCAGCCCCGTGGCATGCGGCCTGGCGCCTGCGAGGCGTCGGGCCATCGCGCCTGCAGCCACGCCGTCAGTCTCGCCAGCACGCCCGCCAGCGCAAGGCACAGCACCAGCACAGGCAGGTAGACGGCGAAGGTCCAGGCCTGGTTCTCGCCCAGCAGCGCGCGGTAGGCGGCCACGACCGCCAGCACGACGAACATGTGCGACAGGTAGAGCTCGTAGCTCAGCTCACCCATGCGGGCCAGCCAGCCCAGGCCGCGCCGCGGCGCCACGGGATGCGCATGGCAGGCCAGCAGGAGCAGGCAGGCGCCGATGCACATGCCATAGAGGCCGGACTTGAACAGGTGGCGGTAGACCAGGTCGCTCCAGCCCAGCACCGCCACGAGACACAGGCCGCCGCACAGGGCCAGCATCCGCGCCTGGCGCGCCGAAGGCTTCCAGCGGCGCGCCAGCAGGGCCGCCAGCACGCCCCAGGCAATCGCCGCCATCCCCGGCAGGTAGGCTTTTTCGCGCCAGACTTCCTCGCTTTTCGGCACCAGGTCGCGCAGGGGCGACAGGCCCAGCGCCCACAGCACCAGCACGGCGACCAGCAGGCGGCGCGGCAGCCAGATGCACAGCAGGGGAAAGCCGAGGTAAAAGGCTTCCTCGATCGACAGCGACCACAGCACGTCCCAGCCGGCGGGCGCCCAGCCGGTGCGGCCCTCGTACCAGTTGAAGGTGAAGCTCAGGGCCGTGCCCAGCAGGCCGGCCGTGCTCTGTTCGTCCGTTTCGGGCGCAAAGTCCGGCACTCCGAGCCAGGCCAGCGTGGTCAGCAGCGCCAGGACCAGGCCCAGCAGCGGCAGGATGCGCCTGGCCCTGGCCGCGTAGAAGCGGCCCAGCTTCACGCGCGCGAGCTCGCCGTCGCGCTCGAGGATGCGCGTCGCGATCAGGAAGCCCGAGATGACGAAGAAGACGAACACGGCTTCGTAGCCGTTGAAGCTGACGGCGTCGACCAGGCGCTTCGGCCACCAGGCGCCGAGCAGGCTCGGTTCCAAAGGCAGGCGGAAGGGCAGGGCGAGGTGGTGCACGATCACCAGCAGGATGGCGAGACCGCGCAGGCAATCGATGCCGAAATTGCGGGTGCGTGCGGGCGGCTGCACGGGAAGCGCGCGCTGTACGCTGGCGTTCGTCGTCGTAAGCGGGGTAGTCATCGTGCTGAAGTCTGCTTTCGTGGCTCGGAAGCGAGCTGTTCCAGAATCGCATGGGCCGCGGTGATGCGCGCCGGTATCGGATAGTTTTTATTTGCCAGCATGACGATGCCGATCTTCCGGTCCGGGATGAAGGCGGCATAGGTGCCGAAGCCGCGCGTCGCACCGGTCTTGTTGAACAGGGTGCCGGGCGGCGCCGGCATGGGAGCGAGCTTTGCGACCGGGTTGGCCTGCTGGATCATGGCCGCGGAATTCCCCTCCAGCAGGCGCTCCAGGCCGAGGGGCCCGCGGTACTGCTCCCATCCGAGCCCCTGCACCATGGGGCCCACCTGGTAATAGCCGACCTGCGTGCCTTCCACCGCCTGGCGCAGCGGCGCCGCGAGCCGGCGTGGATCGATATTGGCTTGGATGAAGCGGATCATGTCGGCGGCGCTCGACTTCACGCCGTAGCTCTCCGGGGCGAAAACGTCCGGCCGGACCCGCACCGGCTTGCCGGCCTGGTCGTGGCCCCAGGCGTAGCTTTCCATCGCGCCGGCGGGCACGTGCACGTGGCTGTGCGCCAGGCCCAGGGCCGGAAACAGCTGCCGCTCCAGGGCCTCGCCGAAGTCGTGGCCCAGCGCCATGGCCGCGACCCGTCCGAACAGGCCGATGCTCGGATTCGAGTAGCGGCGCTGCGTGCCCGGCGCCGCGTCCGGTTGCCATGCGCGCAGCCAGGTGAGCACCTGCGCATCGTCCTGCACGGCGTTCGGCACCTGCAGGGGCAGGTTCGCCGCGGTGTAGGTGCCCAGTTCCAGCAGAGTGGCGCGGTCGAGTGCGCTGCCCTTCAACTGCGCGATGTAGCGGCCGGGATGGTCGTCGAGAGAGAGCTTGCCCTGCGCCTGGGCGTAAGTCGCCAGCGTCGCGGTGAAGGTCTTGCTGATCGAGCCGAGCTCGAACAGCGTGTGCTCGGTCACGGGTGTGGCGGCCTCCTTCGAGGCCAGGCCGTAGTTGAAGAACAGCGCCTGGCCGTCGACCGTCACGGCCACCGCCATGCCGGGCACCTCGTGCTGCGCCATCAGCGGGCGCACCGCCTGGTCAACGATGGTGCGGATGGCCGTGGCATCGGCCGCCGCGGCGAAGGAGCAAGCCAACGCGCAGGCCAAGGCCATGGCCAGGCGAGGGAAGGGACGGCGGACGATCATGGTGTTCTCCTGTTTGCGTTTGGTGTCGGCAGGCAGTATAGGCACGCCGGCCCAGGCCGGAACAGGGGAGCCGCCCCGCCGATCCGGCATGTCGTCACATGGCCGCCCGCACCGCGTCCAGGTAGCGCTCGCTGACCGCCACCACGCCGCCGCAGCGCAGCGTCAGGCGCCAGGTGCCGTCGCCGCTGCTGTCCAGGCGCGCGAGCTGGTCGCGCCGCACGATGGCGCCG
>DEKZ01000230.1 GCA_002354135.1 Massilia sp. UBA2709 | reverse complement strand
AGGTGGTTACAACCGCGAGGCCGCTCCGCGCGAAGGCGGTTACAACCGCGACCGCGGCTACAACCGTGACGCGGCCCCGCGCGAAGGCGGCGCCCGTCGCGAGGGCGGCTACCGCGGCAATGCGCACCCGCGCTCGTTCGACAGCGCACGCCGCACCTTCGGCGACAACTGATCGCTGTCCGCTGCACTCGTTGCAATGAAAAAAGGCTGCCTCGGCAGCTTTTTTTTCGTGCGTGCGGTGCCGCCCGCCTGGCTGCTCAGCTGCCCGCGCGCCGGCGCAGCGCGCCGATGGCAGCAACGCCGAGACCGAACAGCGCCAGCGATGCCGGTTCCGGCGCCTCTGCAGCCTGCGCCTGCCCCGCCGTGTAGCGGATGACGCCATTCACCAGGCCGTGACCGCCTTCGTGGAAACGCGAGGCGGTCAGGCCGCTGTACATGATGTAGCCCAGGCCGACCTCCTTGCCCGCGACGATGGCGCGCTGCCAGGTGTCGCCCGTCATGAAGTTCGTCAGGCCGGCGCCGACAACTTCGTTATGCGCAAGGAAGCCGCCGCAGTGGCGGATGCTTAAGGCGAAAGCCTCGACGCCGGCCGCACTCAACGTGCCGCAGCTGTTCTGGTGGCCACGGGCCAGGTACACGCCGCCGAAGCCGATGCTCGTGCCCCAGCCGGCCGACTGGATCAGGAGCGCGCCGCCCCCGTTCACCCAAGCCTCGACGACGCCGGCATGCCTACCAAGGTAATCGGCGAGCAGGCTGTCGGTCGCGGCGCCGCCTTCCAGCATCACGAAGCGGTTGGCGGACGAAAAGATCGCCGCCACGGCGGCATCCGCCTGCGCATAGCTGCCGTACGTAGTGAATGCGCCTGTGCCGAACACCTGGGTCATGTTCTCGATATCGGTGTCCACACCCCAGGGCTGGTTGGTGACGAGGACGGGCACGGCCATGGCCGGCGCGGCGGCAAGCGCAAGGAGACCGGCCGCCACGGTATTGATCAAAGTCGTTTTCATGCTTTTTTATTCCCTAGTTAAACTTTATATACAGTCAAGCAATTTATGTACCAAGTAGTCAATACAAGCACTTAACGAACTGTTCCTGCAAGAGTGTAAGAAATTCCGTCACCGTGAAGCGGTTGCGGCGCGCCACGGACGGCGGGTCCGGCGCAACGCGGCAGCGTATAATTTCGCCCGGTCCGGCAGGCGCTGCGCTGCAGGTATTTTTCATAGGGAGTGGTTGTGGCAGCAGGCCGACACATCGTCATCGCCAGCCCCGCCTCGGCGCGGGAGAACAACGGCAACTGGCAGACAGCCAGCCGCTGGGCGCGCTTTCTGGAGGAAAGCCACCGGGTCGACATCGTCGGCGCGTGGCATCCCGGCGAGAGCGCGCCCGATCTCCTGATCGCCCTGCATGCACGGCGCTCGGCGCGCTCGGTCGCGCAGTTCCACGCCGCGTTTCCCGAGCGGCCCATCTTGCTGGTGCTGACCGGCACCGACCTGTACCGCGACATCGACACCGCGCCCGAGGCGCGCGCCGCGCTCGACCAGGCCAGCGCCCTGGTCGTCCTGCAGGAAGCCGCCCTGGCGCGCTTGCCGGCGCAGTTGCGCGCCAGGACCCGCCTGATCTACCAGTCCGCCCCAGCCCTGTCCCCGGTCCCCGCGGCCGTCCCGCAGCGTTTCGACATCTGCATGGTCGGCCACCTGCGTCCGGAAAAGGACCCGTTGACCTTCATGCGCGCCGCGGCCCTGGTGCCCGATCCGCGCGTGCGCCTGCTGCACATCGGCGGCGCCCTCGATCCGGCGCTCGAGCAGGCCGCGCGCGCGACCGCAGCGGGCGCGCCGCGCTACCGCTGGCTCGGCCCCCTTCCCCACGACCAGGCGCGCGAGCGGCTGGCTGCCTGCCGGGCCATGGCGATCACCTCCACCATGGAAGGCGGCGCCAACGTCATCATCGAAGCGGTGACCAGCGGCGTGCCGGTGCTGGCCTCGAACATCGAGGGCAACCGTGGCATGCTGGGCACGGACTACGCCGGCTACTTCGAGGTGGGCGACGCGCAGGCCCTGGCCGCCCTGGTCGACCGTGTCGCGCAGGACTCCGACTTCGAAGCCCTGCTGCGGCGCCAGTGCGCGGCGCGCGCGCCCCTCTTCGCGCCCNNCAGCCGCCGAGCAAGCGGCGCTGGCCGACTTGGTGGATAATCTGCTGCGCGCGCGGGCGCCCTGAACCACCGCGCATTCCTTACGCTTTGGCAACTTCATTGGAAAAGAACATGACCGACCAGACCATCAAACTGACTTCCTTCTCCCACGGCGGCGGCTGCGGCTGCAAGATCGCCCCCGGCGTCCTGGCCGAGATCCTGAAGAAGTCGAGCGGCTTCCCGGTGCCGCCCCAGCTGATGGTCGGCATCGAGACCGCCGACGACGCCGCCGTCTACAAGCTCAACGACGAGCAGGCGCTGATCGCCACCACCGACTTCTTCATGCCCATCGTCGACGATCCCTTCGACTTCGGCCGCATCGCCGCCACCAACGCGGTTTCCGACGTGTACGCGATGGGCGGCACCCCGATCATGGCGCTGGCCCTGGTCGGCATGCCGATCAACAAGCTGCCGCTCGAGACCATCGGCGACATCATCCGCGGCGGCGAGTCGGTCTGCGCCGAGGCCGGCATCCCGATCGCCGGCGGCCACACCATCGACTCGGTCGAACCGATCTACGGCCTAGTGGTGATGGGCCTGGTGCACCCGGACAAGGTCAAGCGCAACGCCGACGCCCGTGCCGGCGACGTGCTCATCCTCAGCAAGCCGCTCGGCGTGGGCGTGCTGTCGGCGGCGCTGAAGAAGGACGTGCTGGGCGCGGACGGCTATGCGGCCATGATCGCCAACACGACCAAGCTGAACAAGCCGGGCCGGCTGCTGGCCGAAATGGACGGCGTGCACGCGCTGACCGACGTCACCGGCTTCGGCCTGCTGGGCCACCTGCTGGAACTGGCGCGCGGCGCCGGGCTGCAGGCCGAGCTTGACATGGACGCGATTCCCCTGCTGCCCGGCGTGCTGCAACTGGCCCACGACGGCTACTTCACCGGTGCCTCCGGCCGCAACTGGGACGCCTACGGCAAGGACGTGGCGCTGTTCGATGCGGTCACGCCGGCCCAGCGCGCCCTGCTGACCGATCCGCAGACCTCGGGCGGCCTGCTGGTGTCCTGCGCGCCCGAGGCGGCCGACGAGGTGCTGGCCCTGTTCGCGCGCGAGGGTTTCGGCGAGGCGAAAGTCATCGGCCGCATGGCGCAAGGCGCACCGCGCGTCGCCGTGCACGGCTGAACGGCCGGCGCCCGCGCCAAGCATCGCGCCAGGCCGTCAGTGTCTGGCTGCCTGACACAAAATTTGCGGATGTCAACAGGAATATTTTGCATCCACAAGGCAACATAATTGTTTTCCTGAGAATTGTCGGTTGTATAATCACGGGGCCGGCGCAGACCGGCCTCGATATCACGCCAACCCCAGAGAGACAATGCCGACGACCGTGGCCGCTCCCGCGCCCCTCGCCCCCCAATCCGATCCCGACCCCGGCTGGCTGGCCCGGCTGGGCGATGCCGTCTTGACGACCGACAGCCGCCAGCGCCGCACCCTGGGCCTGCTCCTGCTGGCCGCCCTGGTGTCGGCGACCGTCATGCTGCTGCTGGGCTACGCGGCGCTGATCGGCGCGACCGAAGCCCGGCACGTGGGCTGGCTGGCGGCGCTGTTCGGGGGCTTCATGGTCGGCTTCTACACGACCATCCGCAGCGGCTTGAACCGGCGCTTCCGCGACCCCACCCTGGCCCTGCCCCAAGTGATCTCGGCCCAGACCCTGATCGCCGCCGGCTATGCGATGACCGGCCCGGTGCACGGCGCCAGTGTCATCATGCTGGCCCTGGTGATGGTGTTCGGCATGTTCAGCCTGCGCCCGGCCGCCCTGCGCGTGGCCAGCCTGTACACGGTGGCGGTCATGGGCGTGGTCATGTACCTGTGCGCGCGCCACCAGCCCGCCCTCTATCCGGCGCGCCTGGAACTGTTCAACTTCACGCTGACGGCGATCGTGATGATCGCCATTTCGCAGCTGTCCGGCCAGCTCATGAACATGCGCACGCGCGTCAAGACCCAGAAGATCGCGCTCGAGCAGGCGCTCACCCACATCAAGGAAATGGCGGCCCGGGACGAATTGACCGGACTGCCTAACCGCCGGCGCATGATGACGCTGCTGCAGGAACACGCCACCCGCCATGGCCGGGGCGGCCCGCGCTTCCACGTCTGCATCATCGACCTCGACCACTTCAAGAGCATCAACGACACCTACGGCCATGCGGCCGGCGACGCCGTGCTGCGCGCCTTCGCGACCCAGGCCCAGCAAATATTGCGCAATACCGACATGATCGGCCGCTGGGGCGGCGAAGAATTCCTGCTGCTCTTGCCCGAGACCCCGCCGGGCGATCCGGCGCTGGGTGTGGCCCGCCTGCGCGAGGCCCTGGCGGCGATGCCGGCGAGCCCGGCGCTGCCCGACCTGCGCGTGCGCTTTTCGGCCGGCTTCGCGCGCTACGAGGATGGCGAACCGATCGACCAGGCGATCGAGCGGGCCGACCGCGCCCTGTATGCGGCCAAGTCGGCCGGGCGCAACCGCAGCGTGGTGCTGTAAAAAGAGTTATTCCCGCTCGCGCACGCGGCGGCGGATGTCGTCATGGCGGTCGCTGTGGCGCACGACGGCCGGGCGGCGCAGGTCGTGCAGCAGGCGCGCCACCAGCACCAGTCCCAGCAGCAACGCGATAAAAGCCAGCATGACCGACAGCGGCAGTCCGAACAAATCGCCCTGATCCATGACACCTCCCGTTCATTAGGAAATGGCCCGGTATTAACCGGACACAAGAACGTAATGTGCCACTTCTGTTCCTGCTGGAAATTGACCCAACTCAAATATTGAAATCAGGGCGCCGTCGACATCGGCCGCGTCCGTTCCGGCTTGCCACGCCCGACCCGTTCGTACTCGGCGATCACCTGGGCGCCGAACAGCAGCAGCGTGGCGCCGATCTCGAGGCTGAACATGACCACGATGGCGGTGGTCATCGAGCCGTAGACCACGTTCACCTGCGACAGCGTGGAGAAATACCAGACCAGCACATGGCGCGCGAGCTCCCACAGCAGCGCCGCGGTGACGCCGCCCACCAGCGCATGCGACAGCGACAGGCGCCCGACCGGCATCACCAGGTAGATCGAGGTCAGCACCAGGATCTCGCCCAGCAGGCCGAGCAGGTAAAGCAAGGCGCCCGATACTCCGCCCAGCGACCAGCTGTAGCCGAACAGCTCGACGTGCTCCTGCCCCATCACCTGCAGCGTCCCCGCCACCAGGGTGACCAGCATCACCCCGAAGCCCAGCGCCAGGATGTAGCAGTAAGGCAGCACCGCCGAGACCAGGAAGTGGCGGCGCCGTATCGCCACGCGGTGCACGAAGATCACGCTCATCGCGTTCTCCAGCACCGTGAAAGCCAGCGAGCTGAAGAACAGCATCGTCACCCCCAGCACCCAGGTGATCAGGTCGCGGTTGTCGAGGAAGTTGGCGACCTCGGCCACGATCGAGGCCGACTGGCCCGGCACCAGGAGCTCGAGGTAGCGCCGCAGCGTCACCAGCAGTTCGGCCTGGTCGATGAAGTGCGACAGCGCCACCACCACCAGCATCAGGAAAGGCACGATCGACAGCAGCGCGTAATAGGCGACCGCGCCGGCCAGCAGCAAACCCTGGTTTGCCCGAAAGCCGCGCAGCACGGCGAGCGTGAAGGCGAGCGGATGCGTCAGGATGTAGGCGTTGGCGCGCCGGTTCAGGATCCGGATGCGCGCGCGGCGGACCGACTGCCAGCGCAGGCGCATCATCGCGCCAGCCTGACCCCGGTGAACTGCCAGCGTGCCCCGGCCGGGAAGAAATTGCGGTAACTGGCGCGCGCATGGCCGCCCGGGGTGGCGCAGGACGAGCCGCGCAGCACGTACTGGTTGACCATGAACTTGCCGTTGTATTCGCCGACCGCGCCCGGCGCCGGCGCATAGCCGGGGTAAGGCGCGTAGCTGCTGCTGGTCCATTGCCAGCAAGCGCCGAACATCTGGACCAGGCCGGTGCCGCTGGCCGCCTCCGGGTGGAAGCGTCCGGCCTCGATGCTGGCCTGGCGCGCCGCGAATTCCCACTCGGCCTCGGTCGGCAGGCGCGCGCCGCGCCAGCGCGCATAGGCGTCGGCCTCGTACAGCGACAGGTGGGTGACCGGGCGCGCCGGGTCCAGCGGCAGGAGGCCGTGCAGGGTGAACTCGCGCCAGGCGCCGCCCTCATCCTGGCGCCAGTACAGCGGATGGCCGAATTCGCCGGCCAGGACCTTGTCCCAGCCTTCGGCCAGCCACAGGCCCGGATCGCGGTAGCCGCCGGCTTCGACGAAGGCCAGGTACTCGCCGTTGGTCACCAGGCGCGAGGCGATCTCGAAAGGCGCCACATAGGCGCGGTGGCGCGGCAGCTCGTTGTCGAAGCAAAAGCCGCGGCCGTCATGGCCGATCTCGGCCAGTCCACCCTCGCAGCGTATCCACTCCAGGGACGCAGGCGGCTGGGCCGGCGCGAGCGGCTCGTCCAGGTAGGCCGGGAACAGGGGATTCTGGGCCAGCAGGTGCTTGAGATCGGTGAGCATCAGCTCCTGGTGCTGCTGCTCGTGCTGCAGGCCGAGCTCGACCAGCGCCACCAACTGCCTGTCGTCGCCGCGCCGCGCCAGCAGCTGCGTCATCCTGCGGTCGACGTCAGCGCGGTAGGCGCGCACCTCATCGATCGATGGACGCGTGAGCAGCCCGCGCTGGGGCCGCGGATGCCTGGCGCCGACGCCGTTGTAATAGGAATTGAACAGCACCCGGAAGGCCGGGTGGAAAGGCGCGAAGCCCTCCTCGGCCTGCTCGAGGATGAAGGTCTCGAAGAACCAGGTGGTATGCGCCAGGTGCCACTTGATGGGGCTGGCGTCGGGCATGGACTGGGCGCAGCAGTCCTCGCTCGACAAAGGCTCGGCCAGGTGCAGCGAGCGCTGGCGCACGGCGTTGAAATCGAGCTGCTGCATGGCGCTTCCCCTCAGCCCACCGCCTGCGCGTGGATGACGGCGAACCACCGCTGCGGGTCGGTCCAGACGCGGGTGGCCTCGAACCCGGCCTGCTCGAGCAGGCCGATGGCGTCGGCCTGGCGGTACTTGTAGCTGTTCTCGGTGTGGATGCGTTCTCCCGCCGCGAAGTCGCGCCCGCCGCCCGGCCAGCGCACGCTCTGGGCGCCGCGCGCTTCCAGGTGCATCTCGACCCGCCCCATGGCCTCGTTGTAGAAGCCGAGGTGGCGCCAGGCGCGGATGTCAAAGTCGGCGCCGATCAGCGCGTTCACGTGGCGCAGCACGTTCAGGTTGAAGGCGGCCGTCACGCCCAGGGCGTCGTCGTAGGCGGCATCGAGCACGGCCTTGTCCTTGGCCAGGTCGATCCCGATGAGCAGGCCGCCATCCGGCCCGCACTGGCGGCGCAGGCGGCGCAGGAAGGCGCGCGCTTCGGGCGGGGTGAAATTGCCGAGCGACGAGCCGGGATAGAAGAACAGGCGGCGCGCCTCGTGCACGCTGGCAGGCAGGTCGAGCCGGTTCGAAAAGTCCAGCCCCAGGGCCTGCATCGCGATGGCGGGGAAACGCTGGCGCAGGCGCGCCAGGGCCTCGGCGACGAACTCGCTGGAGA
The DNA here is from genome assembly GCA_002354135.1 of Massilia sp. UBA2709. GTDB lineage: Bacteria > Pseudomonadota > Gammaproteobacteria > Burkholderiales > Burkholderiaceae_D > Telluria. The sequence continues at coordinate 1,516 of DEKZ01000230.1, read as the reverse complement.
TGTCCACGGCCACGTACTGGCTCGGGCGCAGCAGCGGGAACAGCGAGGCCGCCTTGGCGCAATTGCCGGCGCCCAGGTCGACCAGGGTCGCGCCCGGGCCGACCGCGCGCGCGATCTCGGCGCCATGGCGGGCGAAGATGCCGGCCCCGGGGCGGGGCGGGGGNNGCCGGCCTCGGTGCGGGTCGGATAGTATTCGGGCAGCTCGCAGATCGCCTCGAACAGCTTCGAGCCGAGCGCGTCGTAGAGGAACTTCGGCGAGATGCTCGCCGCACGGGCATTCAGGCCGTCGTACAACTCGGCGGGAATGTGGGCGCTGGCAACGCTCTCTCGCTTCTCGGTTATGCAAGACGTCATCATAAGGTTTATCATTCGTGTCGCCGCGGCGCACCATGCGCCCTGGCCTGGGAGGTGTTGCCGTTTTTGCTATCATAGCGGAACGTCCCGATCTTCCGCGTTCGCCTGCCGCGCAAGCGTGCAGGCCGTCCGTTTTCCTCGAATCGATCAATAAGAAAGCCAATATGTCCCCACTGTCCAGCTTGAAATCGCTGTTGGCCGCCTCCGTGGCCGCATTCCTGCTCTTCGCCGCGCCCGGCGCCTCGGCCCAGAACACGCCCGGCGTGCTGAGGGTCTCGGCCATTCCCGACGAAGCGCCGACCGAACTGCAGCGCAAGTTCAAGCCGCTGGGCGACTACCTGGCCAAGGCCACCGGCCTGAAGGTCGAGTTCACCCCGGTGACCGACTACGCCGCCTCGGTCGAGGGCCTGATCAACAAGAAGCTCGACATGGTCTGGTTCGGCGGCTTCACCTTCGTGCAGGCCAACGTGCGCAGCAAGGGCCAGGTGACGCCGCTGGTGCAGCGCGCGGAAGACGAAAAATTCCGTTCGGTGTTCATCACCACCAACCCGGGCATCCACAAGCTCGAGGACCTGCGCGGCAAGACCCTGTCGTTCGGCTCGGAATCCTCGACCTCGGGCCACCTGATGCCGCGCTCCTTCCTGCTGGGCGCGAAGATCAATCCGGACACCGACCTGAAACGCGTTTCCTTCTCGGGCGCGCATGACGCCACCGTGGCCGCGGTTGCGGGCGGCAAGGTCGATGCCGGCGCGCTGAACATCTCGGTCTGGGAAAAACTGGTCGAAGCCAACAAGGTCGACCCGAAGCTTGTCCGCGTGTTCTACACCACCCCCGGCTACTACGACTATAACTGGTCGGTGCGTTCGGACATGAACCCGGCGCTGCAGAAGAAGATCCGCGACGCCTTCCTGGCGCTGGACGCGTCCACCCCGCAGGGCAAGGAAATCCTGGAACTGCAGCGCGCCAGCAAGTTCGTGCCGACGAAAGCCGAGAACTACAAGGCGATCGAAGCGGCCGCGCGCAACGCCGGCCTGCTGAAGTAAGCCCGCAGGTAAGACAAGGACCGTGCAGATGAGTTTCAAGCTCGACAAGCTGACAGTGCGCCACCTCAACGGCAGCCGCGGCCCCGCGCTGCAGGAACTCGACCTGGCCATCGCGCCGG